>PLEX01000212.1 GCA_003136575.1 Bryobacterales bacterium | reverse complement strand
GTACGCTTCACAGTCCGGCCGGAAGATCTTAAAGCAGATCTTCCGGCCGGGCTGATTCGCATTTTATTGCCGTTTTATTGCGGAGCCGGGATCAGACGCCTTTCCTCGCACCAGACTCGCTTGCGATATCTCACGCGCTCCCCTACGTTTTCCCTCGCCAGCCAAATGTCCTGTGCCGGAGCAGGTTATATCCGCCGGAATCAGGCGTCTCCGGCATGTAGAATCTTAAGAAGCGCCACGCAGCGTACGTATTGAGTGATGCGGGCGGGCTCCGGAGGCCAACGATATGAACATCCCGCTTACGCCCCTGAGATGTCTCGAAACCGCCGCCGACCTGTTCGGACCGAAGATCGGCGTCGTGTGCGGCGAAAAACGATTCACTTACGCCGAGATGGCCGACCGTTGCGCGCGCCTTGCTTCGGCGCTCGCGCAAAACGGCGTTCAGCCCGGAGACCGCGTGGCCTGGCTCAGCTATAACACCCATAAGCTCCTCGAAGGGTATTACGGCGCGCCGCAAGCCCGCGCCATCGCGATGCCGCTGAACGTTCGTTTGACGCAGGTCGAACTATCCGCGATCATCCGCCACGCGGAGCCGAGGTTCCTCTTTTATGAAGCCGACTTTTCGGCGACGGCCGAGAACCTTTGCGCGATTCTGCCGGGAATCCGCGCGGTGAATGTCGATATCGATTACGAAGCTTTTATCGCGCAAGGCGAACCCGTGCGGCCGGATATCTCTTCGTACGACGAAAATGCCATCGCCGAAGTGTTTTACACCAGCGGCAGCACGGGCACGCCGAAAGGCGTCATGCTGTCCCACCGCACCGTCTACATGCATGCGCTGAGCTGCATCTGCAGCATGGGCCTCGACCCGACGGGCGTCGAACTCCACACGATTCCGCTGTTCCACGCCAACGGCTGGGGGCGGCCGCAGACTTCCACCATGCTGGGTGTGAAGCAAGTCATGGTTCGCCGTTTCGATCCGGCCGGCGTGTGCCGCCTGATTCAGAACGAGCGCGCCACGTCCATGTCGATTGTGCCGACCATGGCCAATGCCCTGCTTGCGTTTGAAGGCCGAGACGCCTTCGACCTTTCGTCCATGAAACAGATATTTATCGGGGGCGCGGCCGCGTCGTCGGCCATCGTCGAAAAGCTGGAGACAGCCTTCAACTGCGAGACCCTCGTTGGCTACGGTCTGACGGAAACCAGCCCGGTAGTGAGCAGTTCCCGCCGTAAGTCCACGATCGTTTACGCCGGCGACGAGGACCGCTGGGAACGTCAATCTGTGGCCGGATGGTCTGTAATCGGCGCCGACGTTCGGGTGGTGGACGGGGCCATGCGCGACGTTCCGCGAGACAGGACTACGGTCGGAGAAATCGTCGTTCGCGGCGACATGGTGATGGATGGCTATTATCGCGAACCCGAGGCGACAGCCGCGGTGATAACGCAAGGCTGGCTTCATACCGGAGACATGGCCGTCTGGGACGACGAAAGCTACATAAACATCGTCGACCGCAAGAAGGACATCATCATCAGTGGCGGCGAGAACATTTCTTCGATTGAAGTCGAGAAAGCGATTGCGCTCCATGCCGGGGTAGCCGAAACGGCGGTGGTCAGCGCCCCCGACGAACGCTGGGGCGAAGTTCCCGTCGCGTTCGTGGCGACGAAGCCCGGAGTGGAACTGGCGGAAGCGGAGCTCCGCGCGTTTCTCGCCGAGCGCCTTGCCAAATTCAAGATTCCGCACCGATACTTTATCCGAACCGGGGCTTTACCCAAAGGCGGCACGGGAAAGATTCTCAAACGAGAACTTCGGGAGCCTTTCTGGCAGGGGCAGGAGAAACGGGTCAAGGGCTAACGCGGTAGGGTGCACCGCATCCGCCTGCAGCCTGAAAATGTACGCCGATACGCTTCCAACGTCGGACCTGTGCAAGGCCCCGTTTTGTCAGCCCCTTGTGTGGGCACACGGATGACGAAAACGCCTTCCTGTATAATCGGCATGGATATTTTCCACCCAGGGGTAGTTATGGAATTTACAAGAAGAGACTTCGGAAAGCTTGCAATGGCCTCGGTGCCGGCCGCGGCAGGTTTGTCCATTCCCGGTGTCGGGCTGGCCGCGCAGAGTTCAAAGATCGACGGCGTTCAGATCGGCGTCATTACCTATAGCTTCCGGCAAGGCGTCGACAAGAAGGATCTTCCATCCGTCATTCAGAAAATCGGGCTCAGCGAGGTCGAACTGATGTCGGGTGATGCCGAGATCATTGCGGGAATGCCGTCCGCGGGCGGCGGCGGTGGATTTGGTGGCCCCGGCGGCGGACGCGGAGGTAGTGGCGGACGCGGCGGCGGGCGTGGCGGCAGCGGTGGTGGCGGATTCGGCGGGCGTGGCGGCGGAAACGCGGCACTGGCTCCGAACGGATGCCCCGCCAACAGCCCGTCCGGTCAGGATTCGCTCGCCAAGTCGGGCCAGGCGCCGGCGCGGGGCGGCGGATTCGGCGGTGGTGGCGGACGCGCAATGACTCCGGAGCAGGAAGCGGCGCAAAAGGCCATTGCCGATTGGAGAATGGCGGCCAAGGCGTCCACCTGGAAAGGCTTGCGGCAGAAATTCAATGACGTCGGCGTCGACGTCCAGATCCTTTGCTACAACATGAACCTCAACACAAAGGACGACGAGATCGAATACGCGTTCCAGATGGCGCGCGATCTTGGCGTGCGGGCGATCTCATGCAGCGCCACGGTGGCGGTTGCGAAGCGCGTCGCGCCGTTTGCGGATAAGTACAAGATCATGTGGGGTGGCCACGGACATGCGGACATATTCGACGACGAGCAGTTCGCCACGCCGGAAACGTTTAAGAAGATCATGTCGTTCAGCAAGTACATCGGCGTGAATCTCGATATCGGCCACTTCACCGCCGCCGGTTTCGATCCTCTGACCTTTATTCCGGAAGTGCACGACCGGATCACTAACATCCACCTCAAGGACCGGATGAAGCCGGATAAGTGCTACAACTCCGCGAATGTTGTGTGGGGAACGGGGCAGACTCCGATCAGGGACGTTCTGCTCCTCATGAAGAAGAATAAGTACAAGTTCCCGGCTAACATCGAATTTGAATACCAGACGCCTGCGGGTTCGGACAGCGTCATCGAAGTGACGAAGTGCTACGAGTTCATTAAGAAGTGTTTCGCGTAGAGTTTGGCAGCCCCGTGGGGCAGGCGAAACCGCCTGCCCCCCACCTTTAATGCAACTGCGCGGCTAAGTCCCGCATGAGCGGATCGGCCTTCGCCTTCGGCAGCCCAACCACGCCGGCCAGATAGTGAAGTTTCGCAAAGCAATAGAAGGGCTTATCGCCATAGCTTCCGAAGTAACCGCCCATATAGGCGATGTACTCGGGCTTACTCTGCATCTCGTCTCTCATATCGAGCATCATGAACGCGGCATTCTGATTGGAGTCCGCGTCGACGATGAACATCTGATACTTCGTTCCCTTCACGTCGTAGTCCGCAACCGACCCGCCAGGCAGCTTCTTCATATCCAGAATATGGTCCGGCACGATGCGCGTCGCAACTTTTCCCTTGTCCGGAAACAAGCTCGTATGATCGGGAACTTCCTTTGGCGCGGGTGCCGCAACTGGCTTTGCAGGAGCCGCGGGTTCGGGAGTGGAACCGCAGCCCGCCAAACCTATCAGCGAAAGCGTCACAGGAAGAAGGGCTCTCTTCATAGCGCCTTTGCCGTAGCCTCGCGATCCCCGTACATCTCCTCGTAATACTTCCGGTATTCGCCGCTGCGGCAGCGCCGGACCCATTCCGCGTTGTCCTGATACCAGCGGATCGTCTGCGCCAGGCCATCGGAAAACGAGATCTCCGGCCGCCATCCCAGTTCCCGTGTGGTCTTCGTGAAATCGACCGCATACCGGCGGTCGTGACCCGGCCGATCCGTCACTCTGGTCATGAGCGACTCGGGCTTGCCCAGGATCTTCAGCAGCGTTCGCAGCACTTCGATATTCGGCAGAGGGTTCCCTCCGCCGATGTGATACGTCTCGCCCGGGCGGCCATGTTCCAGCACGGCCCGCAGGGCACGGCAATTGTCAGTGACGTGGACCCAGTCGCGCACCTGCAAGCCATCTCCATAAACCGGAATCGGCCTGTCTTCGAGCACATTGGAAATCGCCAGCGGCAAAAGCTTTTCCGGGAACTGATACGGCCCGTAGTTGTTGCTGGTGCGGGTTATCAGAGTGTTCATGCCGAACGTGCGGGCGGCCGCGCGGACGAACAACTCGGCGGCGCCCTTGCTGGCTGCGTATGGGCTGCTGGCCTCGAGCGGATCGCATTCTTTAAACCAGCCGTCCGGCGGCATGTCGCCGCCCACTTCGTCGGTCGAAATGTGAAGAAAACGCTTGACGCGCCGCAGTCGGGCAACTTCCAGCATCATCTGTGTTCCCAGGACGTTGGTGCGGACGAATTCCGCCGCCCCAACAATGCTCCGGTCCACATGGGATTCGGCGGCAAAATGAACCACCGCATCGCAGTCCTCGGGCATCGCGGCTTCCAGCGCCTGCGGGTCGCAAACATCACCCACTGCCAGCGAATAATCGGGATCCTTCGCGGCCTCTTTCAGATTATCGAGGTTGCCTGCGTAAGTCAGCTTGTCGAAGTTAATGATGCGGGCCGTTCCGACGATTTGCCGGATGAACTCCGAGCCGATAAACCCGGCGCCGCCGGTTACGAAAATAGTCATTTGTATNNGCCTTCTCCAGCGCTTGCTGAATCAACGCGGCCTTGCGCGCATCCACCTTCGGAGGGGGCGCCTGCTCATGGCGGAAATCGTGGTCGCCGTGGCAGGTGCGGCAGCGAACCTTCGCCGGCTGGTCGTTGAGCAGCGAAACGATGAGATGGTTCATCACCCGCTTGCACTTCACGCAAAAATCGTCGATGTCGTCGCCAAGCCGGGAACGCATAAAATATTCCCTACACCTGCGCCTGTGGAGCCTGCCGCTCCCCAACCGGAGGAGCGTTGGCAGCGGGAGGGGCGGGCGGTGTACCGGACAGCGGCGCTGGCAAAGACGTTTGCGGATGAGGCTCCGGCACAAACCAGCGCGCCTCTTCGAATCCGACGTACTTGCAGATGCGCAGCCGGCCTTCGAGTTCGAGAAGGTCGCCGACGTTCAGCGGCTGATCGCTGTTCCGCATAAGCGCCCACGCCGCATACTCGTTGTCGGCTGCGATCTCCGCCGCCGCTTCGTAATCCTTCGGCTTGACGTTCGCCGCGCCCGATACGTGCGCGGCGCTCCGGAACTGTTGTCTCGGCGCGTCCTTCATTCGGTGTATCCGGAAGACTGGCATGAAACATTTATTGTATGACGCCGCACCGCCGGGAGGCAAAGACGAAATCGCTTCCGAAGGCCAGATCGATGGGGAAAAGCTCAGTGAGATCGAGGACACCGGAAAAGGTCCCTGTGGACCCGCCGAGTTTCGGGCGTGCGGACAAGACCAACCGAGAATCGGACAATCGCACTTCCATTCTCTTCCATTCCCTTTTCATGCAAACCCGCGCATCGGATATCCTGGTATTGTTGACTTTTCACTCCGACAGCTACAGCCCGGCGGTTGCTGACATCCTTGCGCTCGATGGCCGTGGCGCGCGTCCGATGGAACTCTTTCCGCGTAAGTGCGAGTCCGAAACCGTGCGCCGGCAGTTGCTGAAGGCCGACGCCCGGGAATTGTTCCCTGGCGCGCGCGATCCCGAAGCCGCGCTCAGCGGCCTTTTTCTGTACTTCTCGTGCCTCAAAGAGTCCCACGATCTTCTTCATCGTTTTGCCACCATCGACGGCGCGTACTGGCACGGCATCATGCATCGCATGGAAGGCGACGGATACAACGCCGCATATTGGTTCCACCGCGTCCCCGCTCACCCCGTGTACGCGCCGCTGGCCCGCAATGCCGCCCAACTCGGCTACGGCGCGGGCGGCGAATGGGACCCATTCGCATTCATCCGCTTCTGCGAAACCTCGGCGCGCGAAAAGCAGGACGATCTGGCCAAACGCGTCCAGCTCGCCGAGTGGCAACTTTTGTTCCAGTACTGCGCAACTCCGGCCGGCAACGCCCTCCGCTCCGGCGAAAGGGCGGCGGCGCGTTGAAGAAGATCGTCCTCGCGGTCCTGCTTCTTACGGTGCTCGCGGGCGGCTACTGGATTTACCGCTTCAAGTCCACTCCGCCTTCCCTGCCCTTCGCCACGACGGCGCGCGAGAAAATCTCCAACAACCTCTCCACCAACGGCAAGGTGGAACCGGAAGAATACACCGAAGTTCGCGCCGATGTGCAGGGCCTTATCCAGCGCCTCTTCATCCGTCAGGGCGATATGGTGACTAAAGGGCAAACCATCGCCGAACTCAGCCAGCCCGGTCTCGAAGACGAGTTGCACTCCGCCGAAGCCCGCGTCGCGCAGGCCCGCGCCGAGCTCAGCACCTTAGCCGCCGGTGGCCGCACTGCCGAACTTGCCGAGATCGATGGCAACATCGCCGTCCTGCGCAAGCGGCGCGAAGATGCGGCAGCCAATGTCGAAGCTCTCGATCGCCTGGTGAAGAAGCAGGCCGCCACCGCCTTCGAACTGCGTGAGGCGCAAAACGCCGTGAGCGAATTCGACGCCCAGATTCAGGCGTTCGAGAAGCGCCGCCCGGTTCTCGTCAACAAGGGCGATATCGATAGCGCGCAGGCCCGAATCCGCGAGGCGGAATCCGCCGTGGCTTTGGCGAAGTCGCGCATCGCGCAGAACACGATTACAGCCCCGATGTCGGGAGTCGTTTACGATTTGCCGGCGCGCGCCGGAAGCTACCTTCACCCCGGCGATCTGGTGGGGTCGATCGGAAAGCCGGACCCGGTCCGCGTGCGCGTCTACGTGGATGAACCGGAACTCGGGCGCGTCGCCATCGGCCAGCCGGTGCGAATTACGTGGGACGCGCTTCCGGGCAGAGAATGGACAGGCACGGTGGAGAAGCGGCCAACGCAGGTGGTCGCGCTCGGCGCGCGTCAGGTTGGCGAGGTGCTCTGCACCGTTCAAAACCACGACCACGATCTGATCCCCGGCACCAACGTGAACGCATTTATCCTGACTCAGGTTGTGGACAACGCGCTCACGATTCCGAAAACGGCCGTGCGGCGCGAACGCGGTACGGGCGTCTATGCGCTGCAGAAGGATGGCGCCGTCAAATGGGTGAACATTACAACGGGCGCGTCGGATGCATTGCGAGTGGAAGTGACGGGAGGTCTGAGCGATGGCGATGCCGTCATGCTGCCGTCCGACCTGACAATCCACGATGGCGACAGGGTCGTCCCCGCCTATCAGTAGCTGCGGTACGGCGGCGATACTATTGAAGTCATGTTCACGCTGAACTCGAAAGCTGCGCTGGTAACGGGGGCAGGCAGGGGCATAGGCCGCGCGATCGCGCAACAATTGGCCGCAGCCGGGGCCGCCGTCATGGTTAACGATCTGGACCCCGCGCCACTCGCGCAAACCCTGGCGCTCCTACCCGCCAACTGCTCCCAGCTGGCCGGCGACGTGACCGATCCAGCCTTTCCGCAGACTCTGGTCGACCAGACCGTCTCCGGGCTCGGCGGCCTCGACATCATCGTGAACAACGCCGGATACACATGGGACAGCGTTATCCAGAAAACCACCGACGAGCAGTTCCAGGCAATGCTTGACGTACACGCCGCTGCGCCGTTTCGCATTTTGCGCGCCGCGTCGGGCTTCATCCGCGATATGGCAAAGCGCGAGGCTGCCGAGGGTCGCCGCGTGGCGCGCAAAGTGGTGAACATAACGTCGGTCGCCGCCACGGACGGCGGCGCCGGGCAGGCCGGTTATTCTTCGGGCAAGGCAGCCGTCATCGGCCTCACCCGCACCATGGCGAAAGAATGGGGCCGGTACAACGTGAACGTGAACGCCGTGGGGTTCGGCCTGATTGGCACGCGGCTCACGCAGGCGTGGACGGAGGATTCGAAGATCGAAGTGAAAGGCCGGCAAATACAGGCGGGGGTACGGCAATCCGTGCTGGATTACATCGCGGGCGCAAGCCCACTCGGCCGTGTGGGAACTGTGGAAGAGGCCGCCGGAGCCGTGCTCTTCCTGTGTTCGCCACTCAGCGATTTCGTGACGGGGGAGATTCTGATGTGCACGGGCGGAATGCGTTCCTGATGCGCAATCCGCCCGTGCGGAAATCTATTTAATCTGGAAGGTCGGGGGCATGCCGCCGCGATGTGCTGCATGGCAAGGCTGGCAGGTTCCCTGCAGTTTCTTCAGCGCGGCGGTCTGCGCGTCGGAATCGGTTGCCGATGCGAGATCGGACGCCGCCGCCTTCGCGGTCGCTGAAAATCCGATGGCGTCGTCGGTCTTCTTCGCCGTCCAGTAGGCGTTAATCGTGGTGAACGCGTCCACCAGCGTCTTGGCCGCGGCGGCTACAGCGGCGTTGTCTTTGGCTGTGATCGCCGGGTTCACGGCGCGGACAGCCGGGTTCACGGTCTTCATCGCCGTCATATAGGCGGCATCGTCCTGGGCGCTCAAGAGAGCGGCGAATACGGAAACTACGGAAATCAGAAATAGGGTACGCTTCATGGGTTACAGGATATCGCATTTGCACCGTCCGGGCGTAACGCGCGCGGCCAAGGTGGCGCGCCATGAGGGACACGCACAAGTTACGCCGCGGAAAGCGGCTGAACGGGTGGTTTCTCCCATGTGTGGCACCGAGTCCGGCGGCTCGTGCGCTCCCGAGGCAAACGTATGATGGTTGCGTAGGGCCTGAAACTGGCCCCCCCTTGCTATATCGGTTAATGAAGGCTGAAAAGATTTTGAATCCTGCCCCGCCCACGGCCTCGGTAACTCCGGCGGCGCAGCCGTGAGTGAAACGAAATTCGACGCCGTGGTGATCGGCGGCGGCTTCTTCGGCTGCTCAATCGCCGCTTACCTCAAGCCGCACTTCGGGTCGGTCTTACTGGTCGACCGCGAAGACCAACTCTTCCGCCACGCCTCCTACGGCAATCAGGCGAGAATTCACGGCGGCTACCATTATCCCCGCAGCCTCCACACTGCCTACCGCAGCCGCGTCAATTTTCAGTCTTTCGTTCGCGACTTTCCCGAAGCCGTCGTCAGCAGCTTCACCAAGCTTTACCCGATTGCGCGGAACCAGAGCAAAGTCACGGCGCGCCAGTTCGAGCGCTTCTGCCGCATCATCGGCGCTCCGTGCAAACCCGCCCGTCCCGAGCACGTAAAGCTGTTCAATCCCAGGCTCATCGAAGCGGTTTACGAAGTCACCGAATACGCCTTCAACAGCGACATCCTCCGCGACACCATGCGCCGGAAACTCGAAGAAGCAAACGTCGAAGTTAGCCTCAACAGCGCGGTAGAACGCGTGCAGCGGCACGGCTCCGCCTGGCGCATTTTCCTCGCGGGAGGCGCCGAGGTTGAAACGAACTACATTTTCAATTGCACGTACGCCGGGCTCAAACACATCCCGGGGCTCGAGCCGCATTGCCGGACTATCCTGAAACATGAAATCGCCGAGATGGCACTGATCGAGCCGCCCGATGAAATCCGCGACCTCGGCATTACGGTTATGTGCGGATCGTTCTTTTCCACCATGCCTTTTCCGCCGCGTTCGCTGCATACGCTTTCGCATGTGCGTTATACTCCTCATACTTCCTGGATCGACTCGGGTTTGGATTCTCCCGATCCATATGAGGTAATGAAGGCATATCCAAAGGAGACGAAGGCCTGGCACATGCTAAAAGACGCCCAACGCTATCTGCCGGCGCTCGCCCGCGCGCGTGTCGTCGATTCGCTGTTCGAAGTCAAGACGCTGCTCGTGCGCAATGAAATCGACGACGGGCGCCCGATCCTGATGGAGCGAAGCGAATCGGCCGGCACCGTCTATTCCATTCTCGGCGGAAAAATCGACAACATCTACGACGTGATCCACCGACTGCAGGCGGACGGGCTATGAGCGCTCCCCCGGCGGCTTTCGACACATTCATTTCCATCGTTATGCCTGTGTGCGATGCGGCGCAGCACATCGAAGCGAATATCCGCGAGGTCGATCGCACGGTTCGCGGATTGTTTCGGCACTATGAGATCGTGCTGGTGGACGACTCCTCGCGGGACGATACTGTCCGGATCGTGCAGGAACTGCAGAAGAAGGTGGAAAACATCCAGCTTTACTGCCTGAACCGGCGCAGCGGCCTTGATGTGGCGATGGTTGCCGCGCTCGACAACAGCATCGGCGATTTCGTCATCACGCTCAATAGTGAACGCGACCCCATCAGCCTGATCCCGCAGCTCTGGGAGAGGGCGCAACAGGGCGCCGAAGTGGTTTGCGGGGTGCGCGCGGACCGATTCCAGCGAGGCGTCCGCTCCGGCGTCAACCGGCTGTTTTACCGCGCATTCGAAGCGACCACCGGGCTGCGCGTGCCCCCGGGCATTTCCGATTTACGCCTTTACAGCCGCCGCGTCGTTACCTTCATCACGCAGAATAACGACCGTCATCTGCTGCTCAAGGTTCTGCCGTTTTTCGCGTCTCATTCTGTCGCGACCGTAGAATACACGCCCGTCCGCCGCGGCGGGGGCTTTGGCGACCGCACGCGGTCCACTGACATTCTTACCGGCATCACGATTCTGCTGGCAAGCTCGATCCGGCCGCTTCGTTTGCTGACGTTGATGGCGATGGTGGCCAGTTCGCTCAGTCTGCTGTTCGCGGTCTACGTGCTGGCGATCGCGCTGCTCAAGCAGCACGTGGTGGAAGGCTGGGTGTCCCTCGCGCTGCCCATGGCGGTCATGTTTTTTTTCATCTGCACGATTCTCGGCATTCTTTCCGAATACATCTACATGTTGTCGCAGCAGAGTGGAAACCGGCCTGTTTATTCGATAGTGAAGGAATCCACCAGTTCCGCGCTCGAGATCCAGCGCAAACTGAACGTCGTCGAAGGCAGCGGAGACTTCTCCAACCGGTAGGGCCTGTCTGTTTCGGAGAACTAAATGGCACGCGATCTGACGGAGGTGAAGCGCTTTTTCAGACGCAGGAACGGCGTCTCCAGCCAGCGGTATGAGACATATGCGACTGCGACAGTCATCGTCAGCGCCAACACGGAAGTTGCCACGGGTTTACGGGTGTGCAGCAACTTCGACGTCGCGAAAAGACACGCTGGATCGTACACGTACAGTCCATAGGATATTTTCCCCAGCGTTACCAGCGGCCGGGCAAATTCCGGGCAAGGCATTCCGAGAAAGCCAAGGAACAGGGTCGCAGCCCCGACCCCTGCCAAGGCAAAATCCGGACAGGTGTGCCAGATGTCCGCTTTCTGAATCGAGTGGCCGACGACCATAAAGGCTCGAGCCAGCAGTATAAGTGAAAAACCCACCGCTATCATGGCTGAACGGACAACTGCGTTAAAGCGAGGCTGCGAGCCATTCAGAATGGCGCTCAGCAGGGCACCGAGAGCGAAATACTGAAGATGCACGAATGAGTTGGGCCAGACTTTGGAATATATGATGGCTTTGTGGTAACCAAGCCAAAGTACGGATCCCTGGGAGGCTGCCCAGAGCGCCAAAGAAACCCAGATGACAGAGACCCTCGAAACCGATCTCATTACAAAGGGCCAGGTCAGGTAAAACTGCTCTTCAACACCGATGCTCCAAAGAGGTCCCGCTATCGAAGGAAGGTAACCGTACCAGTTTCCCACCAACAGGAAGTAGGCGGCAAGCGCGGGGGCCGGGATTCTCAAACTGCTGAAGCGAAGTCCGATTGCCGCTACGGCGAGCAAGAATAAGAAATAGATCGGCCAGATGCGGAGGATGCGGCGGATGTAGAAAGCTTTGAAATCGACCGCGCCGGTTCTTGTCTTTTCGCGAAACAGCAACTCGGTAATCAGATAGGCGCTGAGCAGAAAGAACACCGACACGCCGAATCCGCCGGCGCCCCTCAGTATAGCCGGAAAACTCAGTCCACCGCCGGCTGGCAAAACATGATAGCCGAACACGAGCATGAACGCGAAGAAGCGTAACAGATCGAGTTCGGGGCGATAGAATCTGCCCGCCGCGCCGGATGTGGCAGAAGACATGTGCCATAGTATCGTAAGTTCTGGCTGGAATCCACTATTTATGTTTTCTTTAGATTCTTAGGTCGAAGGTTGTAACTCGCTCACCCGACCGGATGCTCGTTGGTGCTTCACTCAGACGTGTCTGGGAATGGAAATCCGGCTATAAGATTAGGAAGACTTTGCGAAGTAACCTGAAAGTAGCATGGGACACAACCGCAATGGTGTGGCTGGTTTCTTGCATCTTGACGATCGTCTTGACGTTGCTTCGGATGGCGCGCGGCGACTGGGAGATCGAAGCTCGCCTAAGCATGCGCCAGAGTTGTTAAAGCCAGTGTCCCGGCGAACCGCATAAGCGTTCGCTAAACTGGCTCAAGGCAACCATCGATGGCATCTTCCGGCGACGAATCCACGCAAAAATCGAACTACGCCTCGGGATCGGCTCGCATCCTGACCGTAATCGCCGTCAACCTCGGCATCGTCCTTTTCATACTCGCGGCAGTTGAACTGACCTGCCGCTTTCTGGAATCCCGGGCCGTCCACCCAAAGCAGTCCGGCCAGGCTCAACCGCAGCAGCCCACCGTCGATCAAAGGCTCCTGGCTCAGCTCCCGGCCGCCAAATCCGCTTCCGAATTCCGCGTAATCGTGCTCGGCGGCTCCACGGTATACGGCGTGCCCGTTCCCGAGATCGCGTTCGTCGCCCAGTTGCGCTATTGGATTCATCGCCTGTATCCGGAACGTAACATCGGGATCTACAATTTCGGCTACCCCGGCGCCACCACGGCCGATGTGCTGAATCATTTCCGAACCGCCATGGGCGCTCAGCCCGACCTGATTGTCGTTATCACCGGACACAACGAATTCATCCGCCCGGATACCGACAGCCGGCTCGACCGCATCCGCGAGAACCTGGAGCGCCATTCCGCCACTATGCGGGCCATCCAGAACGTCGTGACCGGCATGATGAAGTACCGGAAATCGACTGTCATGCCCGACCAGGTTTTGCCTCGCGACAGGCAATCGGCTTCGTTCCGGAACAAAGTCGCGCTCTTTGAGAACGAACTTAACGAGATCGTCCAGACCGCCGCCAGGAGTCACGTCAAACTCGTCGTTGGCACCCTGCCTTCCAACCTTGCCGACTGGCCACCGATTTTCAAACGGCTTACGGGGCGGGACCAGCGCTACACCGACACCGTCTACCGGATTCAGCAGTTGCTGAGCGAAGGCAAGAGCGCGGAGGCGCAGGAAGCCATTTCGCAGGGCTTCAGGCGGTACCCCGACGACGCCATGCTCTACTACCTGCGCGGAAAATCTCAACTCGCGTCCGGGCGCAATTCAGACGCGCGGATTTCTTTCCTGAAGGCAAGAGATCTGGACCCCGTGCCGATTCGCACCTCAAGCGAGTTGAATTCCATTATCCGCCGCGTAGCCAGCGGAGTTCCGGGCGTTTCTCTCCTCGACCTGGACAAGATCTACGACGAACGGGCGAAGACCCGCCCGCCCGGTTTCGACATGTTCGTCGACAACGTTCATGGCACGCCGTACGGAGAATCGATCACCGCCCAGGCGCTCATTGAGCAAATGGTCAGGTTAAATATCCTCCCGCCAGCGGCGAATGGCCCGGACGGTTGCTGCGCGCCTGAGCCGTTCCTCGCCGAGGTCGGCTATTCCACCGCGGGGTCCCCGCTGCGCCTCCGTTTCCTGCTGGAAAATGCGACTTACGTGATGAAGACACCGATGCTCTTTTACGATATTTCCCGCAAGTATCTTCAGGAAGCCGCGCGGCTGGATCCCAACTCATGGGAAGTCTGGGCCAATCTGGCCACGGTTTCATATCTGACGGGCGATGCGGCTTCCGGAGCGGAGCAACTGAAAATGGCCACGGATCTGCACCATGGGCCGCTCGACCCTGAAGACCGGATCAAGACGCCGTATCTGAAGGAAGCTCTGGAGACAGCCCGGACCGGCAAGACTCCGGACGTGCCGTGCCTGTTTGCTTCGTGCCGTTGAAGAAGCGTGACCGCGCCACCCCCGCGCTTCACCTCACAGCGGAGCGTCCGGATTCGCGATCGTCCGCCACATATGTGCCGTTGCGCTGTTGTCGTTGCACAATCCCTCTTCTGGTTGCTTGAAGTGCCTGCCGACGATATCGGTGAATTTGTCCAGTTCCACCACGTGATTCGGGTCGAACGAGTAAAGTATGGGGCGGCGGCGTGTAATCCGTTCCGAAGACGAGGTTGTACAACTGAGGATACTCGTAGCCGACCGACGGATCGGGATAGAACCGCAGCGCCTGATGGTACCGGATCGCAAATGTTACTTGGTCCGAAACATATGGCTCGAACAACTGCGCCGCCCNNTCACCAGCCGTGGTCGGCCTTCATCAACGCCTGGCCAACGTCGTGCAGCAGACACGCGAGCACGATCTCCTCGGGATAACCGGCCGTAAGTGCTTTGTCGGCGCTCTGGAGCACATGCATCGCCGGCGCAAATCGCAGTCTGAAGAAATCGGCCAGGGTGGGACGCGAAGGCATTGGCGTCAGCCGTGGCACGTTCACGGGTTCGGTCGGCAGACGATTGCCGAACGGGTTGGTGCCGCCCGACGCGAACAGGGTTCCGATGCCCCTGCGAATCGGCCGCTGGTCGATCAGTTCGTCCAGTTCGGCGACCGTCATCGGTCTTGATGGCGCGCCGAGCCGTGCGAACTCGGAAGTGTCCAGTTGAGCGGAAAGGTAGCCCTCCAGAGCTTCCGCCTTCGCTTCGGCGTCCATCTTCCCCACAGCCAAAGGGCCGCCCAGAGCCGAAATCACCTTCTGTGGTTCGATCGATGCCAAACAAACTCCCGTCTTTCAGGAAACACCCATGGACCAGCCTCACCCGTCGGCTGAGACTTCCGAATTCCGCTTCGCCGCACCTTCGTCAGGAACTGGCGCGTGCCAGCTTCGCAGCGGCGATCAGCCCTCCGATATGCCGCTGACCATGCTCGACGATATGGATCGCCACGCTGACGGCTGTAGTCCGATACCGCTTCCGTCCGATCTCCCGCACCTCGCCGAAATCTTTCGGGTCCAGGTTGCGCAGCGTCGTCTCGTAACTGCCGATTGCCAGTTCAATTGACGCGAGGAGATCGGTCGCCGTTTCGGTTCCCTGGCCCTCCATACGGATCGCGGCCAGTTGTTCCGGCGTGAGTTGCCTTCCCGCGAGATACGTCGAAAGACGTTCCGTGCTGCCGGCCAAATGCTTCGCATGGAAGCCGGCGGATGTCATTCCCATTGGCCTCGCCCATAGCTGTGCCTCCGTCAGGCCACGGAGAGCCGCCTGCGCGTCCTCGCGAATCTGTTCCGCGGCTCGCACAAGATGGCCAATAACCGCATCCACGCCCTCCGGCATTCCCCGCATCCATGGTTCGGGTTGCTCGCGGTCGCGGGATTCATTCTCGTCCGGCATAGAAGCCATTGTTTCAGTTCGCGCGAAGTGGCGCCGCAGCCTTCGGCTCGAAC
This sequence comes from Bryobacterales bacterium, assembly GCA_003136575.1. Taxonomy (GTDB): domain Bacteria; phylum Acidobacteriota; class Terriglobia; order Bryobacterales; family Bryobacteraceae; genus BOG-234. Next base: position 22,969 of record PLEX01000212.1, on the reverse strand, counting down.
CACGTGAGCAGCGGCGACGTAATGAACGTCGTAAACAATGCCATGCAGACCATCATGGAAAACACCGCCGGCGGCAGAATGCCGCTCTCGAGACCGATATTGAGGACGATCAGCTCCATCAGCGCNNTTGAGGACGATCAGCTCCACCAGTCCCCGCGCGTTCATCAGGACCCCCAACTCAGACGCGTCGCGCCACGCCATGCCGCCGGCCCGCGCTCCCAGCAGCGTGCCGCCCCATTTTCCGGCGATCGCGATAAATACTATGAGAGCCAGGTCCCCATACGCGCCGATGCCCGAAGTGAAAATCAGATTCGTCCGAATGCCCGTAAGCGCAAAAAACAACGGAATCAGCACGACCAGCGTGATGGTCTCCAGCTTGTCGATCAGTTGCGCGCGAAATTCGCGCGGCGTAATCAATCCCGCCGCAAACGCGCCCACCATGGCGTGGATGCCGATCCATTCCCCGGCTGCGCCGGAAAGCAGCGCCGCTACCACAAAGGCAACCAGCATTTCGAGCCTGAGTCCCTCCGGCGGCAAACGCCGCGCCCACCAATGAAGCAGGCGTCCGGCGCACCACAGCACCAGCCCATACAGAACTATCAGGACAAGCATCTGCCAGAAAGGCCGCGATCCCTTGCCGCGTTCGGTCATGGAGACGACCACAGCCAGTGAGATCCATGCGAACAGGTCGCTCGCCGCGGCGCACGCGATAGCGACAGTCCCGAGGCGCGTCCCGATCATTTTCCGCTCGGCGAGGATGCGTGCCAGAACGGGGAACGCCGTCACGCTCATGGCAGTGCCGATCAGCGGCGCAAACGCGGTTGGGTTGCCGCTCCCGTAGCGATGGAATAAGTATGGCGCCAGTGCGATTCCCATCAGAAACGGCGGGAGCACGCTGGCAGCGCTGCTGATTGCGGCGACGCGGCTTTGGTGGCGCAACTCGTCGAAGTCCACCCGGACGCCGATGAGGAAAATGAATATCACGAGGCCCGCCTGGCTCAGCGCATTCAGGTATCCGAGCGACTCCGGCGGAAACAGAGCGCTCGAGGCATCCGGCGCGAAGAAACCGAGGAGCGTAGGGCCCAGCATAACCCCGGCCACCATTTCGCCGATTACCTGAGGCTGTCCGATCTTGCCGAAAAGCCACGCGACGGCGCGCGAAACTCCCACTATCACCGCGATTTGGAAAAGAAAAAGCCCGCTATGGAACACGCATCGCCTCTGTGTTCGCCGTGGTGTGGTCCAAACTGGCCGGGCGCCCGGCGTCGGCAGGCGTTGCCGACGGGTTCATGCGGCGCTGCGCAGCCACATGATCCGCCACCTCAACTCAGACGGCAACCAAATCGTCGTCGCGTTCGCCCATTCCTGCGACATCGGCCAGCATTTGGTCCGTGATCGATGCGGCTGGCGTAAACGCGTGAGTCGTGAGATCGTTCAGCAGTCCATGCCAGGGATGTTTGGGGTTCTGCTCGACTTTGGAGACCATGGCGCGCATTTTTGCGAGCACTTCCGGCTGTGCCTCGTCGTAGACGTCGCCCTGCAGCAGTTTCAGCACGTCGAGGCGATAGCGGCGGTCGGTGATGAAATACGTGAAAAGGACGTTCAGCCGGTAGTAGACGTTGATGAAGTCGTACCAGTTTTTCGTGCCCCGGCCGATCGTCTTCTCGAAGTTCTGAAAGCTCTCGCGCGAGAAATCGTTTCGCTCCAGAGCGCCCAGAATATCCTTGTGCGCGAACCTGGAGCTGTTCAGCGCGATGCTCACGCCGGTCGAGAATATCGGGTCCACAAAGCGCCCGGCGTCTCCCACCATCATGAAACGATCGCCGCAGATCTGTTTCATCGCGTAGCTGTAATCGCCTTCTTCCTTGAACTTGCCGATTTGTTCGGACTTTCGCAGAGCCGCCGCCAGGCTCGGACGCGTTTCGAGAGCGCTCCAGAAAAACTTCTCGCGGTCCTGCTTCGAGCCGGCGAAGTTGGCTTTCTGCGTGACCACCCCGATGCTCGTGATGTCGTCAGTGATCGGAATTTGCCAGACCCAGGTGTTCGAGATGGGCAGGAAATGGATGTAGATGTAGTCACCCTGCTCGCTCGATTTGGCCAGCGAGTTCCGGTCGAAACCGCCAAACCAGGTGTGGATGGCGAACTGGTCGAACATCGGATCCTTGACTTTCAGCTTGAGCTGATTGCCGAGCATCGTCTGTCGGCCGCTGGCGTCCACGACCATGCGCACGTTGATTCCCATTTCCTTAGGGCCAACGTTGAACCGCACCGAGGGCTGCTGAGACGAAAAATCGACGCCGGAAACCCTGACGCCTTCACAGACTGTGGCGCCGAGCTTATGCGCATGCTGGAGCAGCATAAGATCGAACTTGCCGCGATCCACATGGTACGTGTAATTCTTGTGCACGCCCGGTTGCGCACGCTCTTCAAATCGAACTTCGGCGTGGCAATCGGGGCCGAGACCGTCCCATTCGGCCGCGTACGGCCTCGCCTGTTCGTTCGCCGTCCATACGGCCCCGAACTTACGCGGGAATTTCGCCGACTCCATCTGCTCGAGGAAACCTAGGTCATTGAACACTCGGGTCGACGACGGTACAAGCGACTCTCCGACGTGCGGACGCGGAAATAGTTCCCGCTCGAAAACGATGCACTTTACACCCGCTTTGGCGAGGTATGCGGCGAGAGATGCCCCACCCGGGCCGCCTCCGATAATTCCGACTTCAAAATCCGGCTTTTGATGTTCCAAGCTTCCTCTCCGTGCCTTCTTGCTGCGGACCCGCGTGAATCCATAGAGCGGCGCATGTGCGGACCCACTCACAACGCTTATCGACCCTATAGAACGTTTGTAGCAGCCGCGGCGGACAAATCACAATAATCCGAAAACACTACTACCTGGCTGACTTGGTAGTAAACGGTACCGTTTGAGTGAAGCACCCTTCGAATGAGAACTGCCCCGCAAAGATAGTCTCCGGACAAGGCCGGCCCTGCAAAGTTGGTTCGGCAAGGCGGATTACGAAGGGGGATGGTACCGCGTTAGCGAGTTGATATGCCGGACAGGGGGGCATTCGGACCACCGGCGCTGCCAATGCTATGCAATGGGGCGCGCCTGAATTCGCGGTTTCGCAACGCCGGGTTACGAGGCGATCTAAACGACCTCGACGAGTTCGGGCTCCGACGCTTCCGCGCCCGGCTCAAAAGCATGAGACGTGAGATCTCCCAGGAGCTTATGCCACTGGTGCCCCGGGTTGCTTTCCACTTCCGAGACCATTTTCATCATTTTCGTGAGCACTTCGGGCCGGGCCTCGTCGTAAACGTCTCCCTGCAGCAGTTTCAGTACGTCGAGCCGGTATCGTCGGTCCGTTACGAAATAGGTAAAAAGGACGTTAAGGCGATAATAAACGCTGATAAAGTCGTACCAGTTCTTGGTTCCGCGGGCGATTGTCGTCTCGAAATTCGAAAAACTCGCTCTTGAGAAATCGTTACTTTCCAGCGCACCGAGGATGTCTTTGTGCGCAAATCTCGAAGAGTTGAGCGCGATGCTGACGCCGGTGGAAAAAATCGGATCGACGAAACGGCCGGCGTCGCCCACCATCACGAAACGGTCGCCGCAGAGCTGTTTCATCGCGTAGCTATAGTCGCCTTCTTCTTTAAAGGTTCCCACTTGTTCGGCGCGCCGCAGTGCGTCGGAAAGGCGGGGCCGGGTTTCAAGGCAGTTCCAGAAGAAGTCTTCCCTGCCCTGCTTCGATTTCGCGAAGTTCTTCTTTTGCGTTACTACGCCGATGCTTGTGATGTCTTCCGTGATCGGGATCTGCCACACCCAGCTGTTTGAGATCGGGAGGAAGTGGACGTAAATGTAATCGCCTTCCGCACGCGATTTCGTCAGCAACTCCCGGTCGAATCCCCTGAACCAGGTATGGATCGCATACTGATCGAATACCTTATCGTGGACCTTCAGCTTGAGCTGATTTCCGAGCACCGTGTGGCGTCCGCTCGCATCTACCACCATGCGAACGTTCACACCCATCTCCTGGTGGCCCATATTGAAGCGAACCGACGGCTGCTCGCGCGAAAAGTCGACTCCCGAAACCTTCACTCCCTGATATACGGTAGCCCCGAGCTTCTGCGCGTGCTTAAGAAGGAGCATATCGAACTTGCCACGGTCGACGTGGTAGGTATAGATCTGGTTGACGCCCGGTTGCGCGCGTTCCTCAAAGCGAATATGCGCGTGAGATTCGGGGCCTAGTACGTCCCAATCGTGGGAATATTCCTTTCCCTGTTCGTCGGCCGTCCAGACCGCGCCGAGCTTGTGAGGAAATTTCGCCTCTTCCATCACGGGGATGAAGTCCAGTTCGTTGAACACCCTGGTCGACGACGGCACCAGCGACTCCCCAACATGAGGGCGCGGGAAGAGTTCGCGCTCGAAAACGACGCATTTCACCCCCGCCTTGGCGAGATAGGCGGCCATGGAAGCGCCTCCGGGCCCACCCCCGATAATTCCCACTTCAAAATCCGGTTTCTGATGTTCCAAACTTCCTCCGTGTTGGCCTGCAAATAAAACGTCCGACGTCTGTAGCATCAACCGATTGCCTGTGCGCGCGGCTGGACGCACAGCAGTACAATTCGGGACCGATTGCGAACTCCGTTAACCCCTTTTAGCAATTAAGCGAGAGCGGCTACAATAGTATAAATCGGTTAGTCGCGAGCTGAACATTACAATTCGGCCCCCGTTCAAGCAGCGATATCGGGTCCCATTACCTCAGGTCCATAAAATCCTCCCGATACGAGGCCTTTCCGGCTCCATCTGCGCTACAATGGCGATTGACGGGTTCGCTCAATGGCGGAATTTGATTATGATTAAGCCATGCGAGCCCATGACGCCGGGTGCAGGTTTGGTTCGCCGTACGATCCCCTTGTTTTACGTTCCGCGCCCTCTCGGGTGCACGGCGACCGGGGTGATGGCGTCGGGAGCGACTTCGTCCAGTGTCTGAGTCATCCGTGCTGACAACCGCTATTCGGCCTCCGGCGCGGGATGCACGCCTCGCTCGCGTGAGGCCGGATGTGCTGCACTTCACTCTCTTCGTTGCGCAGCTGGCGCTATTGCTCGCGGCCTTCAAGGTTTACGACCTTGAAGTGCCCACGTTCTTCAAGCTTTGCGAAATAGTATTCGCCGGATTCGCAGTGTCCTACTGGGTTCCGTTCCGATTCAAGGAATTCTTCCTGATTGCGATCTCTCTCGGCGGTGCCTGTTTGTTGCTGACCCCACTGGTCGCTTCTCTCCTCCTCGGCGTCGGAGCGGCGTTGTTTGCCATCGTCAGCAGCCCCGTCGCTTTCCGCTGGAAGGTGGTCGTCCTGCTGTGCGTTCTGGCGGTTGCCGTCTATGGCAAGTCGACGGGCGCGTTTCCGGTTCCGCACGAGTTCTGGCCGGTTCTGGGTTCGGTCTTCATGTTCCGCATGATCGTCTATATGTACGATCTCAGCCATGCCAAGGCCCCTCCTCCGCTGAAAGATTTCGCGACGTATTTTTTCATTCTTCCTAATTACTATTTTTTGCTTTTCCCGATTGTCGATTTCCAGACAATGCGGAAGAGCTACTTTAAGCGCGACATCAACGTGGTTGCGCAGCAGGGGGTCTGGTGGATTGTGCGCGGCGCGACTCATCTTCTGCTTTACCGGATCATCTACCAGACGCAGGGGACCTTTACGCCGCCGACGGTTTCCGTCCCGATCGCCGTGGTGGGGAGAATGTTGTTCACCTACCTTCTGATACTGAGGGTCACGGGTCAGTTCCACATTATCGCCGGCATGCTCTGTTTATTCGGGTACGACGTGCCGGAGATGAACCATCTTTTCCTGCTCTCCGCCGGCTTCAACGACTTCTGGCGGCGCGCCAGCATCTACTGGAAAGATTTCATGGTGAAGGTGTTCTACTATCCGGCGTACTTCGCTATGCGCAAGGCGAATGAGCATCGCGCCCAGATTGTGGCCACTGCCTGGGTCTTCGTGGTCACCTGGTTTCTGCATGGTGTCCAGTTTTACTGGATTCAGGGAAGATTTCCCCTGACCTGGAACGATGCGTTGTTCTGGTTCATTCTCGGCTCTTTTGTCGTCGGAGAGGCCTGGTACGACATGCTGCATCCCCGGCCCGCCCGCGCACTTACGAAGACCGGCTGGAAGTATCGCGCGCAACACGCCGCAAAGGTCGGATTGACGATTGCCACCGTCTCGGTTCTGTTCTCGCTGTGGAGCGCCAACAGCATGGAAGAGTGGTTCTACTTCCTGAGGAGCGGCCATGTCTGATCGGATTGACCAGGGAGCCGGCAATCGCCTCGGGAAGGCCGGCACCGCGCCGCCCCGGGCAGCCAGTGTGCCACCGGTTCAGCTGATCGTGGCGTCCGGACCTGCGCGTCTTTCCAAAGAGAACGTAGTTATCGCGCTGTCGCTGCTCGTTGCGCTGCTGATTGTCGATCAAATCCCGATAAAGCCCGGCCACACCGGACTGATTCGCCGCGTCGGCATCATGATTGCCCAGATGCACAACGGCAGTTTGAACGCCGACGATTACCACGCGATGGCCGCCAACTATTACGAAGGAATCGAGCAGTTCGATCGAATTTCGCAGGACAATGTCGAGAATGCCGACTATCACCTGCGCCCCGATTTTCTGCGGTATGAGAACAATCCCCACATCAATCGGCCATACGCGGCCGGCATGCGGACATTCAACAGCTTCGGCATGCAGAACCCGGAGTACCCGCTGCTCAAGCCTGCTCACATCAGGCGAATCGCCGTTCTGGGGGACTCGATATCGCTCGGCCCGGCCGGCCATGACTATGTGACATTGCTCGAAGACAAGTTGAACCAGGTAGCATTGACACCCGGAAAAACCGACGGGTTCCAGCTCCTGAGTTTCGCGGTTTCCGGATACGTTCTGCTTCAGGAAATGGATGTAGCGCTGGAAAAGGTCTCGAAGTTCCAGCCCGATGTCTATGTGGTCGCGCTGACCAGCCGTGAAATCGACGGCTCGCGGAAACACCTCGCCAAGCTCGTCGTCCGGGGTACCGATCTCAAATACGAATACCTGCGGCAGGTGGTCAGGCAGGCCGGCGTCAAGCCGACCGACCACGTGAATACGATCGTTCTCAAGCTCGGGCCGTATTTTCAATCGATGACAACGTGGGCGCTGGAACAGATTAAGAAACATGCCGAGGCCGAAGGCGCGCAGATGATCGTGGTCCTTCTCGCGGCGCCGTTCGAATACAGCGTGACTGTCCAGGATTTTGACGTTCTGCACCAGTCGGTCGACGGACTGGGCGTCCCGGTCATCGATCTCCGGGAGGCTTTTCACGGGGTCAATCTGCCGGACGTTGAGGTTGCTCCCGGTTCGGACATCCACCCCAACGCGCTCGGTCATAAGATGATCTTCGATACGCTCTACTCCCGCCTTCAGGCCCAGCCCGAAGCCTGGCACGTTCTGGCCGGAGACGATGCGCCGGTGCCGGACGGGACTCCCCGGCGATAAGAACCGAGCATTAAGACACGAAAAGCCCCTATGGACCTGGAGCTATCCGAACAACAACAGCAGTTGCAAAAAGCGGCCATCGAGTTCGCTCAGAAGGAACTGGCCGACGATCTCATCCGCCGCGACCGCGACCAGGTTTTCAGCGCCGAAGGCTGGAAAAAGTGCGCCGATTTCGGCGCTCTCGGGCTGCCTGTGCCGGCGGAGTACGGGGGCATGGGCCTCGGCATCACGGACGTGATCGCAGTAATGGAAGGTCTTGGCTACGGCGCGCGCGATCACGGATTGCTGTTTTCGATCAACGCGCACCTCTGGACCAACTCCCTGCCGATTCTGAAATTCGGTACCGAAGAACAAAAGCGGAAATACCTTCCGGGCCTCTCTAACGGTGAACTTATCGGCGCCAACGGTGCCTCCGAGCCGAACTCCGGTTCCGACATCTTCTCCATGCGCACGCATGCGGAGAGGCGCGGAGATACCTACGTTCTGAACGGCACGAAGACGTTTGTGAGTAATGCACCGGTCGCCAATCTTTTCGCGGTTTATGCGACGCTCGACCCGAAACTGGGTTCCATGGGGATTACCGGCTTTCTCGTGGAGCGCGATACGCCCGGCCTCACCGTCAGCCGGCACCTCGAGAAAATGGGGCTCCGCACGTCCCCGATGGCCGAACTGATCTTCGATAACTGCGTCATACCGGCGTCGAATCGGCTGGGTCGGGAGGGGCGCGGCGTCAACGTTTTCGAATCGTCCATGGAATGGGAGCGCGGCTGTATTCTGGCGAACTATCTCGGTTTAATGCGGCGGCAACTCGAGAACTGCATTGCGCATGTCCGCAACCGCAAACAGTTCGGGCAGCCGATCGGCAAGTTCCAGTCGATCGCCAACAAGATTGTCGACATGAAAGTGCGGCTCGACGCGTGCCGGCCGCTGGTCTATCGGATCGGCTGGCTGAAGGAACAGGGCAAGTCTGCCATGATGGAAGCTTCCGTTGCCAAGCTGTTCGTGTCCGAGTCGCTCGTGAGTTCCTGCATGGACGCGCTCCAGATCTACGGCGGTTACGGCTTCATGGTGGAACAGGGAATCGAGCGCGAGTTGCGCGACGCTTTGGGCAGCACACTTTATTCGGGGACTTCGGAAATCCAGCGTAACGTGATTGCGAAGTGTCTGGGGATTTAAACATGGAAAACATTAAAGAAGATCTGCGGCAATACATTCTGGACGAATTCCTGCCGGGCGAATCGGCATCCAACCTGAAGGACGACACGCCGCTGCGTTCAAGCGGCATTCTCGACTCCGTGGCCACCCTCAAGACGGTCACTTTTGTCGAGGAGCGCTACGGCATAGAGGTCGAGGCGCACGAGGCGAGCGTGGAGAATTTCGACACGATTGAAGCCATCGAGGCGCTGGTCAAGAGCAAGAAGGGCTGAGCCGGATTTGGCCCACTTGGCGGATTATCTCGAAGCCAGCACCCGGCGCTTCCCCGATCGCGTGGCCGCCGCCGATCCCGATAGCACGTCGCTGACTTACCGTCAGTTGAACGAGCGAGCCACCCGCGTGGCCGGGTTCCTCGTGGCTCGCGGCGTGCGCCCTGGTGATCGGGTCGGTCTCGCGCTGCCGAAGAATACAGATGCATTGACTGCGGTCTTCGGAGTCCTGAAAGCCGGAGCGGCTTATGTTCCGGTCGATTGGACCGGCCCGGCCGAGCGCATCGCGACCATCTTCGGCAACTGCAACGTTCAGGCGATCTTCACGCACTCCTCGCGCGCGGCTCTGGCGGATGGCGCTGCGACATCTGTCGTGCTGGGCACGGACTCGGTTTCCGGTGAGAGTACATTCACCTGGAACGCCGTGCTCGCGCACGCCGCTTTGGAAGCGCCACCCGCTGTTCGCGATGCCGAAGATCTGGCGTACATACTCTACACATCCGGATCCACCGGCGTGCCGAAGGGCGTCACTCTGACGCATCGGAACGCCACCAGCTTTGTGGACTGGTGCTCATCCGTTTTCGATCCAACGGAACACGACCGCTTCAGCAGCCACGCGCCCTTCCATTTCGATCTCTCGATTCTCGATATCTACGTCCCGCTGAAGCATGGTGCGGCTGTCTACCTGATTCCCGAGGATCTCGGTAAGAAGCCGAAAGATCTGGCCCGCTTCATCGCTGAGAGCAGGATTACCGTCTGGTATTCCACGCCGGCTATCCTAGCACTGTTAGGCGAGTTCGGCGGTCTCGATCAGTTCGATTATTCGAGCCTGCGGACGGTGCTGTTCGCAGGCGAGGTGTTCCCGGTAAAGCAGTTGCGGCGGCTGGTTTCGCAGTGGCCGCATCCTGCTTATTACAACCTCTACGGACCCACCGAAACCAACGTCTGCACGTTCGCGCGAATTCCGACGCCGGTCCCCGAAGACCGCACGCAGCCGTATCCGATCGGGTGGCCGTGCTCCAACTGCGCCGCGCTGGTGCTCGACGAGGGCAAGGAAGTGGAACCAGGCGCGGAAGGGTTGTTGTACATCTCCGGCGACTCCGTGTTCTCGGGCTACTGGGGCCGGGCGGAGGAGACCGCTTCGGTGTTTATCGAACGCGACGGCGTCCGCTGGTACAACACCGGGGACGTGGTCAGGCAGCAGGGCGACGAAGGCTTTATCTATGTCGGACGGCGCGACCGCATGATCAAGCGGCGCGGTTATCGCATCGAACTGGGTGAGATCGAGAGTTGTCTTTATAAACACGCGTCCATTTCGGAAGCGGCTGTGGTTGCATTGCCGGACCCACAAGCGGGCATGCGGGTCTTCGCCTGTGTGGTAGCGCCGGCGGAATCGCGGCCTTCCATTGTGCAGTTGAAGATTTTCTGCAGCCAGAACCTCCCGGCGTATATGAACCCCGATGTCTTCGTGTTCCTCGATGAGCTGCCGAGGACTTCGACCAACAAGGTGAATTACCAGGAACTGATCCGAACGGTCGCGAGCCCCTCCGCCTGAATTGCGGCGGCGGTGGGCGAGGGTGCGGAGAGTCTTGGCTCGGGTGCGCTTGCCGGGTCGCGAGTGAGCGGTCGGCCCGCCTGCTCGGTTGCCGCTGGGGTGGAGTCGGGGCGCGCCCGGAGGAGGTCAGGAGCCCCGCATCGGCATGAGGCTGGCAGGGCCGGCGGTTCCGCCTGCTCCACAAGAGTACGGTTCTACGCCAGGTCGAACTTGGTCTGGTGCAGTAGCGGGTCGCTCTTCACCATCACGCTCTTGCCCAGAATCTCCTCCACTTCCTGGAGGAATGAGTTCTGGTTGCTCTTCAGCACTTTCGCCACTTCGGGATTCACGCGCAGCATCAGGTTGCCCTGCTGCTCGGCTACGGCTTTGCGCAATCGCTGCGCCTCAGAAAGAATTTCGGTGATCACGGTCTGCGGACTCTTGATGTAACCCGCGCCCTCGCAGTATGAACACGGGGCGCAGAGCGTCCGCTCAAGCGATTGCTTCACGCGCTTGCGCGTAATCGCCACCAGCCCGAAATCGTTGAACTGGAGAATTTTGTACGGCGCGCGGTCGACCCGCATCGCATCTTCGAGCGCCATCATCACCTTCTGGCGATTCTTGCGCTCGTCCATATCGATGAAGTCGACGACGATGATGCCGCCCAGATCGCGCAGGCGGATTTGCCGGACGATCTCCTTAATGGCATCCGTGTTGATCTTTACGATCGTGTCTTCGAGGCGGTTCGACTTACCGACATACTTGCCCGTATTGATATCGATCGCAACCAAAGCCTCAGTCTGATTGATGACGATGTAGCCGCCCGATTTCAGCCAGACCTTCGGTCTTAGCGCCTTCTCCAGTTCGGCCGTGATGCCGAATTCGTCGAAGATCGGGTTGGCGCGCGTGTAGAGCTTCACGCGCCCGATCAATCCAGGCTGGAAGCGCTCCACGAACCGCAGAATGCTCTCGTAGTGCTCTTCGTTATCGACCCAGATGGTCTTGAACGAAGTGGTGAGCTGGTCGCGGAGAATGCGCTGCACCAGATCGAGATCGTGGTGCAGGAGAACGGGAGCGGGCTTGCGCTCGGCCTTCTGGCGCATATCGAGCCAGAGGTTGTAGAGGAAGTGCATGTCGCTCTTCAGTTCCTCTTCGCTCTTGCCTTCGGCCGCGGTCCGGCAGATATAGCCGCCCGGAACGCCATGGCGGTGCGTCTGCAGAACGCGCTTCAGACGATGGCGTTCTTCTTCGGACGGAATTTTGCGCGAAACGCCGGCATGGTCCACGGTCGGCATGTAGACCACGAAGCGGCCGGGCAGGGCGATGTGGGAAGTGATGCGGGCACCCTTCTGGCCGAGCGGTTCCTTGGAAATCTGCACAATGATTTCCTGGCCTTCTTTGAGGAGGTCGGAAATCGATGGCAGAACGGGGCGATCGCGATCCGGACGTTCCCGATCCGAGCGCTCGGGATCGCGCTCTTTCGATCCGGCTTCGCGGTTTCCGTCGCGTCCTCCCCGATCGCGGCCACGGTCACGTCCGCGATCCCTCCCGCGATCCGGCCTGCGGTCTTCGCGCAGCGCCGGCGATTTTTCCTCGACTATTCCAGCAATGACCGCCTCGCCGACGATTACTTCGATGGGGCTTTCCCCAACCGTCATTTCGATGGACTCAGTCTCGATCACGGCGACTTCCGCTACCGGCGCAACGGATGAAGCTTCGCCTCCGGCCACCGGCGTAACCGGCTTCGGGCCGCGCTCGCCCTGTTCGCCACGATCACCGCGATTGCGGCCTCCCCTGCGGCGCGACCGGCGCGAGACACGGTGGGGATAACGATGTCCCTGTTCGCGGAGCTGCGCGGTCAGACTGGTTGGAATACGCGCGGGCTCGGGACCTTCTTCACCGGCTGCCGGTTGCCCTTCCACCGAGCCTTCGGCATCTTCTTCGGCGTCGTCGGACTCGGCCATCATGTCGCCGGATTCCTCGGCTTCGGCTTCGGCCTCTACTTCAGCCAACGGTACGCCGGTGGCGATTTCGTCCAGAGTCTCTTCTTCGATTGCCGCGACGGCTTCGGCGGCTGCGAGGATCATTTCCTCTTCCTCCTCGGAGAGGGTGGAGGAGGGCGCGTCGGCGGTGGGAATCAGTTCGGGGCGTTCGGGTATTTCGGACGCGGGATATGCTGCCGGCGCGGCGGCGACTGCGGGTGCGGGTTCTGTCGCGGGGGCGGCGTGTGATGCCGGTGCGGCGGCGACGGGTTCAATCGTCGGCTCAGCCGTGTGCGCCGGTGCGGCGGCGACGGCGGGTACAGGTTCGTGGGTCACTGGGGCGGCGTGCGCAGCGGGTGCGGCCGACTCCTCGTTGGCTGCTACGGGGCTCGTCCACGCGAGTCCGGCTAGATGATGATCCACAGGGAGCGCGGGTTCGACTGGCGCCCCGTGATCGGGCGCGGAATACTTCGCCAGAGACTCGCCAGGCAGAACGAAACGCTCGAACACCTCGGGTTCTGGTGCGCGGCGGACCATCTCCGGTTGTTCCGTTTCGTACTCGCCATCGGCTGCTTCGGCTTCGATGGACTGCCCGGAGCGCTGTTCCGCCGCGGGTGATGCATGCCGGTCGGAACTTTGGCCAGGGGTGAAATACTTCGATTCGGGAATTCCGCCGGGTCCACGGCCTCCGCGGCGGCGTCCACGGCGTCCGCGACGCCCCTGATCGCGGTTCTGATCGCGGCTTTGCTCGCTACGGCCGTCAGCGGGCCGGGTCTCACGCGCCGGCTGAGTCTGTGCACGCTCGGGCGCGGCGGCCTCGACCGCTGGCGCCGCTTGTTCCGCAGGCGCAGGCGCGGCCGCAGCGCGGATTTCCGCAGGCAGCGTCGATACGCCGCCCTTTTCCATCTTCAGCACTTTCTCTTCGGCGGTGCTGACGACAGCATCGTACTCGTCGTTGTCCTCAAAAAAGTCGGAGACGTAGAGAAACGCGTCCCGTTCCAGTCCGATATCAACAAACGCGGACTGCATTCCGGGCAAAACTCTGGTGACGCGCCCTTTGTGGATACTGCCTGCGAGGGAATACTCTTTTTCACGCTCGTGGAAGACTTCCACGAGCTGATCGTCTTCGAGGATCGCGACTCTCGTCTCGTGACGCCCCGTTGCGACGACTAGTTCTTTCGACATGCCTTCTTCTCCCGCCGGGCACCTGCCCTGCCGGGAGAATTCCGGCTCCTGTTACCGAAGTGTTGCGCCCTGCGTAAGGATCGCCCGCCGCCAATTAAATCCGGGAAGCTTCGCTGCTTCACGAGGGCGGAAAATCTGCGCCTTGCGGCGCCGGACGACCAAACTCAATCTCACGCCGACCCGAGGGTGGAGAATTCGCCGGCGATTTACGCCCAGCATCACTTGCCGGCACCCGGAATCGATTCGAAACCCGGCACCGCTCAACACCCACTCTGGCCCAGGGAACCCATTTCGCTCGGAGCACCCGTCGCTGCTTCGCGACGGCGGAGAACCTGAACCGCTCAGATCCGATCCGGAAAGTCTCCCTTAGTACTGGATCCCGACTACCTGTCTTAAAATTTTGTACCGACCAAAAAACACCAACTGCCTGAAACCGTCCAAAAAAAAACGAATCGCCACTGCGCGCCGCGGACTCCGGAATTCTCCTCACATCCGCCACGGCATTCCCCACCGCTCCTTCACAGTCGCGGCCCGGTAAGACATCTGGCCGGCGACGACGCCGACCGGTACACTACTAATTCACAAACCTTCTGACTCGAACACTGTTGACAAGACCGAGCATCAGGAATGTCGACCACACGCTCGAGCCGCCGTAACTCATCAAAGGCAACGGAATTCCCGTCACGGGCATCTTGCCGATCACCATTCCCACATTTACCAGTATATGAAATAAAAGCAGCGCCGCAACACCCATACAGATATACATTCCGGCCCGGTCGGGCGCAGTCTGTCCGTTTTGGACCACCTGCATCAGCAAAATGAAGTACAAAGACAAGACCGCGATGACCCCGATGAAGCCGTGTTCTTCGGAAAAAGCGGAAAAAATGAAGTCCGTGTGCGGGACGGGAAGGAAGCGCAGCTGGGTCTGGCTGCCCTTGGTGACGCCCTTGCCCCACGTTCCGCCGGCACCGACGGCTATCTTCGACTGGATGAGCTGGTAGCCGGTGCCCTGGGGATCGCGCTCGGGATCGAGAAAGCTGACGATGCGGGCCCGCTGGTAGGGCTGCAGGCGCGGCAGAACAAGGGGAACGACGACCAGCGCGAGTACTCCGATGGCGATCCAGTACTTCCAGCGCATGCCGGCAAGGAAGACGCCGACGGCGAGAATCGGAATGTAAGTCAGCGCGGTTCCGAGGTCCGGTTCCTTTGCGATGAGGGCCATGGGGATAGCCAGCATACCGGCCAGTTTAAGCGCGTCACCCAGTTCCAGAACATCGGTGCGGAGGTCGACGAGATAGCGGGCGACAAGCAGAACGATGGCAAATTTGGCGAACTCGGAGACCTGGAGGTGGATGCCGGCCGGAAGGGCGATCCAGCGAGTGGAGCCCCAGGCGCGCTTGCCGACGATGAGGACGGCAAGCAGCAACACGATGGACGCGAAGTAGCCGGGGTAGGCGCGGGCGATGAGCGCGTGGTAATCGACGCGGGCGACGATCCACATGAGGGCAAAGCCGGAAACGACGTAGAAGATCTGCTTCCACCAAACGCCCTGAAATAAGCCGTTGTCCCGCGTGGCGCTGAAGATCTGGAGCACGCCGAGCGCCGAAACGATCATGATGATGAGCACCATGGCCCAGTCGAAATCGCGCATGCCTGATCTGTGCTGCATCGTGAGGGAAAGAGGGTTAAGGACCACTGTATCAGGAGCGGAGGGCGATGGTGGTTGAGGGGCCGGGATCGGGAGCGGATGCGAGGCGGGGATCCGGGTGAAGGGCCGTGGCGGGATTCGCGCGCCGGTTTCGGAAACGAAAGGCAAAACGCCCCTGAAAACGGGGTTCGTTGAGGCTTCGTTCAGGCTTCGTCGACGGTTCGAATGGGTTATCTTCATTCGGTAACCTCTTTGTTTTCTTCTGAAAAATGGGTTCCATGTGGTTTTTCGCGCTTCAAGAGGCGAAGGCGGTCGGCTGCGCGGTGATATTGGCGGTCGTAACGGACCTCGTTTCGACTGAGGTTTTCCCGGCCTCTGCGCTCGGCGAGTTTGTCGACGGCCATAGCGGTGCGGACCGGAGGGTTCTCTTCGGCATCGGTTCCGGACTGGAGGCGCTGCTCGTGGTTGATGGCGGCGGCTTCGAGGGTCCAGATGCGCATTAGACGCCAGCGAGCGACGGCCATGGTTTCGACAAGCATGTGCTCACTCGGAGTGGATGGTTCAAATTCGTTGACGAGCGATGCGACGAGTTGGAGGAAGCGTGGCTTGGATTCGCCATCGATCAGGATGGAGTTGGCGAGGAGTCCGTGAGTGGTGGCGTTGCGGGAGGAGTTGCGACGGCCGCCGGGGGTTTTCGGGCCTGTAGATTTCGCTGCGTTGGCTCGGTTCGCGGCTAGTTGCTTTTCGGAGATTTCCATGCGATCCGATAGTGGCATGGGTTTTACGGGCTGTGGAGTTAAGTTATTGATTTTGTTGAGTGAAATCGACGATAACGGAAAATATGGCCGCCGGTGATTTTCAGGTGCGCCCCGCATTTCCTCCAGATTCCCCGAACTAATCTTGCGCTCCGACGAAGCCCTTAGCTGCTTCCCCGATGACCGGAAAGCCCGGTCGCCAAAGGGGAAGCAAATGGACAAAGAGAAAGTAATCAGTTCCGGCCTCGTCGGTGACCGGATTTTTTTGACGAAGGACACGGGCGAGGCGAGCGCCGAGACCGTTCTTCGTTATCGCGATGCGCTGGAGCATTTCATCACATCGGGGCTGCCGGGACAGCACCTGAAGAAACTTGCCAGCGCAGGGTTGACCGCTATCGTGGGTGTCGCACCGTCTAGTACCGCGGGAATACCGCTCTGGAAGGGCAGCGTTCCGCGCGCCTTGTCGTATATGTTGCTGACACTGGCCGGCGGGGTTGTCATGATCGTCGCCGGTGGTCCGCTCGCGAAGCTACTGGGCGCGCTGGCGGTGGTTTCGGCGATGCGTAATTTCACCTCCAGCGTCGGCCATCACCTGACGCACTCGACGGCGCAACTGCCCTGGCCAGGCCAGTGGACGCGGGCCGGGTACAACGCTCTGAGTGCGCTGTTCCTGCTGTCTTCCTTTGAAGAATATCGGAAGGCGCATGGCGTTCATCATGGAAAAGTCGCGGGCGCGGAAGACCCGGACCAACAGTTTATCGAGTACGTTCGGGCCAGGCTGACGGGCTGGTTGCCCTTCGTGAGCACGCTGCTCGATCCTCGCTTTCATGCCAGGTTTCTGAAGGCTCGCCTCAACGCATCGATCGGAAGCGGGCCAGCATGGCGTCGAGTGCTTGCGGCGGCCGGTATATTCGGTGTGTTCGTTCTGCCCACGGTAGCCGTCGCAACATGGTTTGCAACGCTGATCGTGGGATATCAGACGGCATCCATGCTTTCATGGCTGAGTCTGCATCTGTGGGGCGCGCGGCCGGCATCCGGGCGACCCGCCGAGATTGCCACAGCCGTGACCTACGGCCGGCTGTTACTGCCGGAGGCGAGCTATCGCGGCCTTGCGCTGTTGACGGTTTGTGGTCTGGTGCGCGTGTTGTGGCTCCAGGGCGACCTGGTCAATCACGATCTGCATCATTTGTGGCAGGGCCCGTGGACCGAGGCGCCTTACGTGCGGACCCGTTTGCTACTGGAAGGCGCGCCGATCCGGCAGACCATCAACGTGCGGAACATGTTCCGGGTTGCGTTTGAAGCGGCCGCAAATACCCGGGCGCGGCGAGCGGAGATGAGCGACAGCGGAATGCGGACGATGTAACCGGCCGGTCCGGGAAGAAACAACAAACGAAAGAAGGCGGGGTTTCCGATTCACGATGCATTTCGCATCGCGGGCCGGAAACCCCGCTACACGTCTACCGACGAGTTATTAGCTCGCCCGCGCGTTCCTTCAGGTTCTTGACTAAGCCGTTCACTGTGCGACTGGAAACACCCAACATACCGGCGATCTCGGATATCTCAAAGCCCATCCTGCGACCGTTAAAGACCTTCTGCTCCTCCGGCGAAAGCGATTGCAGAAATTCCATCGCGATCAAGCGCCCCTCGGGGTCAAGGTCTCTTGCCGCAACCTGAATCGGCTTCTCCGGGTCGTCCAGTTCGGCAGGGTGCCGGGGGCCGCGTTTTTCCGCGTCGGCTACCCGCATTTCCCGGATTGCCTTATTCCTTGCTCTCTTCAGACCCACGCCTTTGAGCTCTCCCCGATTCGTCACGCCCGCAAGCTTGCCCGCGTGCAGGTTTGCCATGGTGCTCCGCGCTCCACTCTGCGCCGCCTTTTGCGGGTCCACGCCGCCGCCATAGCCCTTCAGGTTTGCTTTCGTTTTTGTTTCCAACGGACCCATCAGGAAGCGGAACAACCGTTCTTCCGCGAGCTCCTTTTGCAAACCGGACGATTTTGGATATAGTGTGATTGCCGTTGACACCGAGCCGGGTTCTTTGGCTTTTTTCGCCATCGTGCATGCCTCCGAATGCGTGGATTCGTTCATTCTAACAGATCTTCAGACAGCCCTGAAAGATTAATGCCGCGGTCGAAATGCCGCGGCCCGGTCACTCCCTCAGCTCCATTGCCGTGCCGTTGCGCTCAACTGGACCTATGACCCGGTGGGATCGCGGCGAGCTTAGCAACCCTGCCCGCGACAACAGGGTTTCCGTGTCGCAGATTGGTTCCTTCAACGGGATCGGAACAAGGTGGCAACGCGGCGTGCTTTGACCGATGCATCTTTGTGTCTATGTTTGTCTATGATGACGAGGCCTGCGCGGTTTTCGGAGCAATATGCCGATTAGAACGGCATCCACTCCATTTCCGGAGGCTTCGACGGCGGGGGCTGATGGCGGTTGCCATTTGCCTTTACCGCCCTTCCGACCGGTCGTCGCGACGATAAACATGTTGCGGCCCCCACGTATTGACATATCCGAAGGCGACATATCCGACGTGCCGACATTCGTGTCGGGGCAATTCGGCAATCGGGCGGTCAACTCAGGTCCTCGCCGTCTCGTTCAAGGATGCGCCGGACTTCCCGCTTCTGGTGCAGTATTCGGATGACGCGGAGGGTGCCGGAGTCCGGGATGTAATAGATGTGGACCTCGTCGAATCCGGCCACGGGCCATGACCGCAGATTCTGCAGCCGGGGACTACGCAGCGGGTAGCGGGGCGCCATGAGCGGATGTTCATTCAGCGAGGCAACGGTGAGCCTGACGGCGTGGCGGAATCGAAGGGCGACCTCCGGTACCGACGCGGCGACCAGATAGTAACGGAATTGGCGGATGATGTCGTCGTTGGCAACCTGCCGATAAACGACCCTCACGGACGGACGCGGGCCTGGTGTTCAGACAGAATGGCGTCGGTGGCGCGATCCACCGAACTCCAGAACTCGTCTTCAGGAATCTCCCGCGACTCCATTCCCGCGAGCAGCAACGCTTCCAATTCGGCCTCAGTACCGTCAAAGCCTGGCGCGGCGCGCTGCTCTACAGAGGCGATGGCGGCGTCCACTACATCCTGAACAGTCTCGTATGCTCCGGCGTGGATGATGGCCTGAATCCGCCGCTCTTGTTCCGTTGTCAGGTGGACAGTCATGGAAGTTCCCTGTTTGATTCTAGCGCCAACCGCACCTACCCGAAAAACATCGAACTTAGCACGATCACTCCTGCGTTTACGATTACTACTGCGTTTACAATGATACCCATGGCCGTTGCCAGGGATATTTCTTACGAAGACGCGACGATTTTGAGAAATGCGCTGTGTGCCGCGCCGGATTTTGCGCGCGATCCGCAAGGGTTTCTCCTGGACGCGTTGGGCAGCGCGGCCGGAGTGCTGGATTCCTATTCGGGTTGGGCAGAGGGAGCGGAAACAGTCGCCCGGGAGGTGGTGAACAGGCTGAAGGTCTGTGGAGTCGAACGGGCTACGCCGCCACTGGGCCGTCTGGCGTGGGCGCTCCACCCGCGTGTGGGTCCACATCACCAGTTCAGGCTGGCGGCATTATGTAAGTCGATGGGATGGCGTCGACCCCCGCGACATCGAGAGACCGAAGACGACGTGATCGAATTCCCGGGCACTATCGGCAGATTCGAAATCGGCGAATTACTCGGCAGGGGGAGCTATGGTGTCGTCTACCGCGCGAGAGACCCCAAAGCGAAAACCGATGTCGCCCTTAAGGTTCTGACCCGGCCAGGAGAAAACAATCCGGAGCTAGAACTGAGTATTCCCGATCTTGATCGGGTTATCCGGCCAACCGAGGATCCCGCGAAGACAGAGGACGGTTACTTTTATTTCCCCATGCGACTCGTGACAGGAGGGTCTCTTCGCGACCTCATCAGGCCGAAGAAGGGGAAGCGCGTCAAGATGGATTGGCGCGAGGCGGTAGGCATCGTACTCGATATCTCCCGGACGCTTATCGAACTGCACCGGGGGAGTAACGGCATCGCCCACCAGGATCTGAAACCGGAAAACATCCTCATGGACGGGGGCGTTCCTCATATAGCCGACTTCGGGCTGGCTGCCGAACTCGGCAAGCGACACGAGCCTAAAGCGCGGGACCGGGCGGTCGGCACGTGGGAGTATATGGCGCCGGAGGTTTTCAGGAAATTCTACTGGAAGGATTTTGAGGAGCCGCCCAAGAGGAAGCCAATCGATCGAAGGGCGGACATCTTTTCGCTGGGCGTCATCCTGTATGAGTTGCTGACTGCCGAGCACCCTTGGGGCGACAACTGGGGGTCGCGGAAAGAAAGTCTCGACGACACCCCGGACGGGCCACAGGGAAAGGAACCGGATCTGCCCGACGCGCTCGATGAGGTCTGCCTGAAGTGTCTGGCTCCCGTACCGGGAAATCGAATGGGAAATGCATCATTACTGGCCAAGGGGCTCCAGGCCGTTCTGGACGCACATCCGGAGCGGCCAGTCGCGCCGAGGACAGTTGCACCCGGCGCGCTACCAACCCGCCAGGAGGAAGAAAGCTACCTCGCCTATTCACGCAAAGAAATCGAAAGACAAGCTCTCCGCTATTCGCCGCTTCAGGGCCTTGCGGAGGTCCGTGGTCCTGGAAAGAATGAAGCTTTGGTTCGACTGTTCGAAGATGTCCCCGAAGATGTGCAAATGACTCACGACTCGCGCCGGCGAAACAGCTCGCGGAAGCGCGAATACGAGGATATTCTGGTCGCTTTCGACGAACTGAAACGCGCGGCCGTTCTCGGCGCGCCTGGCTCCGGCAAGAGCACTACGCTGCGACGCCTCGCGCTTGAACTGATCAAACGAGCGGAGGCGGACCATCGCAAACCCGTGCCAGTGTTCGTCGCACTGCGCGACTGGATCGGCGAGGAGTCCCTCGAAGAGTTCCTGTCTTCCCAGGCACCCCACATTGGGCATTTACTGTTGGCGCTGGGCCGCGCCGGACGCATCGTGCTCCTGCTCGACGGCCTCAACGAACTGCCCCACCGCACCCGACAGATGAAAGACATCCGCAGGGTAGCGGGAGAATTGCGTGAGACCAGCGTCTTCGTCTCCTGCCGCCTCGAAGATTACAAGGGTCCGCTCGATATGAGTCCGCCCGAGCCGGGGATCGCCGAATCCCGCGAGCCGGGCCCAGACGCCAGCGGCCCCGAGCTCCAATCCGACTTCGACAAGCTAACGCTGGTACCGTTTTCCCGGCAGCGGATTCTGGCCGCCGTCCGGCAATGGGTTTCCACTGCCGGGAAGCCGGTGGAAATGGCCGACCGTTTTTTCTGGCAGCTGGCCGGCGATCCCCAACTCGAAGATCTGCTGCGGAAGTGGCTGCAGGCGGACCCAGCCTGCGAGGAGGCATTCTGGTCGCTCAAAGACCCGAGCGAAAACAAAGAGGTTTATGCCAAAACCATCGTCCAGGACGACGACCTGTGGCGTCGTCATATCCCGAATCGCCGCAGCCTGTTGAAACTCGCCAGCAATCCTCAAATGCTCACGATGCTCTTCCTTGTCTGGACCCAGGGTGGAGACAAGGAAGGAGAGGAGCGCCTGCCGCGGAACCGCGGGGACCTGTTCGGGAAGTTCGTCGAGCGCCTGCTCCGCCGCGAGAAACTGCTCATCGGGAACGTCCTTCAGCCCGCGGGCGCCCGGCTGCTCAACGGTCTGGCGGACCTTGCGTGGAACATGCAGAGGGAAAAACCCGCAGCCCAGGACGGGCCGGTGAGCGACGGCACGCTGGTGGCGATGCCTCGTGCGGGGGCGGCTCGCTTGCTCGGCGATGAAAACTTGCTGGAGCGGGCCTGCGGCGCCACATTGCTCGAAGGCGGCGACATGGTGCACTTCCGTCATCAACTTCTACAAGAGTACTTTGCGGCCCGGGCGTGGCAGACCCGGCTGGATACGTTCGATCCCGCCGAACTGTGGCCAAAGAGCGCCTGGTGGGAGCGCACCGGATGGGAGGAGACCGCCGTGCTGCTGGCCGGGCTTTATCCGGAGAATTGCACGCCGGTCATTCGGAGGCTCGCGGAGGCCCAACCGGAAGTAGCCGCGCTCTGTGTCGCCGAGAGCGGCGCGGAGGTTCCCGCCTCCTTGATTGAGCAGCTCCGAGTTGCCTGGAGCCGACGCATGACGGGGCCGCTGAGCGATGCGGAGCCGGAAGCCCGCGCCGCTATGGGCCGCGCGCTTGGGCGGCCGCTCCTGGGTTGCGTGATGGATACGCGCCAGGGGATCGGACTCAGATCCGACGGCTTGCCCGATATCGATTGGGTGAAAATCCCGGCGGGTGAGTTTCTCTACGGAGAACAGAAAGAGCGAAGGCGGGTGGGCGCGTTCCGAATCGCGCGCTACCCAGTCACTAACGCCCAGTATCAGGCATTTCTGGTTGCCGAAGACGGCTACAAGGAGGATGACTGGTGGGATGGGCTGGACAATCCCAACCGGACGCCCGCGCCTTCGCGATGGCCGGAGCTTAACTGTCCCCGCGAAACAGTGAGCTGGCATGAGGCCACGGCGTTTTGCAAATGGCTGACGCATAAGCTGGGTTACGATAAACGCGGCCTTGAGGTCAGGCTACCGACCGAATGGGAGTGGGAACGGGCTGCCCGTGGTACCGGTGGCCGTGAGTTCCCGTGGGGCGCAGGATACATCCACGGTTACGCCAATGTTGACGAGACCTACGGGGAAAACCCGGGCCCGCATAATCTGCAAAGAACCAGTGCGGTCGGAATCTACTACCCGCAGGACAAGTCAACGGCCGAAATTCGGGAAAGCGATGCGATCTTCGATCTTGCCGGAAATGTGTGGGAATGGTGCCTGAATGAGCACGAAGCCTCCAAACAGACCGGCGGCGGCGGGACGAAGGCTCGTGTGCTGCGCGGCGGGTCCTGGAAC
>PLEX01000001.1 GCA_003136575.1 Bryobacterales bacterium | reverse complement strand
GTTGCGTGTTTTCAATAGGGGGTAATAGTTCGACTCCCCCCGCCTCCACCAATAGAATCAATAGGTTACATTGATTTTCTCGCCGTTTCTCCTTCCTCCGCAGTCCGTCGCCGCCGGACCACTCCGAACGGTTCGGGCCGTATACATATAACGGCTGTGGATGACATTTTTGGACAAATGTTTCCTGACAACTTTGCGCCTAGGCGACGATTGATATAGCCTCAATAAAGTTGTAGTATTGTGTCATGGCACAGTCTCACCGGGAAGCCGTTCGCCGACTCTTCGAGACTGCTGAGCAGCAGCAGGGCTTTTTCACGACGAAGCAGGCCAAGGCAGCAGGGTTCGCCGAAAACACTCATCCCTATCATGTACAAGCGGGGAACTGGATCCGTGAGCACCGCGGTATTTACCGGCTCGCTCTTTTTCCGGCGGCCGATAGGCCGGATCTGGTTCTCTGGGCACTGTGGTCCCGAAACCGGAACGAGGAAGTCAAAGGCGTGTACAGCCATCAGACTGCGCTAAGCCTGTATGATCTATCGGATCTGAATCCTGCGAGGCTCATCATGACGGTGCCGACGAATTTCCGGCGCAACAGCGAGATTCCCGGCATTCTGACGCTCCACTATGCCAACCTGCCCGAAGAAGATGTACAGACGGCCCAGGGTTTTAAGTTTACGCGTCCCCTGAGGTCTATTCTGGACCTGATGGAGGAGGGCACTGTTGAGCGGCATTTCATTCGCCAGGCACTAAAGCAGGCTCTGAATCGCGGCCTGATCACTCACCACCAGATTCAGGACCGGCATCTCAGCGGCGAGGCCCGTAAAATGTTCGACGAGTTTATGCGGCAAGCTGCGTGATGCCATCGCTCAAAACATACTCCACGGCAGGAGCGTTTCGGCNNATTGAGGAGCGGTTGAAGAAGACGTCGCAGACCGAGCAAATAGACGTCAATCGACTGCGCCGTCAGCTGTCGTTTGACCGGCTGCTGGCCAGATTGTTTCATGGCGAAACATATCCGTGGATACTCAAAGGCGGCTATGCCCTCGAACTCCGCTTCGGCAACGCCCGGTCAACGGTGGACCTGGATCTCACGCTGCGACGGGTGATCTCGTCAGCTTCCGAGAGCGTTGACGTCAACACATCCGTTCACGGAATGTTGCAACGGGCGGCTGACGTACAACCAAGTGACTGGTTCGAGTATGTCATCGGACCGGCTGTCATGGATTTGACGGCCGCCCCATACGGTGGCGCGCGTTATCCTGTCGAGGCTCGAATGGATGCGCGGATCTTTGCCCGATTTCATCTCGACGCGGGCATTGGCGACGTTATCATTGAGCCGCATGACACGATCCAGTGTCGGGACTGGTTGGGTTTCGCGGGCATCGCGACGGCAAGTGTTCGCATGATCGCTCGCGAGCAGCAGTTCGCCGAAAAGATCCACGCATACACGCTCCCGCGGGAATCTCCGAACAGCCGCGTGAAGGACCTCCTGGACCTTGCCCTCCTGATCGGATCAGGTGGACTCGATAAGGAGCGAACTCTCGAAGCCTTACGGCTCACCTTTGACCCGCGCGGCACGCACGACTTACCGTCGGACCTCGCTGCGCCGCCAATGAACTGGCAGATCCCGTTTCAGGCATTGGCGAAAGAATGCGGGCTTCCCGACGACATCGGAGCCGTGTTCACGGCGGTGCGGATGTTCCTTCGGGAACTGTCGGTAACACGCGATGCCTAAGAATGGTTCAGAACCCCTTCGGTTCGAAACGCCGGAGGAGGAGAACGCGAGGCTCAGGGAGGAAAACGCCCGCCTCCAGCGCATTCTGGCGGCACACGGCATTGTGCTTCCACAACCCCAGCCGCCCAACCCTCTTATAATACAGACCGGCCCACTGGCAGCAACGGTAGACCGGGAAGAACGCGCCAGAAAGAGGGTCGCCTTGTTTCGGAGCCTTTTTCGGGGAAGAGAAGACGTCTACGCTCGCCGCTGGGAGAATCCCGATGGTCGTGTGGGATATATGCCTGCCGCGGTCAAAGACTGGAAGGCGATCAACAGGAGCCGCCCGGAAGATCGGAAGAAAGTGGACGAGAAGACTCGCAGGTTTCTTCCCTTGACGAACGCGGTCATCGAGCAGCACCTCCTGGGAAAGGAAACGATCGGCGTGTACGCCCTCCTGCCCGACGAGACGTGCTGGTTTCTTGCGGCGGATTTCGATAAGAAGACGTGGGAGTACGATTCTCAGGCCTTTCTGGAAACGTGCAGGGAGTTGAACGTTCCCGCTGCTCTCGAGCGTTCGCGTTCCGGGAAAGGCGGACACATCTGGATCTTCTTTGAACGTGCTCTGCCGGCCATTACTGCGCGCAAACTGGGATGCGTGCTTCTCACGCGAACCATGGAACGCAGGCATCAAATTGGTCTCGACTCTTATGATCGCTTTTTCCCGAACCAGGACACGATGCCCAAGGGAGGACTTGGGAACCTGATCGCGCTCCCTTTGCAATTCGCGCCGCGCAAAGCGGACAACAGTGTGTTCATCGATTCCGACTTCTGCCCCTACCCGGACCAATGGCATTTCCTGTCGACGATTCGGCGAATACCTGTATCAGCCGCCGAGGAGATCGTTGTAGATGCCCAACGTAAAGGTGACCTGGTCGGGGTCCGGTTCAGCGTGGCGGATGACGAGGAGGCGCAGGATCCGTGGACTTTGCCACCCTCCCGCAAGAAGAAGGAGCAATTGGTTGAAGGGCCGCTGCCGAAGAATGTTCAGATTGTCAGATCGAATCTTGTCTACGTGGAGAAGAGTGGTCTGCCGCCGGCCATGCTTAATCGCCTGCTTCGACTGGCAGCGTTTCAGAACCCTGAATTCTACAAGACTCAGGCGATGAGGCTCTCGACATACGACAAGCCGCGCGTGATCTCATGTGGAACAGAGTTCGCACAACACATTGCGTTGCCTCGCGGATGCCTGACCGAGATGTTGGCGCTTCTCTCCGCGCACAAGATTCGGGCCGACGTTCGGGATGAGCGATACGCGGGCACAGCGATTGAGGCGGAGTTTCAGGGTCAACTCCGGGCTCTCCAGGAGGACGCCGTCGCGAAGATCACCGATCATGACGAAGGCATATTGTGTGCCCCGACGGCGTTCGGAAAAACAGCCGTCGGGGCGTGGCTGATTGCGAAACGTAAGGTCAACACGCTGGTCGTAGTTCACCGGCAACAGTTGCTCGACCAGTGGCAGGAACGCCTCGCGATGTTCCTGAACCTGCCGCCGAAGTCGATCGGGCATATCGNNCGTCATCCAAAGCCTGTACCGAAAAGACGAAGTGAAAGACTTCGTCGCTGAGTACGGACAGGTGATCGTTGACGAATGTCACCACCTATCCGCCTTCACGTTCGAACAGGTGATGAGGCAGGTAAAAGCCAGATACGTTGTCGGCCTCACCGCCACGCCAACACGCAAGGACGGGCATCATCCGATCATTTATATGCA
>PLEX01000151.1 GCA_003136575.1 Bryobacterales bacterium | reverse complement strand
ACCTTGCCCAGAATCAGCGACGCCTTCACCTCGCGCAATGCCGCGTCCTTCTGCGCCGCCTTCACCTTTTCCCAGTCGAGTTTGAACGACTTGGGATCGACGCCTTCGGCCTGCAACTCCCGGAGGCGCTGCTGCACGCGGTTCTCGATTTGCCGGTCGACGAAAACCTCCGGNNCGGTTCTCAATCTGCCGGTCGACGAAAACCTCCGGCACTGGAAATTCGTTGGTCTCTACGAGTTTGTCGACGATCTTGTCTTTTGCCTCGCGCTGCGCTTCATTCTGGCGCTGAGCCAGAATCGACTTGCGTACGGCGGCCTTCACTTCGTCGAGCGTGCGGAAATCGCCCAGATCCTGCGCAAACTCGTCGTTCAGTTCGGGAAGCTCCTTGCGCCGCAGACCTTTCACGCCGACGCGGAAACGCACAGTCTTTCCGGCGAGCTTCGCGCTGCCGTACTCTTCGGGATAGGTTACGTCGAATTCCTTGTCATCGCCGGGGGACGCCCCGGTCAGGTTTTCCGTGAAGCCGGCCAGCGTTTCGGGGCCGCCAATCAACACCTGCACTTCATCGGACTTGATATCGTCATCGGTGCCGGAAAGGCTCTCGAGCGAAACCACTGCGTAGTCGCCGGACACCAGAGGACGAGGGTCTTCGTTGGCATAGGTTGCCTTTGTCTCGCGGATTTCCCCGATGCGCTTGTCGACATCGTCGTCGGTGACTTCCGGCTCCTTGTAGACGACCTCGACGCCGTTGTAGTTCGGAATTTCGAACTGCGGAAAAACCTCGAACCGGGCCTTGAATTCAACGTCCTTGCCGTCGTGAAAATGAAGATCCGTGACGTCCGGTCGGCTTACCGCCCGCAGTTGCTCGGCGGCAATCCGCGCATCGACGGCTTTTGGAACCAGATTCTCCAGAACTTTCTGCCGGATATCGCTGTCGTAGTTCTTGCGAATCAGCGACATGGGAGCCTTGCCCGGACGGAATCCCTTCAGATGCACGCGCCCGCGAATTTCCTCCGCGACCTTTGCGGTTTCCTTTTCAACGTCCTGAACGGGAATCGAGATCTCAAGCTCGTGCTTACAGCCTTCTACCAATGCCAATTTGGGTCTACCTCGGAGTGAGTAAAATGAAACGGAATTACCAGAATATCAGAGGTTAGGAGGGCAACCCGGCCGATGCGGATACGGCCCGCTTTCGCGCAACCCGTTTCCGCTCAGCGTGCGAGCGCGTTGTCCAGCACCCGGGCAACGTCGTCATAGATAATCGTTTCCACAAACGACTGACCGGCTACGTAAACCGCCGGTATCTTCCTGATGCCGCGCGCCGCCGCCGTCTGAATATCCTGATCCACCATCGCGGCAAGCCTTGGGTCCGTCATCGCAGCCACAATGCCCTGTTCGTTGAGTTTGTTGCGCCGTGCGAATTCGACTACCCAGAATTTGAGATTCGCTGGCGTGATGTGTTCCTGTTCGTCGAGCAACTCGCGCCGGAACTGAATGCCGAGGCTCGAACTTTGCTCTTGAACCCAGCGGGCCACCATGGCCGCGGGGCGAGCCCAATCGTGCCGCCCGAGCGGCAGATCGTGGTGAATAAAGGCGACCGTCTTCCCGTAACGCGGCAGAAGCTTCTCGTCCAGCATGGTACGGAGCGACTGGCAATAATCGCATTGCAAGTCTTCGTAGATCGTGACCCTGACGGAAGCCGAAGGGTTTCCCTCGATTACGTCGATGGTCGCGGCGCTCGCCGAAGTGACGAGCACAGCGAAAAGGAGCGTGAACGCCCGATGGTGCGGGCGAATTCCTGTGGCAATCATAGTTATGCTGTTTCAATTTTAGCGCCTGGACGAGGTTTTCCCGCCGGGGCCTGCCGGCGAACCGCGACGCCACTGCAATCGACGGCGGAACGCTACTCTGTTAGAGATGGAACTTACGCCTCTGCGCGTATTCATGACTGTCGCCAACGAACGCAGTTTCTCGCGCGCCGCGGAGAAACTCGGCCGCACACAACCGGCGGTTTCGCTCGCGCTGCAACGGCTGGAAACGGAGCTTGGAGAAAAGCTCTTCGACCGTTCCGCCCGCGACGTGGTTTTGACCGACGCGGGCCGCACCGTTCTGGAGTTCGCTCGCCGGTTCCAGAATCTGGAAGAGGAACTGGGCAACGCCATCGCCGAACTGCGCGATCATTCGGCCGGATGCCTCGCCATCGGCGCAAACGAATCGACCGGCCTGTATCTGCTAAAGCATATAGAGAGGTACAGGCAACTCTATCCCCGCGTGAAGGTTCAGGTTCGCCGCGGCTTCTCCAGCCGCATTCCGGGCGAGATTGTGGATGGCAATCTGGAACTCGGCGTCATCAGCTACCAGCCTCGCGACGAGCGGTTGCTATCCACCGTCATCTACACCGACGCGCTTGTATTCGTCGTCTCGCCGAAGCATCGCCTGGCCGGCCGCCGGGACGTGCCGATTACCGAACTCGCCGACGAGGTGTTCATCGCACACAACGTTCTGTCGCCATATCGGGAGATTGTAGTGCGAAGCTTTCACGAGCGGGGGGTAAGGCTGAATATGGAGGTCGAGATGCCGACCGTGGAAACGATTCGCTGGATGGTGGAACGCAATCTCGGGGTGGCGTTCCTTCCCCGGATGTGCGTGGAGCAGGAGATTGCGGAAGGCGGCTTGGTTTCGGTGCGCGTGCCGGAAATCGATGTGGAGCGGAAGATTTATCTGGTGCAGCCGTCGCGCCGCGCTGTCAGCTACGCCGCGGAAGCGTTTCTCAGGCTGGTGCTCGAATAATGACGAAAAGACGAAGCGTTTTACTGCGCATTCTGGCTTGTGTGCTGGCCACTGTCGCGCTGCTGTATGGCCTCGACTATCTTTCGGCGCGTTTGGGCGTGCCTGCGCGTCCGCGTTTTTCTTCGTATACGATCTACCGGTTTTACAAGATCAACGAAAAATTCAACAAGTACAGCTTCGAACCCATGTCTATCGCTCAGGAGCAGTGCGTCAACGCGCTGTTCCCCCATTTCGGATCGCGCCCATGCTGGTACGTGCAGCGTCACACGATGCAGGCGATCGACGTGAATTAATCGCCGAGGAACCTTCCGTAGGGCTTCAAGCCCGCGACGTTATCGCAGATCGCCTTCATCCCGGCCGTGATCGGAATCGCCAGCACCAGGCCGGCCGCGTCCCAGAGGAATCCCCAGAACATCAGCGACAAGGTCACCACCAATGGATTCAGGTGAACCCGCGCTCCTACCAGTTTTGGATAAAACACGTTCATTGCGGTAAGATGCAGGGTCACCACGATGGCGCAGGCGAGCAGGATAGTGGTACTGTCCGATCCCGAAGCCAGCGCCGCGAATATAGGCGGAACCATGCCGAGCGGCAGACCTATATAGGGCACGAGGCTGAGAAATCCGCTCAGCGATCCGATCAGAAAGGGGTACCGAATGCCGATCGAGGCGAAAAGCGCGCAACTGAGCGCTGCGAGAATGACGCCGATCATAAAATTCCCCACCACGAAAGCGCGCGCCATCGAGGAAATGCCGCTGACGCTCCGAGCCACCACAACCCGGTCCGAACCTTCGAAGAATCGCAGGAAACTCTTATAAATATGGTCGCGCCAGCTCAGCATGAAGTACACCAGAAACGGCACAAACGACGCCATCAGAACAAACTGATAAACGGTTCCGAGACTGGCCACGATGTAGTCTGCTGTCGGATTGCGGTCGTCGTGGATGCGGACTTCCTGAATTGCGCCAGGTTGAGCGGGGTTAGGCGCCGATGCCGTCGACTTCCTTCCCTTCTTCGTCGCCCCGGCCGGAGTCTCCGGAGGGGGAGCGGCGGCGGGAACGGGCTTCGCGGCGCCACCCAGGATTCGCCCGGCCGAATCCATCGCCTTTTGGAAACTACCCGTCGTACTCTCGACCGCGGCAGCCAGATTGTTCTGTAATTCCGGCGCTTCGCGGGCCATGCCCGAAAGCTGACGCCACAGCGAGAGGCCGGCAAAATAAAGCGCCAAAACGGCGATCAGGCAGACCAGAAACGTCGCCAGCGAACGGGGAATTCGAATCCGTACCAACAAACCCACAAACGGTTCCAGCAGGAAGGCGATGATGACGGCGACCAACGTGGTGATGAAAACCGCCCGGGCCCAATAGAGCAGGGCGATCACGACACCGCCCGCGATGACCGAAATCGCATAGCCGTTCACGGCGTTCGCCGCCGGCGGTTCGGCGTGCGTACTCCGAAATCCTGGAATTCGCTGGCCTCTGTCGGTCGATCCCTGAGACGTCGGCACCATGTAATTGGACCTTTGCCTCCAGTGTAGTGGGTCGTCCGCCCCAGGCAAAGCAAACATGCCCCATACAATCGAATGGTGGGACGAATTCTGGCGCTGGACCTCGGGAAAAAACGGATCGGCCTGGCTATCAGCGACGAGTTAGGCATCACCGCGCAGGGCCTTGAGACCGTGGAACGCCGGGGCCGGAGAGACGATATCGAGGATCTGCGCAAGCTGATTTCGCTCCGCGGCGTGACGAAAATCGTCGTTGGCGATCCCCTGCACATGAACGGCGATTCGAGCCGCCAAGGCGACTATACGCGCGAATTCGCGGGCGAGTTGGAACGGAAGACCGGCCTCCCTGTCGAGTTCCGCGACGAGCGCTGGACCAGCCGGGAGGCCGAGCGGACACTGCGCGGTTCCGGCGTCGCCAACGGAAAACGCAAGGCGACCATCGACCGCTTATCGGCCGTGCTTCTGCTGCAAAGTTACCTCGATTCGGCGCGAATGGAGCACGGACAATGAAGAAGGCGCTGTTGTTTTTGGCCGCGCTGGCGGTCCTCGCCGGTTCCGCCGGGATATACGTAATGCGCCAACTGGCGCGGCCGTTTCAGGGGTTCACCGAGTCCGTTTTGATTGAGTTTCCGCGCGGCACCACCACCAGCCGTATGGCGTCCATGCTGGCCGAACGGGGAGTGATCGAAGATTCCTGGCTGTTCCTCGCGGCGCGCGTCTTCCGTCGTGGCGCCCGTCTGCAGGCCGGCGAGTACAAGTTCGATAAACCAGCGTCCCCGCTGGATGTCTACGGGAGGATCGCGCGCGGGGACATTTACTATATGGAGCTTCTGGTTCCGGAAGGCTTCAACATGTTCGACGTTGCCGACGCTGTGGCAAAGCTGGGGACGATGTCCGCCGCGGACTTTCTGGTAGCCGCCCGCGATCCATCGCCGATTCGCGATCTGGATCCAAAGGCAGAAACGCTGGAAGGCTACTTATTCCCAAACAAATATCGCGTCTATCGTAAGACAACAGCGCGCGAGATTTGCCGGATGATGACCGCTGAATTCCGCGCGCAATGGCAGACGCTGGGCGCGGCGGAGCCGGCGCATGACGCCGTAACCCTGGCGTCATTAATCGAACGCGAGGCGCGTTTGCCCGAAGAGCGTCCTCGCGTTTCATCCGTCTTTCATAACCGCCTGCGCCTCGGCATGAGACTACAGTGCGATCCGACCACCGTTTACGCGGCGCTGCTCGAAGGCCGTTATCGTGGAGTGATTCACCAGTCGGATCTCGACAGCAAAAATCCATACAACACCTACCAGCACGCGGGTTTGCCGCCGGGGCCGATCGCGAACCCCGGTCTCAGTTCCATCAAGGCTGCGCTCGCACCGGCCGACACTCCTTATTTGTTTTTTGTGGCGAAGGCGGACGGCTCCGGCGGCCACAATTTTACCGACTCGCTTGAGAAACACGACGTCGCCGTCATTCAGTATCGCCGTGCCACGAAGAACCGCTAAGAGTAGCGATCCGGCGTTGGTGCTTCCTGGGGGATCGGGTATCGCGCCTCCGCCCCACTTGCGCCTGACAAAAAAACAACGCGTCCTGAACTTCGCGGCGGCGCGCGGATGGACGCGCATCGGCGAGTCCGAATGGAATGAACTTCGCCAGTCGCTGCCCGACGTTTCGGTGAGCGTAATCCAGCAGTCGGGATTGCCGATCGACGCGCCATGGTGCGGCGTGACGCAGCACACGTTTGAGGAGTTGGAGGACTCCCTCCGGGCGCTGAGCGCCGTCTACCAGGCGCGACCGTATTTGCGCCGAATATGCAGAGACCAGGTCATCGCCGCGAAGGATCGGGCCAGGTGGCTGTCAGTCAGAGCAACGGTCGATGAGGAGGCGCGACGACGGAAAGCGACGATGGCGGAATGGATGCTGGTCTGGCTTGGCGATCCGGTGATATTTCCCGCGTGGATAGAAGCCTGGCATGCGTCTACAAATCGAACCGCCTCAGTTCCGTGATTCCACGGCGCAGCGAATCCACGCAATTTTCAGGCATTTCGGTCTGGCAGCGTGTCAGACGATCCCGTTTTTCCGCAGCGGCGCGAGTCGGCTGGGTCCAGTCGCGAACAGCCTTTTGTAGTCGGTCTTTTCGTCCACTGTCTCTAGCCAGGGCGGGCGCGAGAAGTTCCGTTTCAGGAACAAGCTGCTCAGTCTGGACGGCAGCATCATCGACCTGTCGGTGAGCATGTTCGACTGGGCAAAATACAAGCGAAAGAAGGGCGCGATCAAGCTGCACCTGTTGCCGGACCACGATGGGTAGCTGCCGTCGTTCTGCCGTCGTTCGCCGTGGCGAGGCCTAATCCAGCCGCTACTGCACCTTCAAGTAATCGTCCAGCTTCTTGTCGGCGTTCCCCATTTCACGCGCCAAACTAAGCTTGGCCAGATTGTGGGTGAACAGACTGGTGATGTAGTCGAGATCCGCTGAAGCGACATCGTCTTCGGCCTGCGAAACCTCGACCGACGTCGATACGCCGGCATCGAACTTCTCCCGCGTCAACCGTAGCGTCTCGCGAGCGAGTTGCTGGTTTGACTTCGCCAGTTCCAATTGGCTCGCCGCCGCCTGCAGATCCAGATACGAATTGCGGATGTCGCTTTCGATCTGCCCGCGCAGATCGGTCACCTCGGCGCGCCGCTGGTCCAGAACCGCATCGGCTTGCTGCAAATCCCCCGCTGCCCTGCCGCCCTGCCATATCGGCACTTTC
The DNA here is from genome assembly GCA_003136575.1 of Bryobacterales bacterium. Classification (GTDB taxonomy): domain Bacteria; phylum Acidobacteriota; class Terriglobia; order Bryobacterales; family Bryobacteraceae; genus BOG-234. Next base: position 17,588 of record PLEX01000151.1, on the reverse strand, counting down.
AGACTCGCGGCGAACGTGAAGGTAGATCGCGCTTCATCGAAGCGTGGTCCAATAGTGCCGTAGTCGCCGGATATCGAAAGCGTCGGCAGGCGCTCGTCTTTCGCGGCGACTCTCGCTCTTTCCGCCGCGCGCACCTGCGTTTCCGCGGCTTTCAGATCCGACCTCGCCTCAATCGACTGCTTCACCGCATCGTCGACACTCACCGCCGGCGCGGGCGAGAACGGAACATCGTCCGAGATATCGTATTTGTCGTTGGGCGGAAGTCCCGTGAGCCGCGCGAGGTTAATCTTCTGGCGCGCGAGGTCGTTCTCCAGCGTAGTCAGACGCTGCTGCTGCACCGCCAGTTGGACCTGGCTGCGGTTCACGTCGATCTGTGCGAGCACACCCGACTCGCGACTTTGTTGCGTCTGTTTGTACAGCGCGGCCGACGTCTCGACCTGCTTTCTCGCGGCTACGACCTTGGCCTTCGCCGCAATGGTTTGCAGATACGCACCGCCGACGGCAAGCACGATCACGTCACGCGCATCCTGAATCGATTGCTGCTGTGCGGCGATTCCCTCGCGCGCGGCCTTCAGGTTGTTCAGGGCTGTGAGATCGGCTATGGATTGGGTAACCGTCGCGCGGAGATCGAAGTACGCGAGCGGACCCACCACTTTGGGGACGCCGGGAAAGCCCAGACCAAGGACTTGCAAGTCGGTCTCCAGAACGTTCTCCCGATAACTGCCGCTGACATTGGGCATCAGCGCCGAGCGCGCGACAATCGCCTGTCCCTGCACCTGCTTCAGCGCAGCGGCGAGACCGACGGCGCTCAGGTTCGAAGCAAGGCCCCGCTGAATCGCCTCATGGAGCGACAGTTTGCCGGAAAACGGCATCGCCGCGGTGCTATTCGTGCTGCCCGCGTAACTGCCCTGCACGGAAACGTTGGTGTTCAGCGTATTCACGCTGGCGTTGGTGCCGGGTACAGGCGATTGCGTTGTGCTCACCGACCCGGACTGCCCGGTGCGGCCCGAAAGCGGCAGCTGAGTCGCGACCGTGCCGCTTCCCGAAGGCGGCGCCCCGCCCAGTTGAGCCAGCGCCAGACCCGCCGACGCAGCGGTACTTACGATGAGTTTTAAAAGAAGTCTGTTTTCCATACCTAACCCAATTGGTTTCTGAATCTACGTACGCTGAGTGTCAGCAGAATGAAGGCGAATCCTATCAACGCCAGATAATTTGGCCATAAAGTATCGAGGCCGCTGCCTTTCATCAGGCAAGAACGCGTGATGATGCCGAAGTGGCGGATGGGGTTCAGCCAGGTAATCGGCTGGAGCCATTTCGGCATCGCTTCCACCGGCGTGAGCGCCCCCGACAACGACGAGAGCGGCGGATTGATGAAAAACGCCATCAATTGCGCCTGCTGCGCCGACTTTGTGTACGTCGCGATAAATGTGCCGACGCCAATCCCGCAAAGAACACACAAAGCGCCGCCGGTCAGGACCAGGAAGATGTTGCCACGGAACGGGACGTCGAAAAGCAGCTTCAGCATCAACGCCGCGAAGAGAACCAGCATGCACAAGAGCAGGAACAGGGGAAGAATCTTGGCAATGATGATTTCGCTCGTGGTCGCTGGCGTCATCATCAACTGCTCGACAGTGCCTCGCTCTCGCTCCTTAATCATTGCGGCGGACGATATCAGCGACCCGTTCAGCATCAGCAAAGTGCCGAACGTCCCGGTCACCGTGAACCAGTTGGTGATGAGCGCGGGATTAAACAGAAATGCCGGGTGCAGCGTGACCGTGCCGCGAAGAGTGCCCGGATTTGTCGCCACCTGCCGGAACTTCACGTGAAGATTCCCCTGTGCCAGTGTCTGGTTCCAGTTCTGAATCACGCCTTCGGCGTAGCCCTGGCCAATCGCCGCTGTATTCGCGTTCATGGCATTAAGCAGAAGCTGCACTTCCGTGGGGCGGCCGCGGTTCAGGTCTTTATCGAAATCGGTCGGTATCGCCAGACCCGCATCCAGTTCTCCGCGAGACAGCGCTTCGCCCAATTCGCGGACCGAGCCGTAGGTTCGGGTAAGATCGAAGCTTCCACTCTGCGTCATGGTCGCGATCAGGTCGCGGCTCTCCACCGAATGGCTGTCGTCGACGACACCGAGCTGTAGATGACTTACGGTGGCATTGAGCGCAAAGCCGAACAGCGCCAGTTGCAGAGTGGGCGGGATAATAAGCGAAATTGCCAGCCGCCTGTCCCGTCGAATCTGGGCAAATTCCTTGCGGATCAGCGCCCTCAGGCGCGGATTCAACAGATAATCCAGGATCTTCATATGGATAGTTGCATCCTCCGCATTTTTCGCCAGGCCAGCAGGAAGAAGAAGGCGCCGATCCCGCCGATCGCCAGCACTTTCGACCACATGGCGGGCCATCCTCCGCCCGTGAGAAGAGCGTCGCGTACGATTTCGATGTAGTAGGTGGCCCAGACGATTGAGGAAAGCCACCGGATCTGCACCGGAATGTTCGATACCGGAAACAACAGGCCGGAAAGCAGAAACGCGAGCAGAAAGCCGCCGAGCGCGACGGCCTGGATGGATGCCGCCTGGTTGGGGACCGCACAGCCGATCAACGTGCCGAAAGTCGCAACGCAAAATGCATAGAGAACGGTGGCCACGAAAAACGGCGTCGGATCGCCCGCGAAATGCAGCCCGAAGTAGGTGAACAGCAGAAGGAGCTCGAGCGCGGCTTCGATGAGAGCGATGATCATGAACGCGATAATCTTGCCCAGCAGGAACTCATGCGCCGGAATGTTCGACACGTAAACCTGAAGAATGGTTTTCAGTTCGCCTTCTTTGGCCGACGCGAGAGTAGCCAGCAGCGGCGGGAACATGGAAATCCCCAGGACGAAGATGCCAGGTCCGTAGAACTTCTTCGAATCGCGGCCGGGGTTGAACCAGAGGCGGACATCGGCCGTTACGGCGACAGGATGAGCCGAAGCGCCATTGCGGGCATTCCAGGCCGAGACGATTTCGCCGGAGTATCCCTGGACCAGCTTGGCTGTGTTCGCATCGGTGGCGTCGACCAGCATCTGAACCTGGCTGTTGACTCCCCTTGCAAGGTCCTCGCCGAAATGAAAAGGAATAATCAGCGCGCCGCGCGCCGTGTTTGTGCGGAAGGCCTCCGACGGCTGCATCGTGACGGGCCACTCGACGACATGAAAGGTGTTCGACGCCCGGAACGCGTCGATGAAGTCCCTTGAAGCGGGCGATCCGTCCAGATCCTGCACAACGATCGGCATTCCGGTCACTGTCAGGGAGATGGCGGTGCTGAGCAGGACCAGCAGGAAGACGGGCAGGACCAGGGCCAGCGCGAGAGCAAGTGGATCGCGAATGATCTGCGTGAGTTCTTTGCGGGCCTGGGCGAATATGCGGCGCATAGCTAGTGTCTCCCTCGCGTCCCGGACATGGATTTAGTCTTCACTGGCAACCTTCCCCAACTTGCGTGCTTTCTCCACCACCGCGATAAAAACGTCTTCGAGCGAATACTGCTCTTCCATAACGGATTTGATCTGAATGCCCGCGGCAAGCAGCTTCGCCACGGTCGCATCGTGGCCGGCTTCCATATCGTCGTCCGTAATCACATGCAGGCGGTCTCCGAACAACGACACTCGCCATCGCTCAGTGCCCTGACGCAGCAAGTCGGAAGCCTTCTGCGGCTGGTCGACGATGAACTCCAGCAGGTGTCCGCCCTGTTGCGCCTTCACGCCGCGCGGCGTCCCTTCGGCCGCCAGCTCCCCGGCGACCATGAAGCCCAGCCGATTGCACTGCTCGGCTTCTTCGAGATAATGCGTAGTAACGAGGATCGCCGTACCCATATCGGCCAGCTTGTTGATCATTCGCCAGAACGCGCGCCGAGCTAATGGATCGACGCCCGATGTGGGTTCGTCCAGAAACAAGACTTCAGGCTCGTGCATGATCGACGCGCCGAAGGCCACACGCTGTTTCCAGCCGCCCGGCAGGCTTCCCGTGATCAGGTCGAGCTTGCCTTCCAGACCCGAAAACGCCATCACCCAGCGCTTCTTCTCTTCGCGTTCCTTCTCCGGCACGCCATAGACGCCGGCGAAGAAATCCAGGTTTTCGCCGATCGAAAGATCGTCATAGAGCGAAAACTTCTGCGACATGTAACCGATGCGCTGCCGCACTTCGGAAGAACGCAGGCTTCCGCGTTCGCCCGTGAGTTGCATATCGCCCGTTGTAGGCTCGAGCAGTCCGCACAGCATCTTGATCGTGGTCGTCTTGCCGGCTCCGTTGGCGCCCAGCAAGCCGTAAATCTCGCCATACTTCACGTCCAGGCTCACGTCTTTCACCGCGGTAAACGAGCCGAAACGTTTGGTCAGATTCGTCGCGCCGATGGCGATCTTGCCCCTGAGGTCCCCGTGGTCGTGAAGGCCGGGATAAGGCGGTGCTTTCAGCTCCTGACCAGCCGCGCGCAGAGTCGCGACGAACGTGTTTTCGAGCGTGGGCTGGTCTTCCCGATAGATATCGACCGTCAGACCCCCTCCGCGCAACGCCTTCTCCACCACGGAGCGCCCCACCGCCGGATTCGGCGCAATGACGTCCAGCCGATCGCCGAATCGCTGCACGTCGATAATCTCCCTGCGCATGTCCGCGCTCTTTTCCGCGGCATCGGCAAGCACTTCTTCCGCGCGGCCGAGGTTGTCGGTATGAACCTCAAGACGTCTGGCGCCGAGGCGCTCGCGCAGTTCCGCGGGAGTACCGATTTCACGAATCTCCCCCAGGTGCATCAGTGCGACCCGATGGCAACGCTCTGCCTCGTCGAGATACGGGGTCGCGATCATGATCGTAAGTCCGTCGGCAGCCAGATGAGCCAGGGTATCCCAGAATTCGCGGCGCGAAACCGGGTCGACTCCGGTGGTGGGCTCGTCGAGCAGCAAAACCTGCGGCTGCGCGACCAGGGCGGAAACCAGCGACAGCTTTTGTTTCATGCCGCCGCTCAACCGCCCCGCCAGGCGATCCGTGAATCGATCCATATCGAACATCGCCAGATAACGATGGCCGCGTTCTTCGATTTCCTTCAGCGGCACTTCACGCAGATCTCCGAGATACCGGATGTTTTCCCAAACCGTCAGATCGGGATAAAGGCTGAACGTCTGCGTCAGGTAGCCCGTGTGGAAGCGCGCGTCCCGCGCTGGTTCGCCATAGATGGAGGCGGCGCCGGATGTCGCTTCCATGACGCCGGCCATAATCTGAAAGGTAGTCGTCTTACCCGCGCCATCCGGTCCGATAAGGCCGAAGATTTCTCCTCGTGCCACGGATACGTCGATCCCGCGGACAGCCTGCACTGTCCCGGCGTAAGTCTTGACCAGCGCCGTAACGCAGATGGCGGGCATATTCGCGGCAATTGGTGAACCGGCTTTCGCGACTGCGTTCGGGGCAGAGACAACCATGGCTACTTACGCACCTCCGGAGGCCATGTATCGCCCGAAACCAGAATCTCGCCATCGGCCGGCATTCCCGGCTTGGCATATCCGATGCCCGTCTTCAGCTGCATCTTGACGCCGACTACCTGCTTGACGCGGTCGTCGCGGAAGTACGTGTTTTCCGGAGTAAAGGTCGCCTCCGGATCGATGCGGGACACGAACGCCTCGAGCGGTTTTGAGGGATCGGAATCCAGATAAACCCGGGCAGCCTGGCCCAGTTTCACCTTGCCGATCTCGCCTTCCGGGATGAAGCCGCGCAGATAAACCTTCGTCATGTCGAGCATGGTCACGATCGGCGTACCGGCCTGCACAACCTCGCCCGGCTCGGCGGTGCGGGTCGCGATGGTGCCATCGAACGGCGCAATTACAATCAGGTCGCTGCGATTCTCCTGCGCTTCGGAAAGCTGATGGCGGATACGCTGCGCTTCGTCGCGGGCGCTGGCGATTTCCGCCTCCTGCTGAGCGATCTGCTTCCGTATGGCGGCCGATGCTGCCTCCCGAATGCCTGGATTTGCGAGACTGGCCTTTGCCACATTGAGAGAACCAATCGCCGCTTCCACCTTTCGCCGCGCCGCAGCCACCATGGCCTCCTGCGCTTCGGCAGTCGACGTCGCCTGCTGACCCTGGCGCTCGGGAACCGCGCCATCCTTCGCCAGTTTCGTATAGGCGGTCCGGTCAAACGCGGCGATCTTCAGCGACGCTTCCTGCTGCGCCAAGTCGGCCTGCGCGGTCGCAACGTCGGCCTCGGCCTGACGGACCCGGCCATCGGCGTCCACCTTCGACTGTTCCATCTGTAGTTCGTTTTCGCGCAATTGTTCCTGGAGAACCGCGATCTGCCTTTCCGCCAGTACCACGCGCGCATCGCCTTCGGACACCGAAGATCGCGCCTGTTCTTCGCGGGACTTCGTCTGAATATCGTCCAGGACCGCGATGGTGTCGCCCGCTTTCACCATGTCGCCTTCACGGAAACGGATCTCCGCGATGCGCCCGGCGACCTTCGGCGCGATGGCCGAATCGTCGCCTTCAATGCGTCCGCTCAGCTGCACGACGCCTTCGGGCACCGGCACCGGCTGCAGGAATTTCTTCCAGACGCCATAGCCGATGGCGGCCAGGACGACCAGGATGATCAGTGGCTTTGGCGGGCCACGGCGTTTTTTCGCGGGTGCCGGCGCGGCCGGGCTCGGAGTGGGCGCAGGGCTTGCGGGAGTTGCTGGTTCACTCATGTGAAGTTGCTTCCTTAAAGTGTTTGATGGCGTGTAGAGAAAATTCGCTGATGTGGGAGGCGATCGCGTCCAGCCGTTCCGGGGTCATTTTCAGGTCCGGCCAGAGGAGTCCGATTACCGGCCCCGCATGAGCATAGTGGACTACCTGGCCGATGACGCTGTGGGCGCACATTCGCGTGAGATCGTCGTCCGCGGGTCTGCCGAGAAGGCGGGACAGAAGCTCACGCATCGCCGCGTAATTGGGGCCGATAATTTCTTCGACCACGCGCGGCAAGGCTTCGGTTGGCTGCGCCATTTCATGGACCATGATTCGCAAATGGCATGCGCGCCCGGTTCTCGAATTGTGCATGCGGCGAAGCATGGCCGCGGTCATCAGCCGGAGGCCTTCTTCCGGCGTTTCGGCACGCAGAGCGGCATCGCGCGGCTCGGGCTGGCCGCCGGCGCTCATGGAATCGCGCAGCACGGCGAGGTACAGGCCCGCTTTATCCCGGAAGTAGTAGTTGACGGCGGCGACGTTCGCGCCAGCGCGTGTGCAGATGTCGCGAACCGTGGCGGACTGGAAACCGTATTCCCCGAAGACCTGTCCGGCGGCCTCGATGAGGCGGGCGCGGGTTGCGTCGGACTGTTCGATCGGCTCCGGGAGAGCTGGGGAAATCGAGGCCATTGAGTAAAACAACAGATTAAAACATTTGTTTGAAACTGTCAAATACTTTCGTTGCGGGAAGAAACGGCACGTTCGGCGCGTCTCATTGTTGTGAAACACTTGAGAGTCCTTTCGCTAGCTGCCGCCAGTGCGCTCAGCGTTGGCGTTTGCGGCGCACAGGAACCCGCGTTTGAATCGGCGAGCGTCAAAGTTGCCGATCCGGCGAACCGGCCTTCGCCGGACAAACGCACTTCGGGCGGGCCGGGGACCGACGATCCGGGGCATTTCTATTTCGCCAACGCAGGCATGGGCGAGTTGATCATGCGGGCGTACGGCATCAAGGCCGATCAATTATCCGCCCCTTGCTGGATTCTCGGCGTGAAACGGTGCGCGAATGAAACGGTGAACTTCGAACTCAGCGCGACCCTACCGGCGGATACAACCGAGGAGCGGTTCGACGGGATGCTCCGGAATCTGCTGACGACTCGCTTCGGTCTGGTTGTCCATCACTTGACAAGAAATGTTCCCGGTTACGAGCTCTTCGTCGAGGGAGGCAGCGTCAGTCCCGAGAATCCGGTCGCGCCGCCCGGAGACGAGTTTTGGTCAGGCCGGGGCATTCTGGCGGCGGGCAGCGTGTCGGGCAACAGTGAGCGTGCGTGGTTTCGCGAGCGGTCCATGGCTGAGTTTGTCGCGCACCTCGAAGGAATGGTCGGCCTGGCGTTGGGGATGGATGGGGAAAAAGTTGGCAAGCCACGGATCACGGATAAGACCGGGCTCACGGGTACGTACAGTTTCGCGTTCGGATCATCCTGCCCCTGCTTTGAAACCGTCGGCTACCAGTTTCCCGGCGGACTCTCGAACGATCCCGCAGGCGTCCCATTGCCGAACACTTTCGACGCGCTTCGGGATCAACTCGGGCTGAAGCTGGTGAAGACGGCCGATGTGCCGGTCGATGTGATCGTCGTCGACCAGGTTGAAAGAGCACCGATTTCGTGAGTCTTACGGGCTGCGAAGAGCTTCGGCCTGGGCCAGTTTCGCGCGGTCGCCGGCGACTACGATGATGTGCCACGGTCCAGTCCAGGGCGTCGTGGTCTTGAACGCAGGCACCTGTTCCGGTACTCCGCCGGGCAGGTGGGTTACGAGCGTACGCTCGTCAAACCGTTTCAGTTGCATCCTCGGGTAGCCGGCCAACTCCTGGCTGAAGATGCCAATCCAGCCCGTACCCGGCAGTTCCCGAACATATGGAATCGCAGCGCTTTCGGGCAGGTTCTGCGGCGTGTTGTCGGCGAATCGAAACTGCGTCCCATCGTCCGCAAGCGCCAGATCGAACAGTAACGCCGACCTCGGAACGATATAGCGGAACGCCACGGCGTCGTTCCAGACTCGGACCTCAAACTGAATTCTGCGTCCGGTCGTGCTCGTCTGAAGGTAATCGGCCCAGAGGCCGTTGTAGTGGGCCTCGTGGATCGGCTTATCGGCGCTCAGGCCAACGTTGTCTCCAAGACGCGGTTCCTGAAACTCGATATCGAGTCCGAGGTAAGACGTATCGATGACGGGCTTACCGCGCAGCCAGACCTGGTACGCGAGCGAATTCAGAATCGCGTCGTCGGGAAGCGCGGTGAAGAGGCGAAACTCCAGCTGTCCGTCAGGAGATTTTACGCTCCGCTCGTCCTGCGCCAGGAGAGCGACAGCGACATAAGCCAACAGGGCAGGCGTCCACCGCCTGCCCCGCATCCAAGTCATTACGCCCAGCTGAACCCTGAATCGACGAGCGGAATGGAACGTACTCGCACGCCGGTTGCGACGAAAATCGCGTTCGTCAGCGCCGGTACGATCGGCGGAAGCGAAGGCTCGCCCAACCCCGTCGGCCGGTTGTTGCTGGTCAGGAAGTGGATTTCGATCTCGGGCGGCGCCTGCGCCATCCGAATCATCCCGTGCTGATGAAAATTGGTCTGCTCCACACGGCCTTTTTCGATGGTGATCTTCTGCGACATCGCCTCGCTCAACCCATCGATAATGCCGCCCTGAACGATGTTCTCCGCCGCGCCCGGGTTGATAATCTGGCTGCCGACATCCGCCGCCACCCAGACCTTCCGGACCTTTACCTTCTTAGCCGAATCCACCGCGACCTCCACCACTTCGGCGAAGTAACCCTGGTGGCTGAAGTGGAAGGCCACGCCCCGGCCCGTTCCCGAGGGCGAAGTCGTCTTGCCCCAGCCCGATTTGTCGGCCACCATCTGCAACACGCCCCTGGCCCGATCGGCATTGAAGCCGCCGCCGCCAAACCCGCCCGGTCCGCCGCGGCCACCCGCCTGTTGCGCTACCACCGGTTGCTCGGAGTTGAGCAGATCCAGACGGAACTGCACGGGATCTTTGCCGGCCGCATGCGCCAGTTCGTCGAGGAACGAATGGATCACGAAAGCGATCGCATTGCTGCCCGGCGCACGCAACGCGCCGGTCCTGAGCCCCAGCGGCATGGTGGAAACGTGCAGCTCGTAATTCGGAACAAAGCGCTGCGGAAACTCGGTGGCGCCGATGGTTCCGGTGACCGGCGTGGTGCCTTCGGCGTAGCCGACGAAGTGATTCCGCCATGCGATAACCTTGCCCGACGCGTCCAGACCCGCCTTCAGGAACTGGTAGCCGCCGGGGCGATAATAATCGTGCTGCATGTCGTCTTCGCGCGACCACAGCAATTTCACCGGAACGCCCGCTTCTTTGGCGATCCAGGCGGCTTCCACCATGTAATCGTTGGTGAGACGGCGTCCAAAACCACCTCCCCCGCGAGCCATGTGAAGCGTGACGTCATCCTGCTGGATTCCGAGCGTCTGCGCTACCCCGCCCCGGCCCTGGCCGGGTTGCTGGCTGTTCGTCCAGATCTCGACCTTCCCGTCCTTGAAAACGGCACTGTTGGTCTCCGGTTCAAGCGGCGCATGCGAAATGAACGGGTAGGAGTAAGCGGCTTCGACGACCTTGGCTGCGCTCTTGATGGCGGTATCGTAATCGCCGTCTTTGCGGCTGGTAGACATCGGCGCCTGCTTGCTCAGCGCGTCCGCCTGCTGCTTAAAGGCCGTGCTGCTGCCGCCGGCGTTGGGGCCTTCGTTCCATGCGACCTTCAGCGCCTGCCGTGCCTTCTGCGCATGCCACCAGGTTTCGCCCAGGATAACGACGCCGCTCACCAAGTCGCCGGGCCGGCCGCTGATCGCGGTCAGTTCCGGCCGGTCGACGATGAAAGCGTTCTTGATGCCCGGCATCTTTTTGACTTCGTCCAGATTCGCGCTGGCGACTTTGCCGCCCAGCACAGGGCAGCGCTCGAACGTGGCATACTGCATGCCCGGCAACTTGACGTCGATCGTGAATATCGGCTTGCCTGCGACGATGTCCGCCACATCGACACCCTTTTGGGTGTGTCCGATAATCTTGTAGCTGGATGGATCCTTGAGCTTGAGGTCGGCGAAGGCAGGCACCGGAAGAGTGGCCACTTTGGCAGCCAGTTCGCCGTAACCGGCGGACCTGTTCCCTGAAATCACGCGACCCGAAGCGGTGGTGCAGTCCTTCTCCGACACGCCCCAAGTCTGCGCCGCAGCCGTGATGAACATAGCCCGAGCGGCCGCGCCCACCTGGCGCATCGGATCCCAACTGGTCGGGGTCGCGGTGCTGCCGCCTGCGCTTTGGGCGGCGTATTTGGCCGGATTGAAATCGGCCTGTTCAATTTTGACATTCTTCCAATCGACATCGAGCTCTTCGGCGATGAGCATGGGCAGCATGGTCTTCACGCCCTGGCCGACTTCGGGATTTTTCGCCACGATGGTGACGGCGCCATCCGCTGCAACCTTGATGTAGTTGCCGGGCACGGGGGGCGCCTGTTGCTGGCCTCCGCGGCCTTGGGCTTCGGCTCCCTGCGGTGTGGCGAAGCCGAACATTACGCCACCACCGGCCAACAAGCTGATTTTCAGAAAAGAACGGCGTTCGAGTGTCATTTGATTCTCCGTGGGTTTCATCGTCGGCCTCCTTTACTGTTGATTCCGCGCGACTGACGCCACGCTGGGGGATTTCGTCTTCGCAATTTCGGCCGCCTTGTGGACCGCCGCCCGGATACGAAGATACGTTCCGCAGCGGCAGAGGTTGCCGGTCATGGCGGTGTCGATATCTTTGTCGGTGGGACTCGGCGTCTTCGCCAGCAGCGCCGCAGCCGACATCATTTGTCCGGCCTGGCAGTAGCCGCACTGGGGCACGTCGATCTCCTGCCACGCCAACTGGACGGGGTGCGAACCATTGGGCGACAAACCTTCGACCGTGGTGATCGCCTGATCCTTAACCGCTGAAACCATGGTCTGGCACGAGCGAACCGGCTGGCCACCGAGGTGAACCGTGCAGGCGCCGCACAGGCCCATACCGCAACCATACTTGGTGCCGCGCATGTCGAGCATGTCCCGCAATACCCAGAGAAGGGGCATGCCGGCCGGCGCGTCCACCGTGCTGGTGTGTCCGTTTATGTTGAGTTTGTACGTCATATTCCTCTCCAGATCATATCTGAAGGGCTCGAGGAAGTCCATGGTGAAGTTTGAGGGTGCGGGAGTGGGAAATGGCAATTTGGCCGCCGATGGACGCCGATTCACGCCGATGAAGACGCCGATAAAAGACAAAGACCTGGATAGACATAATGGTGGCTCTGAGTCCGGCCCCTGAGCGGAAGTTCGAGGCTTTTTCCGGCGGATTTCAGGCCGCTTTACCCGACGTGCGAGCAATTTCGAGCGGAAAGTTCTTGTCCCGGTACTCTCTGTCGCGTTTTTTCGCGTTGTTCAGCAGGTGAAAGCGCCTCGTGTAAGCCTGTATTTCCACCAGAGAAAAATCAAAGCCATTTTCCTTCGGACTGAAGGCTAAACCGTCTGTTTCCGCCAGTTGGAAGAGCAGGCGGGCTTCCTCGAGTTCGGCTTCGCGGCGCGCTTTGCGGGCTTGCTGGAGTTCGATGAGCTCCTTTTTGTGCTTTTCGCAGGCGCGTTGCGTGCGTTGCATGTAGAGAGATAACAGGGCCAGCTCTTTGGCTCGGTCGCGTTCGATGGCGGCATCGACCGCGGCGTCTTCCACCTGGTGGTTCTGGCCTTCCAGCGAATCGTAGTTGTTGCCCGCTCCTTCGAATGCTCCGACGGCGGCGAGGTTGGAGCAGCGGGCGCGGATTTGGTTCAGCCGCCAGGAATCCTCGGCGATGGAGTTGGCGAGGAAGGTTTCGTATGTGCCGACGGGTGCGAAATCGGACAGGACTCCGGCGACGAAGACGTCGAAAGCTTCACGCTCTTCGACGGTCATGATTAGCACCTGGCCGGTGAAGCCGTGGCGGCAGGCGTTGTGGCGGACGCGATCTTTGGTCTCTTTCGTTTTAGGCCCCGTGCTTTTCTTCGCGTTGAGGCGGTTGGCCGCGAGCCGGAGGATGGAGATGGCCTCGGATTTGGTCATTACCGGTTTGGATTTCTTCGCGCCAGTGGGCGCGTGCGGCGTTTGTTGCGGTTGCTCGTTCTGTACTGTTGGATCTGTCATATCGTTGCTCCATGGCGTGAGGCCTGTGGGTGATGCCTGGTGGCTCACGCTGACCAAGAAATAGCAGACGGAGTTGGGGAGAAAATGGACGGGAAGCGGCAGGATACTGAAAACAGGGCAGATAAAGTTTTCACTTTGGCAATACTCTCAGGCGCGTCTGCCGAGTTCGATGAAAAATGGCCGGGAATTATGCTGACGAGGAGGAATTATTCCTTGGGAAGCGGCCAGGGAAGTGTAGCTCTGCTTCCCCGAGGCCGGGGGAGGCGACGGGGTAGGGTGGGAGACAGCGGGGGACAGACTGCCATCTGCGTTAGGATAAGCCCGATGACGTCGTCGTGCGGCGTGGTGTCCAGTCCTGGCCTTCCGCGTGTGGCCGGTGACGCCCCGAGGGCCCGGCGGGAACAGGGGGAGAGGGAGGGATTCGATTCGTTGAGCCCCCAATACGCTACGCAACTTACTGATTATAGGTTGCCACACGCGCCAAAAGCGCCACGGCCGCCATACACCATTGCACGCTATTGCACGCTGGGAGTCGGGGAGTTTCACCAGACGGTTTGAAGATTCGCGGCGCGTATGCGCGCATCACGGCTGATAACGGGCACCTTGAAGTAAATCGCCGTCGCGGCGACAATGCGGTCTGGCATGTCCGGCACCTCCGCCCGTGATACCTGCCGCATGGACTGCACAACCTCGGCGGTCAACGCCGCTTCGGTGAATACATGCTCCGGGTTGTTCAATGCGCGGCTGAGTCCATCATAGGCGGAAAGGGGCAGCCGGTTCTTTTCGACAAGGTAAACCAGTTCGGCCAAGCTGATGGCGGATACCGCAACCTTATTGCGCTTGGCCGCTGCCGCCTGAATGAAATCCTCGGCGGTGCGGGAGAGTTTGGCGTCTGCGAATAAGTGCCAAAGCGCCGTGTGGGTATCGGCGACGCCGACAATCATCTAAAAGTCTTCTCCGAAGCTGCGGAACATTTCGGCGCGGTTAGCGTCGATTTCTTCGGCGGTCGGCGCGGGGCCGTACTTGGCGAGGCTTCCAAATCCTGTTTCAAACGGAGGCAGGGAAGGGGTAGCCGTGGAAGGCGACAGATCCCGTTCCAAAAGCGTGCGGACATAGCCCGCCTCGGAAACGCCCTGTGCGTTGGCGTGGGCTTTCAGCGCGGATTCGAGATTGTCTGGAAGCTCGATGGTCAACGTCATGGCCGGGGTTCCCTTCTGGCTCTAATTGTAGCGATTCAGGCGCTTCAGTCAACGGAAACAGTCGCGGCTCCCCATGTGCGCCATTAATAAGAGGGTGTCTGCTGTCCGGCAGCGAGGCGGGCGCGTCCGCGCTGTTTCACTTCGTTGGCAAGCTGGCGCATGGAATCTTCGGTGATGACTCGGCCTTTACCGGCAGCAAGCGAAGCTTTAGCCGTATCCACGGCGGCAAGAATCTCAGCGCGGCGGCGCTCGCACTGGTCGGGGGTAAGGTCTACTTCCATACGCCTCTCAAGGTAAAGATTAGCAGGGTTCTGTCAATCCGAACCGGGGCGCGAGGCTCTGCTGTCTTGGTGTCAACAGCAAGCGGGCCGGAACACCGCAATGGCCGAGGGGAACGTAGCGCTGTTGCCGATGCCGTTGAACTTCAACCGGCCCCGTAAATAGCGGATTTCGGCATAGGGCAGGACGTACTCAGCCGATCCAACAGCGCGCTTCCTGTCACCGCCGACTCCTTGTTAGGCTGAAGACATCATGGCAGACCGCTTTTCCGGATTGTCGGTACTGACCATCGCAGCGCACGGGGATGCGCGGGAACAGGATGTGTGGGGCGATGTCGCCGGCACGCTGTCCAACTACGAGACGTTCTGGCGCGAGTTAATTGTCCTGCTGACAAATCGCATCACGGCGGTCGCCGCGCCGGACTGGATCAGACTCCGGCCAACTATCCCTGCGGACTACGAGCGCCTGGCCATGCACAATTACTCGCTCTTCTACTATGCGGCGACGGCGAAGCGGGCGATTGCCGACGATCGCAAGAGGCTGGCAGCGGGAGCGTATCCTCACCCGGAGCGATTCTTTGCGGCAATGCAGGCCTGCGTAGAGCAGGCGAAGCCGCTACAGAAGCTGGCGCGCGACATTTTGCGCGGCCTGGGCATTGATAGGCCGAAGTTCCCCAAACACCCGCAGGATTTATACGGGACGATTGGGGCCTACCGAAATGCGTTCGCGCACGACCCTGTGCTTGGCCGGGGAGTCTATCGGGGCCGGGATTTACTGCCGCCGCAACACCGGCTTCCGAAGGACGGGAGTCCGATGCTTTGGCGCGACGCCGCGACCATTCCGGCCGCTGAAATGATCGACGGCCTCAAGCTGGAGGAAGACCTCTGGCAGCGCTTCTCTGAGTTTTTGCAGGCGCAATGGACCGCGTTGACAGAGGCATTTATTGAGGCGCGCAAACACGATAAGTTCATCGAAGACCTCGGGCTGAAAGCGCTGCTGCCAATCCGCTGCGCGCCTTCCGAAGCATCTATTGCGGGTCCGGTCTCAGCGTCAGGGACAATCATCATCGCCCGCAGCGACGTGCACTGAAGGCCGCGCCTTTGTGCGCGAGGAATGCCCTAAAGGCAGGGGACAATTCTCATTGCGCCGAGAGCGCCGCCCGCATCGTGCCGGGAGAGAAAAAGGCAGCAGGGGCGTCTTCGGGGTTGAAAATTGGAACTCCGGGGTTATCGTGGAAAGCATGAGTGAGATGGTCAGCGAGTTGAGAGTTGTCTCCGAGGAACTGCAATCGTTTCTAGCGAGTGCCAGGGCTCCAGATATCGTTGCGCCGCTCGAAGCCCTTGAGAAGTGCGCCGCCGAAGCAGGAAAGGCTTGGAGTCGCTCGTGGCTGGGCTACCAGTCTCGTATTTACTATGCTGGACTAGCGCCGCCGCCGCCGGGCGCGCATTTTAGCAGTGAGTGGGGCCTTAAGCAGCTGTCTACGATGGGCACGCGCGGACATTGGCAAGAATTTCCTGACGGCGTTGTCGAGGCAGAGATCAGGAAACGAGCAGGAAATCCTGACGTTACCGAAGCGCGAACGCTCGCGGAGAAAGGGCAGGGGCTCTTTGAAAGAGGCCGAGATTCCGTCACGTCGATTCTGCAAACCTGTGTGGGAATTCACGACGACGCATTTCTTAAGAAGCTGCTGGAAGAGGTGGAACAGGTAAAGATACACGCGCGCGCGGAGTTCCTGCATCATATGCAACCTGCGCAATTCATGAGCCGCGATGCGATTGCGATGTCTCAGGGACTTTGGACGCCTCCACACATCTTCGTTTATCTGGACGTTGCAATGATCCGAGAACCGACGGTCGCCTGCGAGGCTCTCGTAAAAATTGCCGTTCGCGCGTTCTCTCAGCTGGAACGAATCGAAAAGAAGACAGTGAAGGCCGACCGCATTGGAACCAATGTATTCATTGGACATGGCCGCTCGAAGGAATGGAAGGATTTAAAGGATTTCATTAGCGAGCGAACGCGGCTTCCGTGGGATGAGTTTAACCGAGTGCCGGCTGCCGGAATCCCCAACACGGTGCGTCTTTCAACGATGCTCGATGCTGCTGCGATTGCTTTTCTGGTGATGACCGCTGAGGACGAAAAAGCCGACGGGACGATGCAGGCACGTATGAACGTTGTCCATGAGGCTGGTTTATTTCAGGGGCGGCTGGGCTTCAGTAGAGCAATCGTGATGCTCGAAGAAGGGTGTGAGGCGTTTTCGAACATTGAGGGGCTAGGGCAAATTCGCTTTCCCAAAAACAACATCAAGGCTGCGTTTCACGATGTGCAATTGGTACTCGAACGCGAGGGACTGGTGGAACCGCCCGAAGAGTAAGGGCGGACTCTAATGAACCGAAGCAACTGGGAATTTTGTCTATGCGCGAGGAATGCCCGAAAGGGCAGGGGACAGTTCTCATTGCGCCGGGAGCGCCGCCCGCATAGTGCCGGGAGAGAAAGGCGACAGGGGCGGCTTCCTTTAGTCGGGAGGAGATTTTGAATTCTATGGCGCTGGAGACGGCACGAGTACCCAGATTCTCTTCAGGGGAAGCTCGGCTTTGATGTCGGAAGAGAGTTTTTCGTAGTTCTCTAGCAAGGCTTGAATCAGATCGCCGGAATCCCAAAGGCGGATGCTGAAGAACTGGCTTCGCTCTTCTGTTGGAACCTTCGAATTAAATCCGCCCCACGAGACGAGTAGCCCCTGCTCAGCACTGACACCTTTCATTGAGCCGTGCAAGCGCTGGATGATTTCGGGGTTTACCGGCCCGCTACCCGATTTAACCTGAACGCAAAGTCTCGGGGGGTCGAATCCCATCGGTCCACGTCCCGCGACGATATCAACGCCTCCGTCCGGCCCCGGTGGTGAAACGGCTGTTGTGTAGCCGGTGGCTATGAGAACCGCATCGACAAGGCGTGAAAGGCCGTGGCCCTTGAACTTCTGCTCGATGAATTCCCGGATTCTATCTTCCGCATATTGAGGTATGTCGGTTGGAACAGTTTCCTCGATGTCCGTTTGGTCGGCTTCCGAGGACTGGGAAATGGGGGGAGCGGCTGGTTTCTTGCCTTCCAGTACTGCCTTGATTCGAGCCTCGGCATTGTTGCGGCTGATCTGGCAGACCGTCATGAACGCGCCAAAGGAATAGAGGATGTCTTGGTCGAAGGCGGAACGTGGTATGTCAGTTTTCAGCCACTTGACCGGCCTTGTGTGGA
>PLEX01000059.1 GCA_003136575.1 Bryobacterales bacterium | reverse complement strand
AGGCATCGCCCAAGAATAACTTCACATCTGCGGGGAGATGGTGTAGTTCCATTTTGGCAGGACGCGTTTCTGTCGGATGGATAGTTGCTCGAGTTCTTGTTTTGAAACTTTGACGCCGGTGGGGTATGTTGCCGTGTCCAGGTGTGCCGTAACTTTCAAGCCGGTAGTGGTCGTGGTTGTGCGGATGAACTTCAGCGCCTTCTCGTAACTGTCCAGCGGCTCGGCTGCCCAGTTCCTGCTGATCTGGCTGAACAGGCGGTGCTCGATGGGATTCCATTTGGAGGCCCCGGATGGGAAGTGAGAAACAGTGACGATGAGTCCCAGACCATCGCATAGCTGCCGCTGAATTTCTTGCTTCCAGGCACCAACCCGCGCCCCATTGCTGCCGCCGGTGTCGGCAAGGATGAGAATGTGGCTGGATCGCGGATATGGTTTGTGCCCTTCCGCCTGCCACCACTTACGGAGGCAAGAGACCGCGAAGGCGAATGTTTCGTGGGACGTTCCCAGGAAAACGGAGCCGCGGTTGGCCTGGATATCGTAGATGCCGTATGGAATACCAATGCCGGTGGCCTCGGAACGGAAGTCATGGTCTTTGACGTCTGTGCGGGAGCGTTCCCATTTAGCGCCGGGGTTCTTGAAGTTGCCAATCATTTCTCTCTTTTTGGCGTCCACGCTCAGCACCGGATCGCCGCGCTTCTCAAACCGACCCCTCTGGCGGCAGAGATAGCGGAACTGGCGGTCGCGGTCGGCAGTCGAGCCCGAGGAAATCGTCTTGCGGTTGGTGCGCAGGCAGTACTTCATCTGTCGCAGCAAGCGCCCTACCGTATTGCGGCTGACTGTAATACCCAACCGCCTGAGTTGCCGGGCGATCTTCGCGGTGGTTTTCCTCGTCCACTTCAGCCCACTGATGGGGTCGCCGGCGGTTTCCTTTTCCATAAGCTTGTGGATGGCATCGATCACTGCGGGCGTTTTTTTTCCATCCGTTTGCGCCCTCCGCCCACACTCCGCACCCGGCCGGCCTCCACATCACGCGCCAGCAGTTGCCGCCGTCCTTTGGCGACAGTGTGTGGGTCCAGACGGAGAAGTTCCGCGATCTGGCGGTCTCCACCCAACTGCAGCGATTCCAAACCGGCGTACAAACGCCTTTGGCGTTCGTCGAGCACGCTGGCGAACAGGACAATCGAAGCCCGAAGTTCGTCGGACACATTACCGTCCGGGATGTCGGCGGCAGCTTGTTCCAGCAGCACTTGTCGCGCACGTAGCTGCTGCTGCCGCGTCCGGGCGTTGCCGGCGCAATACAGATACAGGCCGGAGACGGTCTGTCGGGCGACCCGGTCTTGCCCAACCAGCCGCAGCAGCGGTTCCTTCACCGGCACATGGAGGATGTCCTCCAGTTCCGACGCGAAATAGCCAGCCGGGGACTGAGTGACGCAGACTTCCGCAGTCGCAACCAGGGTACCGTGGCGGGAAAACCGAACGGAGTCGAAAGACCACAGGCCGCGTTCGTCGAAGTCGGCAATTTCATCGAGCGTGTAGAAGGAACCCCGATGAGAATAGCTGGTGCGGTATGAAAGCTCCTTCAATTTGCGGAAGACGGTGATATCGGCATCGGTGCCCAACAGTTGCTTCAACTGGGGCAAGGTGGCGATACGATTCCTGCGCAGAAATCGCAGCAGCAGGTCGGCGGAAAAGACGGTGGGGCGCATAATGCTATAGTTCCTCCATACGGGCTGTCCCTATAAGACGAACTATAGCATAACCGGCGAATCCGCCCCAAAGGGGCGCCACATTGGCTTTCCCGTCTGTTTACAGGGGCTACAGCGTTATTTATGGCTCACACGCACACGCCTGTATCAAGATCATTATGATTTCAGTCTTCCTGATTGCTGTGCTTTTATTCCTGGGCATTTACTTAGGCCGACAGTTCCCGACTCCGCAGGTAATCGACTAACCCGTCGCAACAGCCAAACCAACCGGCTTCGTGTCTCTCCCGCGTGCCGGGATCCGGGATCCGTTCGTGGACGATAGTGACTTGAGTGACCTGTCCCATCGGCTCAAACCGCACGGAGACGCGCTCGGGAACATTCGAGCCGGGATCCGTCCGCCACGTATACACAAGCCTGAAGGGCGGCTCCACAACCTCGAACTCTCCGAAGATCCACAGCAGTGTGCCATCCGGGAGCGTGTTGCCTATACGATATGCGCCACCGACTCGCGGGTCGAGTTCCACCCACTCGCACGTGATCGACGGCGGTCCCCACCATCGCAGCAGTTGCTCCGGTTCCGTCCATGCCGCGAAGAGCTCCTCAGCCGTAGCCTCCACTGTCCGCCGCACTACCAGTTTTAAGCTTTCCGTCACTTCTTCATACCCGTTTAGCGCCCGCCGATTTCCTTGTCTTCCCGACGTGATCCGCGAGCGAATCGAGCGTTTCCTCCCAGAAAGACCGGTATCCGGCGAGCCAGTGCCCGGCATCGCGCAGTGCGCCCGGCGCGAGCGAGCAGCGGTGAATCCTGCCATCCACAGTGCGAACCAACAGCCCCGCGGATTCCAGAACTCTGATATGTTTTGAAACCGCCGGCAGCGAAATCCCGAACCCCTCGGCCAATTCGGTTACAGTGCGCGTTCCCGCCGAAAGACGCGCGATGAGCGTCCGCCGGGTCCCATCCGAGAGCGCGTGGAAAACCTGGTCGAGTTGCCGGTTGCCCGAAAATTCCCCATGGTTTCCGCCGACATCGTGAAGCATCTACTTTAGGATTGTAAACCATATGGTTTAATGTTTAAATATCAGGAGGGAGGTAACGATGAGTGAAAGAACGAACATGACAGAGACGCCGAACGCGCCGACGCGGCGGCAGCTGGTCAGCGGCGCCCTCATAGCGTGCGGAAGTCTGGCGATCGATCCAACGAAAGCATTAGCGCAACCCGCGGGAGAGATTTCTCATTCCGCAGAATCCATTCACCAGGAGGTTACTTTCAAAGCGAGCCGAGCGCGTGTCTATGAGGCGCTCACAGAAGCCAGACAGTTCGACGAGGTGGTCCGGCTCAGCGGCGCCACGCAATCCATGCATCTTGGAGACAAGCCGGCGGAGATCAGCCGGGAAGTGGGTGGCGCATTCACCCTCTTTGGCGGGCACATCACGGGACGTCACGTCGAGCTGGTGCCAAACGGTCGAATCGTCCAGGCATGGAGGACGGGCAGCTGGAGTCCAGGCGTGTATTCGATTGCGAAGTTCGAGCTCGTAGACCAGGGTTCCGGAACCCGGATCGTATTCGACCATACTGGTTTTCCCGGAGGCGAGGCGGAATCCCTGGCTTCGGGGTGGAAGGCCAACTATTGGGAGCCGCTCGCGAAGCTGCTGGCGTAGGTTCAACCCGAGATGCGGGATCTGCGCCGGGAGTTTGCCTCAGGCGTCGACGACCGGCACCCGTAGACAGGGAAAACCGCGCAGGCCGAAGGGCTACTCCACACGAGGCAGAAGACGATGGGCCGTCTGAATCGATGCAGTCACGGGTTCAACGTGAATGCGTAGATCGTATCCTGTGCGGCGACCACCACGAACTGAAAACCGTCGACCCGGTGGGTTTGCGCGCCGTTACTGGTTAACTGTGGCATCCATGTATGCCACAAGATCTTTCCGGTGGCTGCGTCGAAGGCGCAGAAATTGCTCAGGGCTTTGTGATCTTTTTCCGAGGCTTCTGGTCCCACCTCTTGCAAAGAATCGACGAGAGGCACTTTGCGCTGAGGCATCTTCAGGGCCTTCAGGCCCAGGTTCATATCGGGCCGGGTGCTCCGACGGATTGGTACAGGACTTCGCGTCTTTAATGCGGTGGTTTCCGGAAACGGTGCCCGAGAGGGCATGTAGCCGTTCGGCGATCCGATTGAACAATTCCACCCGCATGGCGCGTGGCTGGGATAACGCAACGCGCGGCGATAACTCAATTCTCACTGGGTCTCTCCACGCGATCGATCACGAGGAACTCGCCAGGCTCCCTGGCAGACACCAGCATTAGCCCGAGCCTCGGCAACGCATTCTCTAAAGCGGCGAAATATGCAGCGTTAGTAGGGCGCGTGACCTCGGTTGGTCCGGCTCCGCCCCCGACGGACTCCGTGGGATAAAGGTCGGCTCTGGAGAGGTCGAAACGCACATCGAACCGGCCCGCAATACCCGTCTTGTCGACGACGTCGCGGTCGGCGGAAGGCGAGATTTGACGACAAAGGTTTTCCATCGTTGTATCGTATACGGTGTCGCCCGCCCATCCTCCGCACAGCTTTGGAAGCGCTTGTCCCGACACTGGGGCCGGCGGAGCATGATCGTGATCGACGGTGAGACAGCCCCCGGCCGATGGCTGAAGCTTTGGTCCGCCTTTGGCGACCCTCAATTCAAAGACAGGTGTCTCTCTGGTTTCGCGATGGATCTTCAGCTTGAATCTGTCTTCGAGAAGCGTTTGCAGCATCGGGCCTCTCATCATCTCCCGGCCAGGCGTGCCCTCGGCTTTTGCCTCAATTGTGTAATGGTCGGAATCCAGCCAGGCGGGACTTCCCTTGATTTGCTGTTCGAGGAGTTTATCGGAGATTGGCGATCTCGGGCCATATCCGGTGTCGGGCCATGCCCGGCCGTCCCCGTACTGAAGGTATGCCTCCCGGATAAGGCGGTCCAGAGTCACGCATTCCGCGACGAGCCTTCCGGGCGACCAGATAATGCGGCCAGCTCCGCCGTTGCCGCTTCTGCTCGAACTGCCGCCTGGAATGCCCCCGGGCTTGCACGGCTTCACGGAGGCGACCTCAAACTTTGGCGGCGCTGGCGTGGTCTGGGGCCAGGCCGGTCCGACGCCGATTGCGGACATGCCGCACACCAGAGACAGGATCGTGCAAATTCGGTGTTCGCGGGCGGGCGTTGGCGGCACGAGCAGAGTTTTCGCAATTAACATTCCGCGAGGCTCGCCTTTCCTTTTCAATAACTTCCGTCCACGCTCTGCGTTACGATTTCGTAACACGTGCGCCGCGGAAGCTCAGTTCGTTCGGCGCGGACTCGACCGCCGTTGAGAGCCCCCGGACACTTAGCGAACGCAGGCATTGCCTTCGTCGTCCGAACATCCCAACGACTCTCTGGCGCGTTATCCGTCCCGCAGGGTACGCCATTGAACGAGCAGATACCATTGCGGATCGAGCTGCGGATTTTTGCCGTACTGAAAAAGATCGCTTCAACTGCGCTCGACAACCGGGTTGCTGTCGGACGAGACATTTCCGGGTACCGCAGTTGCGGAGGCGTTCCTACCTTCCTGGGCGGCGGCATCGGCAGCCATCCAGTCAGCCCCGGGCTACAAAGATGCCGCCGGGAAGAACTCGGCGCATGACCGATAAGCCGGTGTGATCTTCGGTGTTTCCCGGGCGATCCGATCACCGGTTCAACGTAAATGCGTAGATCGTATCCTGAGCGGCGACCACCACGAACTGAAAACCGTCGACCAGGTAAGTCTGAGCGCCGTTGCTGGTTAACTGGGGCATCCATGTGTGCCAAAGAATCTTTCCGGTGGCTGCGTCGAAGGCGTCGAAGTTACTTAAGCCGTCGTTGCCGAACAGAAGCCCGCCCGCTGTTGAAAGAAGGCCCTGCGCCCCGCCGCCCTCGTGCATCCACTTCAGCTTGCCGGTCTGGTAATCGATGGCGCGTATGCCCGAACGCCCGCCACTCGCGCCACCACCTCCGCCGGTGAAGCCGTAGCCTTCGGGCCTGTCGGTGGTATCGACGAGGTAGCTCATGCTGAAGCCCTCGCTCGTGCCGACATAGAAAAGTCCCGTCTGTGGCGAGAAGCTCGGCGGCGGCCAGTTAGTCGCCGAACCCGCGCCCACTAATACGCCGTCCACCGACGCTTCCTTCTTTGGATTATTAATAGGCTGGCCTTTCGCATTGATGCCCGTGGCCCAGTTGAGGAACTCGGGATCCACCAGGGGCGCAGTCAGAAGATGCTCACCGGTCGCGCGGTCGAGCACGAAGAAGTATCCGTTTCGGGCGGCCTGCGCGACCAGTTTCCGCGGTTTACCCTGCCATGGCGCATCGAACAATACAGGCGCTTCGGTGCTGTCCCAGTCGTGCGCGTCGTGCGGAGAAGTCTGGTAATACCATGCCATCTTGCCGGTGTCGGGATTGAGCGCCACGATGGAGCAGGTGAACAGGTTGTCTCCCTTGCGGCTTTGCGTCGCGCCGACGGGATTGGGATTGCCGGTCGACACATAGATGAGATTCAGTTCGGGGTCGTAGGTGAGCGGCTGCCATGGGCCTGCGCCGCCGTGCTTGCGCGAGTACTCGTCCGGCCAGGTATCGGCGCCCACATCGGTGGCATTCTGCGGCGTCGTATACCAGGTCCACTGCACGTCGCCCGTCTCGGGATCGTGCGCTTCGAGCTTGCCCTGGATGTCTCTGGCGTCGCCGCCCATTCCGGCCATTACGTGATTGCCCACGACAAGCGGAGCCGCGCTGCAGAAATAGTCTTCTTCCACCGGCGCCAGTTCCTTATACCAGCGTTCCTTGCCCGTTTTCGCGTCGAGCGAAACGAGGTAACAATCCGGAGTCTCGAAATACAGCCAGCCTCCGTACATGCTCATGCCCTTGCTGGCGTTGCCGTGATGGCCGCCACGCGTTTTGAAGTAGTAGCTCCAGAGCACCTCGCCTGTGCGAACGTTGATGGCCCAGGCGCGGTCCGTGACGGAGATATAAAGGACGCCATCCACCATGAGCGGAGATCCCGCGATGCGGAAGGTATCGGTGGGACCTCCCCAGTAAGTCGGATCGCCGGGTTTCCAGGGGCCGCCCACGTTCGTAGCCGTGGTTTCCGTCGCGGCCAGCTTAGCCGCCCAGGCGAGCGTAAGCGTGCCGACGTTTGAGCGATTGATCTGATCGAGAGTGCTGTAGCGCTTGCCCGAGTAGTCGCCGTGATAGGTCGGCCATGCGTCGGTCGCGTTAGGCTTCTTTAATACTTTGGGATCGAGGAACTGGGCAGCGAGGGAGATTGGTATAAGGACGATTGCAGCGAATGAAACGAAACGGATAGTCATGATTGTTCTCCTCGGATGGTTCGCGTCCCTTACTTGTCTCGCAGATAAGCAGCGAGGTTATGGATGTCGTCGTCGGTGTATTTTTTCATCAGATCGATATGGGCCTGAAGCTTGTTGACCTGAGTCACCTTCGGCCACTCGCCGTTCTTAATCCAGGATTTGGTCTCGCCGCTCGGGAGGCGGATCTCAACCACGAAATCGCCGACGATCATGGGCGCTCCCGTGAATGTCTGTCCGTTTTGCAGCGTGACTGTGGCAGTCACGTTCCCGGCGGCTGCCTGTGGCGGCCCACCCATCGGCCCGCCGCCGCCGAATTCCGCGCCAGCGCCTCCTGGCCCGCGCCCGCCGCCCCGTCCGCCGCGCCCCCCGCGTCCCCCACCGCCGAGGATGGCGGCCTGAATGTTGCCGGCGTCATCGTTGTTCTTTGCACCGATGCCTTTCAGATCGCCAGTCAAGGAGTGGCAGGTGTTGCATTTCCCGACCGGGCCGTTGAAGTACGCTTCACCCGCTTTCGGGTCGCCGCTGAAAACATTGTGTCGCTGGTAATCTTGCCGGGCCACTGTCACGGTGATCTGATAGTGCAGCCAGGTCGCGAGGTCGACACCCTCGTCTTTGGAGAACTGGAACGCAGGCATGTTCTTCTCCGGACGGCCGACAGCGAGGAATCCGGGGAGCTCGCGCCCCGAATGGTCCATGGCCACGAGTTCGGAACGCATCAGATCGACGTCGGTCTTGGCCAGCTTTCCGCCGCGCGCGTCCGCGCCGTGACAGGAGGCGCACTTTTCGGCATAGATCTTGCCCCCGCGCTCCACCGACGCCATATTGAAGGAACTCTTCGCGGTGATATCGATCGGACGCGCGGCGCCGGTTCCCGCCGCGGCCCCGCCGCCGCCGCGCCCACCGCGCTGCGCGAATGCAACTGGCACCAGGGCCGAGAGAGTCAACAGGACAATGCAGACATTGCGATAGTTCATATTTTCCCTACCCAAAGAGGTAATGATCGTTACGGTACGCGAGATCCTGACTTGGAAGTGTATCACAAGGAATGGATTTGCAATGCGGAAAAATGAAGTCCCGGGGCACCGTTGACAACTGGAAGGAACGTCAAAGGCCGGGGCGTTCCCGCTGTCTCAAGAGGAGTCCGCGCAAGTTATGCCGCCGGACCCGGCTGAACGTGTGGTTCCTGCGATGGCTGGCGCCGCATCCGGCGGCTCTTGCGCTTCTGACGAACACGCGCACGACCTGGCCGCGCCACGCGATTTGCAGGTGTTCCTGAATCGTTTGGCGCCGCACGTTGCGGCCCGAGCGCTTCTTGGGAGCACTCGGCTCAGGGTTCTCACACCCCAACGCGATGGAAGCCGGCTGCAGGTCGAGCCTGTACGAATTATCTCCATCGTTTTGGATAATGCCGCACATTTTAACCAGAATTGGCGTTGATCGGCCGATGGCTTTCGATGTAATCTGTGTACTGCGTACGGTTTTGTGCGCGGAGGGTTGAAATGAAATTCGCGGCTAACATCATTTTTCTGTCGATGGCGACCGGCACGTTACTCACCGCCGGAATATTTAACTACCAGACTGTCGTTGACCCGACAGGCACTAACTTCATCCAGCTTTTGGGCATCAATAACGGCGGGACGATCGCGGGAACCGACAACGCCAATTCGCCGCAGGGATTTACGCTTACGCTTCCGAACAACTTTACCGCCGAAAACTTCCCGGGCGCCACGTCCACGATGGTAACCGGAATCAATCAGAACGGGTCCACGGTCGGGATCTACGTCGATGCCGCCGGCAACACGCACGGATTTACCCTCATCGGCGGAACGTACCAAACGGTCGATGATCCAGCCTCCCCCGTCTTTAATCAGGGACTCGGGATCAACGACTCCAATACGACCGTCGGCTATTACGCTTCCACTCAGGCTGGAGGAACCGGACAGATCGCTTACAGCCAATCGGGTGGAGTGTTCACGGATATCAACGCGCTTTTGCCCGTAAACGCAAACAGCCAGGCGGTGGGGATCGACAATGCGGGCGATATTGTCGGCTTCTATATGCCCTCGGCCGCAACGTCGGTGGGATTTCTGGACAGTGGCGGCGCGATATCCACAGTCGATCCGTTTGGCTCGTTATTTACGCAGGCTCTTGGAATCAGCAACAACGGCGAAATGGTCGGATTTTACATGGACGGCGCGGGAAATCAGTTCGGCTACGTTGATATCGGAGGCACGTTCACGACAGTGGATCCGTTTGGATCCACAAATGTGACCGTCAATGGCGTGAACGACCTCGGCCAGATCGTTGGCTTTTATGCCGACGCCAATGGCGACACGATCGGGTTCGTGGGAACGCCGACGCCGGAACCCGCCCTGCGGGGTCTGCTCGCGGCCGGATTTCTGGCGGGATTGGCGATTCTGCGCCGCCGCAAAGCCCGGTTCAATTCCTGAAGCTGCCCGCACAACGCTATTTTGCCGGTTGGCGGGCGACAACCGCGACCACAGCACGCCCGATCAGGAGTGCGCACAACAGTCCGCCGGCCGCGCCTATTGCGTCGTCACGCAGATCGTTCCATTCGAACAGGTTCGTGTAGATCAGACTTTGCAGCAGTTCCAGCGCCGCGCCGAAGCCTACGCACCCCGTGAAGACCAGCGGCAGCCATTTGCGGTCCCGGACCGCCGACTGGCCTATCAGCGCCAATAAACCGAAACATGCAAGGTGCACCGCGCGATGCAGCAACCAATGATGTGTCGCGGGCCGCGCAGGCTGCAGGGAAGCAACGGCCAGAATTGCCGCGAATGCCCACAGAATCCCCTTCAGTATCTTCATTGACCGCCGCGTCCTATGGCGCGGAGAGACACGTCATGCACACGCACAGTTCCCTCAATCTTGTTGTCGAAGCGCTCCGACGGCCGACGCTCCAATTGAACAAGAAGCACCTGCGTCGAGGGAGGCACCGAGATGTCCACGGCGATTCGCGACGGCGTCGCGCCATTCTGGATCGGTTGCGACTCCGCGTGGACCGCGCCTGGATTCGCCGGATCGAAAATATGAAAGAACGGATGCTGATCCGTGGTGAGTCCGTTTGCCTCGATGTCCGCCGTGAACCGGTACGGCCCGGGCCGGACTTCGACAGCCTGGCTAACCCCGGAAAACGCCACGTTTTCCCGCCCCGAAAATCGCACCTCCAGTCCGTCCCGCCTTGTCAGTGTCACTGAAGCAGGAGCGTAGAGAGTCCAGTCGAACGGTCCTCCCGCCGGCTCTTTCTCAAACGCCCGGTTCACCAGGCGTTCGCTGCCGTCGGCGGCCTTGTCGATGTGGCCGGGACCAAGCCAGTCCAGCCACAGCGCATGGGCGGTGCGGTAGGACTTTCGCGACCACAACGCCCAGATTGCATTCACGGCCGAAGGCTGATCGAGGAGACGATTCCTCGTCATCCATTCCCATGTCTCAGTCAGGTCCGCATCCGACCCGTTAACCCGGACCCAATCCAGCCAGGCGCGCGCCGCGCGCGCTTCAGTGGGTACCGCGACGCCGAGCAATTCGTGGGTGGGAAGATTTGCCACCTTAAAGTACGAAAATATGATCTGATCGAATGCCCACGTCTGTGTGAGGATTTTGGCCGAAAGCGGCAGTATTTTCTCCGGCTGTCCGTAGCCGACGTAAAAATTCACGCCGCGCATGAGGACGGGCGGCATGTGGGGTCCGAGGGTCATAGCGTGGTCGAACGCCCGGGTTGCCTCGGCGGTGTTGCCCGTTTGTGCGAGCACGTCGCCATATGCGCACCAAACCAGGGGATTCGCCGGATCCTCGTTCACCAGCGCTGCGACGTTCGCCGGCCGCATCCCCCGTGCGTCGATGCTTGCGAAGATCTGGTCGAAGCGGCAGAATCCCAGACGGCAAAGCGAACTCTCCGCAGCCGGCCGGAAGAGATCCGTTCCCACGGAGAAGGCCGAAATCAGCAGCGACAGGGCAACCAGAACGACGCGCATAAGGTTACCCGGCTCCCGGTGCACGCGAAGTTCCGGAACCGGACCGCCTGCGCCTCACGGGAAGTCCGGTGGCTTCGCGATGGCCAATCCGCGTGCCCACTCCGGACAGTCCGGGGCTTACCGCCACCCCCGCAATCCAAGCCATCACCAGCGCATTAGCGGGTAGATAAAAATTGAAATCCACGATACTGTGAAGCGCCAGCGTCAGAAAGACAGCGAGAATTCCCACCGAGAACTCCCAATTGGGGCTGCTTCGACGCCACAGCGCGGTCCTGGTCACTTTCGTCAGAATCCAGAAGGTCATGGCTGCCATCAGCGCCGTGCCGATAATGCCCAACTCAGCCAGAAACTGCAGGTAGTCGTTGTGCGCATAGTCGATGGTGTTCAGCGGCATGGAAACCTTGAACCGGTAGAGTCCGTGCTCGAAGGCGCCCACGCCCACTCCGGTCCAGGACGATGTCGAGATCAGGCGAACGGCATCGACCCACATCTTCACGCGATCGTTCTGCGAAACGGTGTCTTCGTTGGATAGTTCGCCGAACCGGGCCACCAGCTCTTTTGGTGTCAGGAATATCAACAGCGCGAACGTCACCAGAACCACGGCGACACCCCATAGCCAGCGTCGCTCGCCACTTCGCGCGGCGGCACTTTCGCGGGGCGTCAACAGCACCGCAAACGATGTAACCAGCGCGGCGACCACCGTTGAAACAAAGCCCATTCGCGAAAGAGAGACAACGATGCCAAGCAACAGACATGTCGCCACGCCCATGAGTGCCGCCGTCTTCAGCGCGGGCGCCATTGGTTGCCGGATTCGCGAGGTTCCTTTCCTCCACACCCATGCGGCCCAGGCGGCCGCAATCGGCAGCGCCATCNNCCCGCCACTACGACCACCGGGGCGAGCACGATGGAAATCCGGTCGCGCCACCACCACGCCATCTCGCGAGCTGCAACAAGGGCCGCCATTGCCGGAAAGACGTCCAGTAGTTTGGCGAAACTGGCGGCGGGAGCGGCCGACAAAGCCGCCCACGTTCCGAGTGGCTCGCCGGTTGCCTTGCGCGCGGCTTCAATCGCCTGCCAGCGGATCGGGGCGATCCAGTTGAGCATCGCCGGCGGAAGCGGCGCGATCTGGAGGAGCATCCACCCCGCCAGCAGAACCATGATGCCGAACCCGATCGGCTCTACCGGCGTTCGTTCTTCCGATTTCGGCGAAGGGAGGAGGGCCAGAACCGCCGCGATAGAAATACCGAGGGCGCTCCATTCCCATTGGCCGGCGGGTTTCCCGCCTTTCAGAAAAACGGCGGCGGCCAGCGAGACCGTCATTAAGATGTAAACCAGCCATCTCCCGGCTGCGCGCGTTTGTGCCATCGTTTACCGACCGAAGCCCGTTCCCTCAGGGTAACGCGCCTTGCGGAGGCGTCAAGCGCAGACGTGGTTCGGCGGGTACGATCTCAGAGTCCTGGCTGTTTCAGACATGAACGGAGACGCGCGATCTCGCGAAACCATAGCGGCGATGCTGTCGGCGTTCCGCGCTTTGCTATTTTCGTGATGCAGCATGAAAATCGCCGTTCTGCATTCGTCTTATGAAGGATCCGACGCGCCTTTTCGCGATTTCGATTCCACCTGCGATCCGTCGCGTTTTCTGCCTGACGCCAAGACCACGCACTTCAACATCGCGAAGGCGCTGGCCTGGCGGCACCTGACCGAGATCGCGCGCCAGGGATTCGATGTCGCGATCAACCTGTGCGACGGCGCGAAAGACGAAGACCGAGCAGGCATTGAGGTAGTGCAGGCGCTCGAGCAAGTCAACATGGCTTTCACCGGCGCTGGATCGCGGTTCTACGATCCCTCCCGGGAGGCAATGAAGATGGCCTGCCATTCGGCTGGCGTGATGTTTCCCGCCTACGTCGTCGCTCGCCGGCCCGGCGACGTGGAGCGGGCTGTGTCGAAGCTGCGTTTCCCCATGATCGTCAAGCATCCACAGGGCTATGCCAGCGTTGGCCTCACCAGAGATTCAGTGGTGAACCATGCCGAAGCCCTGCAATTACAGGCGGCGCGGCTGATCGGGGAATTTGGCGCGGCGCTGATCGAGGAATTCATCGAAGGCCGCGAATTCACCGTGCTTGTGGCTGAGGCACGGGACGAGTCCGAACCCGCGTGGGCGCTGGAGCCTGTGGAGTTCCGTTTTCCTCCGGGCGAATCGTTCAAGCATTTCGAGCTGAAGTGGAAAGAATACGAGTCCATGCAGGCGTCTCGGGTTGAGGACGCGAAGCTGGCCCGCCGTCTGAAAGAGGCTTCCGCCCTCACGTTCGCAGCCCTCGGCGGGTCGGGTTACGGAAGGTGCGATATCCGGGTGGACGCGGAGGGCCGGATCTATGTTCTCGAAATCAATCCGAACTGCGGCGTCTTCTACGCCGAGGGTAGCTACGGCAGCGCCGATTTTATCCTCGCGGCGGATCCGGCCGGCCATCGCGGGTTTCTCGAACACCTGATTGCGTGCGCTTTCCGCCGCCGCGACGGCGCGCAACGAGCCTGGGAGCTGCAGTTCACGCCGGGGCTCGGCTTCGGTATGTTTGCGTCGAGAACGGTGCGCGCAGGAGAGGTCGCGGTGCGGTACGAGGAACAGCCGCACACGCTGGTTTCGCGACGCCGGGTGGAGCGCGAATGGCGGGGGCTGCGCAGAATGTGGTTCGACCAGTACGCGTGGCCCGTCACAGCCGGCCTGCACGTGATGTGGTCCGACAATCCCGACGACTGGCGTCCGGTGAATCACTCCTGCGATCCCAATACATGGCTCGACGGGCTCGATCTGGTTGCTCGTCGGGACATTCCGACAGGCGAAGAGTTGACCGTGGATTACGCCACATTTTGCGGCCCCGCGATGTCCCCTTTCGAGTGCCGCTGCGGCGCGGCGGATTGCCGTCAGGCGATACTTGGCAGCGACCATTTGCTGCCGCGGTTGCGCCAAAAATATGGGGACCACGTTTCGGATTTTGTGCGCGGCATCTGGCACAATACATCGCCGGACTGGCGTCCAGTTTATGAAATCGTGCAGAACAGCTTTGGTCTGGGACTTGTCGCGCGCCGCGCATGGCTTGCGGGCGAAGAGATCGTTCTGCTTGCATGGCGCAAGCGGTCGGGCGAACCAAGCCGGTGGACGGTGCAGATCGGGGAAGCGGAACATGCCGAGCCGGAGCCTTTTGAGTTGCGCTACATTAACCATTCGTGTTCGCCGAATGTGGCGTTCGATATCGAAGCAGGCGCGTTGCGCGCGTTCCGCGACATCGAACCGGGCGACGAATTGCGTTACTTCTATCCTTCGACCGAATGGGATCTGGCCGAACCGTTTGAGTGCCGCTGCGGCGCGCCGGATTGCCTCGGACTGATTCAGGGCGCATCGCAGACGCACAGGGATGCGCTGGACCGCAATGCGGCGGCGGACTTCATTCGCCGAAGGCTCCGACTGCGCGAAGAGGTCAGAGCCCTTGCAGATCCGACGTCCGGAGCTCGCTAATTGCTTCGCCGTGTTCTCATGAAATGAAACCGAATGAACGGCGCCGAGTGTCTTCTCCGAACCCTGCTCGCCAATGGCGTGGATTTATGCATTATGAATCCGGGAACGTCCGAGATGCAGTTTGTCTCGGCGCTCGACCGGGTACCCGGCATGCGCGGCGTGCTTGGCTTGTTTGAAGGCGTTTGTTCCGGCGCGGCCGATGGATATGCCCGCATGACCGGAAGGCCGGCAGCCACTTTATTGCACCTTGGCCCGGGTCTTGCCAACGGCCTCGCCAATTTTCATAACGCCCGCAAGGCGTTGTCCCCCATCGTCAATATCGTTGGCGAACATTCCACGCAGCACCTCGGACAGGATGCGCCGCTAACTGCCGACATTGAGGCATTCGCGCGGCCGGTATCGGGCTGGGTCCGAACGCTGGAATGTGCCTCGGCGATGGGCGAGACGGCGTCGGCAGCGATCACAGCCGCTATTGGCCCGCCGGGACAAGTCGCGAGCCTGATTGTGCCGGCGGACTACTCGTGGAGCGAGGCGGGAGAGCCTGGCGCAGTTGTTCAACGGGCGCCACGATCGTTGCCGACAAGCGAAACAGTCCGCGATATCGCCGCTGTGCTTCGTTCCGGGCGGCCCGTTGGTTTGCTTCTCAGCGGAACTGCTCTTCAGGCGCGTGGCCTTCGCGCGGCGGATCGGCTTCGGGCCGCTACAGCAGCGAGAGTTTTTGCCAATCGCAACGGGGCGCGAATGGCGCGCGGCGGCGACATCCCCGCCGCCGAACGCATCCCGTATTTTCCCGAAGCGGCGCAATCTTTGCTCGCGGGAATTGAGCGGATGATCCTTGTGGAAGCTAAACGGCCGGTATCGTTCTTCGGGTATCCGGGGTTGAGATCGACGCTTGCGCCGCCGGAATGCGTTTTCGATATCCTCGCATCGCTGGATCAGGATGGCATCGGCGCACTTGAATGGCTGGCCGACGAACTTGGCGCAGGTCCCGTCCCATCTGGCGCTGTTGTTCGACCGGTGCTGCCGATTGGCGAGCCGCTCACCGCTTCGGCCATCGGCCGCGCCGTGGGCGCGTTAGTGCCGGAGGGCGCGATCTTTTCGGACGAAACCGTTTCCTGCAACGAGCAGATCTGGCCCCATCTGGCGGGCGCTCCGGCGCACGATCATCTCCCCGTTACCGGCGGATCGATCGGCCAGGGTCTTCCCGTTGCGCTGGGCGCGGCGCTGGCGTGTCCCGGCCGTAAGGTGGTCGCGCTCGAAGCCGATGGCAGCGCCATGTATACGCTCCAATCGCTTTGGACCATGGCGCGCGAAAAGCTCGACGTTACTATCGTGATTCTCGCGAACCGGCGATATCGCATTCTAGATGTTGAGATGAAGCGAACCGGCGCGAGAGCAGTCGGCCCGCGCGCCGACGAAATGCTCGATCTTACGCGCCCCGAGCCGGATTGGGTCAAACTGTCCGAAGGCCTCGGCGTTCAGGCTGTGCGCGCTACCACCGCCGACGAGTTCATCCGCGAATTCAGCGCCGCCATGCGCGAACCGGGGCCGAGGCTGATCGAGGCCGTCCTTCCGCGCGCGTAAACTCCGGCTCGCAAACGTCAGCGCGACTTCTTGAAATCTTCCTGCCAATACGCCTGGCTGCCGGGATAACCCGTGTCGGGCATGTGCGCCTGGGAGATACGCCGCAGAGCCAACAGGTCCGGCAACGCGAGCTTCCCTTCCTTCTTGTAAATGACCGTGCCATCCTGCGCGATGACCTCGGTGAACAGCGAGTTCGACTTCCACTTCTCGCCGAATGCCGCCTGCAGCGCATTGTGGTCGACGCTCGACTGAAGGTTCGTGCCGGACGCATATTGTTTCTGCAGGAAATCCATGATCGCCGGTTTATCGGCCACCGGGTCGGTCGCGACCGTGACCAGCGTGAAGGCGCGCAACCGGTACATGCGATAGGTCGTCTCGAGATCGTGGAAGCTATCGGCGCAGCTTGCGCACCTGGTCGACCAGAAGGTCACAACCTGAACCTTGCCGGAGGAATTGGCGCGCAGCTTCTTCAGTTCGTCCGCGCCGGCCGCATCGAGCTTCACTGGTTCGGCCTTGATCTTCTCCATCTCAGCGCCGCGCGATTGCGAACCTACAGCCTTTGAAAGCCATTTGGTTGAGCAGCCGAAGGCGCGCGTGTTGGCGACGGGCACCGGCTTGCCGGCGAGTAACGCGTCCAGAGCCGCGCGGGCGTCCTGCGACTTGACCAGCGTTTCGTTTTGATTGTCGTCGATACGCCCCTGATACTGAAGTTTCCGCTCCTGATCGAAGAGATAGATGTGCGGTGTTGCGACCACGCCGAACTTCGTCGCGGTGATCTGCGTTTCGCCGTCGTAGAGATAAGGCCAGGTGATGTGGCGGTCGGCGAGCCGGAGTTTCATTTCCGGCAGAGAATCCTCAAGATCGGTGTAGCCTTCCTCGTTGAGGCGAACCGATCCCGGATTGTTTGGGTTGATCGCCACGAGAGCCACGCCTTTGCCGCGGTAATCGTCGTAAAGCTTCTTGATCCGGCCCTCATAGATCTGAGAAACGGGGCAGTGATTGCATTCGAAGACGACGGCGAGGATTTTGGCGTTTTCCCATTCGCTCAGGCTGTGCGTCTTGCCATCCGCGCCCGGAAGCGTGAAATCCGGGATATGCGTACCGATGGGCATGATTGGATGATCGGGATCCGCCGCAAGTCCGCGTCCACCGCCGCGTCCGCTTCCGCCACGGCCGCCGGCTCCGGTAGCGGGCGCTTGCGGCCAGGCGAGGGACGCCGTCAGGAATAACGTTGCGACCGCCAGATATCGCGACGAAGTGATGCTGACGAGATGTGCCGAGGTTTTCATAAATTCACCATCGTTATTATTGCGCGAATTGCCGGCGGTTGTGTTGCGAATGACGCCGTCTTACCGAGACCGCCGGAGCCAGGCAGACTCAATGTCCCCCAATTTCAGGATAGCAGGGCGATGATAAAGAAGTCTAACTAGAAGAAAATAAACAAGATACATGTTGCCTCGCAGCGGAATTAAAACTCGCCCGCAGGTAGAAAATCGATCATAATCGCTTTATGCTTACGATTCCACATGACAAGAGCGAGGCCGTGCTTCTCGGACTGAACAGGGCCTTCGGTGTTACTGAATTCGAAGACATCCGCGACCTGACGGAGCGGCCCGGCTCGAACCGGGCTTTTCGCATCGTACTGCGAGGATCCGCGTATCTGCTGCGAATCAACACGCGTCCCGGCGATATGGCCCGTCATTTCGCCTGCATGCAGGCGGCGGCCGATGCAGGCCTCGCACCGCGCGTCAGGTACGCCAGCGCCGAAGACCGGATCTCCATCACAGATTTCGTGGAGGCGATACCTTTTCCGGCGGCCGAAGCGCTGGTTCGGATTCCCGCCGCGCTGCGAGCCCTGCACGCCTTGCCGCCGTTCCCCGCGGCACCATTCAATACGACTTGCACGTTCCTGCTGAACAAAGGGCCTGCCCTCGAGGGTTTCCTCCAAAAGTTCCGGACATCGGGGATTCTGCACGAAAGCGAGACTGAGGAGCTTTTCGCCTGCTACCAGCAACTGGCCGATGTGTACCCGCGTCACGATTCGGCGCCGGGCCATAACGACCTGTTCAAGCCGGACAACATGCTGTTCGACGGCACCCGTCTGTGGCTGGTGGACTGGGAGGCGGCTTTCCAGAACGATCGTTATGCCGATCTGGCGGTGGTTGCGAACATGATCGTCACCAATGAATCTACGGAAGAGGCTTTTCTTCGAGAATATCTCGGCGAACTTCCGGACGAGTACCAGCGAGCCCGATTCTATCTGATGAGACAGCTGGCACATATGTTCTACGCCATGGCGTTCTTGCCGCTCGAATCGCCTGGTAAGCCGATCGATTGGGGCGAACCCGTACCTTCATACGATGACTTCCAGCGGCGCTTCTGGGCGCGTGAGGCCGGTCTGTCCGATAACCACGCGAAGTGGGTCTACGGCAGAGTTCATTGGGCACGACTCTTGCAAAGCATGAGGCAGGCACGTTTCGGCGAGGCCTTGAGAATTGTCTCAGACCGAAACTGAATCCAGAAGGCCGCCGCCGGAACCATGCATCAGGGCCTGGATTTCGGGAATGAGTGCGCGCAGGAAGGCGCTCTTGTGCCGCGACCACCTTCCCGGGTACGGCAGATAAATGAATCGCCCTCGCCACCCCGCGCGTGAGGCAGATCGCGCGACGTTACCTTCGACAGATCGCAGCAGGGTCGCGATCATGTCCGGCTGAAGCCGGGCGATCGCGCGCGCAAGCGAGTTCTCACTGGACCGGCAGATGGCACGTCGCGAATGTGAATCCAGACGATCAACCGGCTGCCGGCAAAGATCGATCAGGTGGCAACCTGAGGCCTGGAACGCCGGCAGAAAAGTTTCATCGTCGATCGAAGGATCAACGCTCAAGAACGCGTCCCGCATCGCCCGGTACAGCCCTGAGTCGCGCTGGTAGAAGAATCTTCCCGAAGCGGGAGGAGCTTCACCAATAAAGAGCAACCGAACGCGCGCCGGCTGGAAGCTCCTTCGCAGCCGCTGCCGGCGCCGCGCTGTAGCGTCAGGATCTGCCATTCAATACCGTCCCCGGCCGCACGACCGCGACTTCCTGATTCACCCGTATCTCTCCCGGTGTGGCTACGTCGCAGTTCAGCGCGAGTTTACCGCCAAAGCGCCGGACGATATCCCGAAGTACCTCCGGGTCGTGGGCAAGCGTATCCGGGTCGAAGCTAGTCATGATACAGCGGCCGCGGAGGTCGTGTATGTCGATCACCGCACTTCCCGCAAACAACCGCCCGCCCTCCCACTCCCGCTCATCCAAACCGGTGACGCCCCCAACGACGATGTTTGGCCGAAGCCGCCTGCGGTCGCGTCCAAACTCGGCCAGTGCTCCATCCGTCGCGACCAGCAAGGGCAGGATGTCGAATCGTGACGGAGACTCGTCGCGAACCAGGCGCGCGCCGGGTCCGACGACCTCCCTCACTGCCGCGAGCACCGCCGGATCGCTCCACAGGAGGCCGTCAACCAGAGGTTCGCCGCGCTCGTCCAGCGTGGCTTTGAACCCCAGCAGCCCGGGATAGGTCCTCGATGTCGCTGTGCGTCCGCGGGCATTCTGAACCTGGACGATACGGTCGCCCTCGATCCCCGTTGGCGTCACCCGGGCCATTTGCAATTGCTCTCCGGCCATGGATTTCACCGGGTATCGCCATAACTCCGCCACGTGCATTTCGATTTTCCCTTCACGCGATGCGTCGTTCTTCTTGCCGGATTACCGCATCGTTGATACTCGCCGGACGGCGGCGCATCAGACCCTGCTCACCAAACTCCCAAAGTTCATTTCCGTAAGATCGGCACCACCTGGGCAGCCGCATCGCGCCACTCTTATTCGAAGCTCACGGCAATTCGATTTTAGCGAAAACCCCACAGCGTCTTCTTCAATCGATTTCGAGTTTCCGGGTCCGCTTGCGACAAAGAAAGGCGACAGATGCAGACAAAGGCGTCTTCGGGCGAGTGTCATCGTGCGAACTCCACTCACCGTCATCCGATGGTTGGCGGGTCTCGCGGCGACAGATGACTCTCCGTCCGGCGGCAACGTTTCCTCTCGCTTAGCTGCGGTGCGGGTATAAGTGCGCGAACTCCGAAATCAGATACTACGCGAGAGCGGCCTTTGCGAATTCGAAGCACCGCTTCACGTCCGCGACCCGGCTGCCACCTTCGGCCGTCGCATAGTCGCAATCGATATAGCAGCGAATCGGGTATTTCTTGTCGCGAATCAGACGGAGAATGTCTTTGATGCGCGAATCGCCCTGCCCCCAAGGCATGCTGACTCCCGCCTTTGTCTTGTCCTTCAGGTTCAGCGAAATAACGCGCGAATGTGTGTCCTCAATGAACTTCAGCGCGTCCCAGCCGCCGCCGGTCGCGTCGCCAACGTCGATACTTGAGCCAAAGTTCTTCGAGTAGCCCATGACTTCTTCGAAATCGGCGGGCTTCGCCATCGCTTCCGGGTCGGTGGAGTTCATGTTTGGCCGGCCCTGTAGCGCAACCTTAATTCCATGCTTTTCGGCGAAAGGCGCGACCCGCTTGGCGACCAATTTCGTGTAAGCATCCGCCAGGACACGCGCGCCGAGCGCCTTGGTCACTTCAAAGGCCCGATCGATATCCGCGTCTGAGGTGTTGGGTCCAAGCGCAGGTTCGTAGATATAGATTTCCAGACCGGCGTCGGAAAAACTCTTCCGCATGGAGGTGTAGTAGCTGAGCGGCACGGTCAAATGCCACTGGTGCAGCGCTTCCGCGGCCGCCGCCTGTTCCGGACTCAGAGGCGCACGGCCTCCGCCGCCCCGCCCGAATGCCCCGCTCGCACCTGCGCCACCGCGTCCCTGTCCACCGCTTCCGGCGCGGCCCGCGCCACCACCCCGCGCCGGTCTCGCCTTCTCGGCAAGATCGGGAGGTTCGGTAGCGGGAGGGTTCAGCAGGCAATCGCCAATGCCGGCATCCACCATGGAGCTGATAATCAGGTCCAGCATGCCCTGCCGCGGCAGAGGGTTGTAGCTGTACGTCGCCACGCCGATCTGAACGCCGTGTATTTTCGAGGAAATTTTCGCTAAAGCCGCCGATGCCGGCAGTGCGCCGAGCGTGAGTCTTCCGAATTGGCGTCTGGTGAACATAGGCCGTCTCCTGTCACGCCAGTTCGTTCTTGAAGAACGCCAGACTCGCCGCGGCGTCGGCCTCAAACGTGCCGTTGCCTTCGATCGAAAGCCCGCCCTTATAGTCGATCTCCTTCAGGATCTGAAAAAATCTGCCGTAAACCGGGTCTTCATCCGGCGAATGCGGCCAGCGTCGTCCGGTAGGGTTCGCGAAATGCAGATGAACGATATGGTCCTTGGCGGTGCGCACGATTTCGGGGTCCTCGTTCTCGACGCGCAAGTGGTAATAATCGATGATCATCTGCACGGCGGGATGATTGACCTCATGCACAAGCTTCAGCGCCTCAGCTCCGGTGTTGATGATATTGCTTTCCTGTTTTCGGAGCGGCTCGATGCCGATCACTATTTGCTTTGCCTTTGCGATAACGCCGGCGCGCGCCAGAAAAGCCTTGATCTGATCCCACGCGGTGTCGCGCGAATAACCCTCGGGAACGCGGCGCGAACCGGCGCTTCCCCAAACAGCCACGCTGACGCCGAGGCTCTTGAACCGGTCGAACGCGG
This sequence comes from Bryobacterales bacterium, assembly GCA_003136575.1. Classification (GTDB taxonomy): domain Bacteria; phylum Acidobacteriota; class Terriglobia; order Bryobacterales; family Bryobacteraceae; genus BOG-234. Next base: position 36,265 of record PLEX01000059.1, on the reverse strand, counting down.
AATCGAGATACGAAGACACGGCATCCAGATCCACGTCCGGGCCGACGACCTTCAGTTTGGGATTGGAAATCAGCGTGATCACGCTCTGGCAGTAAATGCGCGACGCTTTCACCTGATCGCGAAAAGCGGCGAAGGCCGTATCCGTCATTCCGGCGATGGCCGATCCGCCCGGCTCGAAATAATCGAAGCCATATTGATCGGCCTTCGGAAAGTCTTCCGCGCGTCCGGTGACGCCCAGTTCCACGCCCCGGATTTTGGCGAAGGCCGACAACTGCGCGAGTGCCGCGCCAGCGGTTGCGGCCAGCAGTGCGCGTCTGGTCAAACGAGATTGCCCGGCCGGAGCCGGCGCCTTAGCCTGCGTGCGCTCCCCGGAAAGTGAAGTCTCAGACGGAAGAATGACGGATCGGTGATTCAATGCTTTGCTCCCAAAGGGACTATATCATCTCGGGACGCTGTCTGAACTCAGAAGCGGACGTCCGGCCGGGCATCTTCCAATACGTTCCGGCTGCTGCCCTTGGAGTTGCCCATTCAGCAAATAGTGCCGCCCCTCGCCGGGCCGGACCGCCGGAGAATTCATTATGATTTGGCATAGCCACAGTTTGATGACTAAAGGCACCGACGCGGAGGTTTCCGGCGACTGCTCCAACTCCGCCGTGTCGTTCCGAGTCTCTACAATATCATTGTTTACAATGGCTTGGATGCCAGTTCGCTGATTTTTTCGGGCGACGCCAAAAAAGTGGTCGTCGGCCATTGACATAGCCTTGTAACGGTGGTATCGTCTCCAAGGGATTCGCGTCCGGCCGCGCCGAGGGGATAGTGCGTCGGAATCCGCCAATTGGTATGACCCAGGGGAAAATATGAAAATTCAGAACCAAGCACGCCTCGTCTTTGCCGTGCTGTCACTCAGCAGTGTCAGCTTGTTTGCACAAACCGTTACCAGCTCGATCGTCGGAGCCGTCGTCGATCCGGCGAACGCCGTAGTTTCGGGCGCGCCTGTGACGCTGAACAGCGTCGACACCGGTGAGGTTCGTACGGGAACCACCGACAGCCTCGGCAATTATCGTTTCGCCGAAGTCAAGCCCGGCAACTATAACATCGTCGTTAAGGCGACGGGCTTCAAGAGCGAAACGCAGACCGGAATCGTCGTCACGGCCGAAGAGACTCACAACGCAGGCAAGATGATCTTGCAGCTCGGCAGCGTATCGGAATCGATCTCCGTCACAGCCGAAGCGGCCGCGGTGCAACTCCAGAGTTCCGAAAAATCTCAGACGGTAGATTCGGCCGACCTCGACGACCTCACTCTCAAGGGCCGCGATCTGTTCGGCTATGTCCGCCTCGTTCCCGGCGTCATCGACACCGCCAGCCGCGACGTTACCAGCCACGGCGCAATCAGCGGAATGAACATCAACGGTGGCTTTACGGCGCTCAACTTCACGGTCGACGGCGTCACCGATATGGACACGGGTTCGAACACCTCGCTTCAGGTGGAACCCAACCTCGATGCGGTTCAGGAGTTGAAGGTTTTGACATCGAATTTCCAGGCGGAATTCGGCCACAACTCTGGCGGCCAGATCACGGTCGTCACCAAGAATGGCACGCAGGAATTTCACGGGACCGCGGCGTGGAACCATCGCCACGAAGAATTCAACGCCGATACCTGGGCGAACAATCACACGCTGAAGAACGGCGCCGCAACACCGCGCGTGCCCTACCGGTACAACGTCGAAACCTACAGCATCGGCGGACCGGTATTCATCCCGAAGCATTTCAACCGCGACCGCAAGCGCCTCTTCTTCTTCTGGTCGCAGGAGCGCACCGGACAGTTCGTCAGCGGCGGTTCGGAATCGGTTTACACGCCGACAGCCCTTGAGCGCAATGGCGACTTTTCGCAGACGTTCAACAACAACGGCACGGCGATCAAACTGCTCGACCCCTCGAACGGCAACGTGCAGTTCGCCAACAACATGATTCCGGCGTCGCGTCTGAATCCGGTAGGCCAGGCAATGCTGAATTTCTTCCCCCTCCCGAACTTTACCCCTGTGTTGGCCAACCAGTTGAACGTTGTTAACTACTTCGAGCAGGCCAGCGCAATCCACCCCCGCCTGAACAGCGTCGCCCGGTCGGACATTTACATCAACAGCAAACTGAGCGGTTATGTCCGCTGGCTGAACGACGCCGATTATATGTACAACCTTTATGACGGCGTGCAGTTCAGCACGGATATCGGAGGGTTGCTCGGCGCCAAAGGGATCTCGCCTATCAACCACCCGAACGGCGGGCACAGCGATTCCGGCACGCTGACTTACACCATTTCGCCGACCATGGTCAACGAAACGACTCTGGCATACAACTGGGACCAGTACACGTATATCACCACGGACAACTTCGCCACCGAAGCCCGTTCGCTGATTCCGAACATTCCCACGCTGTTCCCGGTACCGACCGACCCGTCGCAGGGAATCAACGGTTACGCGAATCCGACCATTCTGCCGACTTTCAGCTTTGGCAGCCTGCCGACGGGCAATTTGATGTCTTACGGTCGCACCGGAGCGGCCGCGGGCCAGGAAATCGCTACGAATCCGACCTGGTATTACATGGATAATATCAGCAAGATCGTCGGCCATCATTCGCTGAAGGCCGGCATCTACGTCGAGTTCAACACAAAGTATCAGGGATCTTACAGGAATTATGCGGGCGCCTACAGCTTTGGCGCATCGACTTCGACTCCATTCCTGAACAGCGGCGATGGTCTTGCCAATGCCCTGCTGGGTAACGTTTCCAGCTACACGCAGTGGAACGAAACGACCACCTTCAACTTTGTCTATCAGAACTACGAAGAGTACTTCCAGGATAACTGGAAAGTGAATCGCAGGCTGACGCTCGATCTGGGCGTTCGCTTCTACCACCAGTCACCGCAGGAAGACAATAACTTCACGAATGAGAACTTCTTCCCGAGCCTTTATTCGAAATCGGCTCAGGCGCGTCTCTACACGCCGTTCTGCTCGAATGGCGCCGCCACCTGCACCGCCAACAACGGGCTTGTGGCGCGCGACCCGGCTACGGGCGCCACGGTGAGCAGTTCGCAGATTGGCGATCTGGTTCCGAACTCCGGCCTTCCGGCATCGGGAATGCAGGTCCTCGGCGGTCCCGGCGGAGTGCCGGAAGCCCCCTACCATCAGCAGGCGCTGGTGGCCGCGCCGCGTCTCGGATTTGCTTATGACCTGTTTGGCGACGGTAAGACGGCTTTCCGCGGCGGATGGGGCATTTTCTACAACCGTCTGGATGGCAACCAATATTATGGTCTCTCCGGCCAGGCTCCTGAGGCTTATGCCGTCAGTGTCAGCAATCTGACCCTTGGTCAGATCTCGGCCGCGAATACCGGTACGGTTCCATCCCTCAGCACACAGGCTGGTGTCTCTCCAGTCGCTCCGACCGTTTATCCCGCCCAGGTACCGTGGGACACGGTGCAAAGCGCCAGCGCCGGCCTTCAGCACACGTTCGGGAGCAACCTCGTGGTCGACATCGGCTACACGCTACAGTACGTTTATCATGAGCATCTCACCTACGACGAGAACTACATTCCCGTCGGTGGAGAATGGCCGTTCAACGCCGCAAATCTGGATCCGACCACGGGCGGCAACACCAGCAATAACCTGAACAGCAATCTGGAGAGGAATATTTACCCAGGGTACGGCTCGATCACGGTAAATCAGTTCCTCGGACACTCCACTTATAATGCTCTGACTTCGACGATCAACAAGCGTTATTCGCACGGATTGTCCCTCGGGACAGCGTTCACCTACTCCAAGGCGATGGGGACGACCAGTTACTCCCCGGTCCTCACCGGCACAAACGGCGTACCAAGCAACGAACAATGGAATTACGGCCGGATCGGCACCGACCGCCCGATCAACCTTCAGATCAATTATTCCTACGACATTCCCGGCATCGCGAAGAAGATGGGAGTCAAGGGACTGGGCTACATCACCGATCACTGGCAGTTTTCCGGGATCACCGCGGTTCAGAGCGGTGCCCCGTTTAATCCGGGTTGCGGCCTGACTTCCGGTGCGGCGAGCGTCACCGGCGGATATACCGGAACGCCCGACGTCGGTCAGCGTTGCGCGGTGATCGGCAATCCGCTGGCGAACGTCCCGGCCGGCACGTACTTCAATCCGAACGCATTCGCCATGCCCGCGCTGGCGACCGGACCGAATAACTCGATCGTCGGGCCGCCGGCTCTCGGTAATCTGGGCGGGGGTGCCGGTGTTCTTACTTACCCGCACATTACGAACTTCGACATGACGATGACAAAGATCATCCCGCTCGGAAGCGAGAAGCGTGTCCTGAAGATCCAGGCACAGGCTTACAATGCGTTTAACCACTCGGAATTCAACGGCATGAACACCGGCATCACGTTTAATCCGACAACGAACCAGGTGTCGAATGCGAACGCCGTAGGCCTGCCCACCGGTACGGCTAACGCCCGTATTATGGCATTCTCGGCCAGGCTCCAGTTCTAGCGGAGAGGGCTGCAATTCAGGCAGGCGGAAGGGCCGATACCCGGCGAACGGGTATCGGCCCCTTTTTATTTCGCGAGTCCTCCCGCCGCACGACGAAGGCACGCGCCAAAAGAATTGTCCGGCTCTCCGCTGGAAGCGCTCCAAATTCCAACTGTGGGATAATAAGACTATCAAAGGAATACGATTGTCTCTCCGCACTTTTTTCCGTCTGTTTGCGCACGTCCAGATGCTTCCCATACTTGAAAGCGGCGAGGAAACTCTCGTCGGCGGCCAGGCTGTGATGGAGGGCGTCATGATGCGCGCGCCCCATAGCTATTGCGTCGCCGTCCGCAAACCATCGGGCGAAATAGTGACCGAAGAAATGCCGGTCGCCCGCGTCTCGGAGAAGCACAAATACTTCAAGTGGCCCATCCTGCGCGGTCTCGGAACTCTTGGCCAGGCGATGTCGCTTGGCATGATGGCGCTCAAATTCTCGGCCAATGCCATTCTCGACGACGTCGCCAAACCGGAAGCAACGAAAGATGCCGTATCGAAACCGGCGGTTTCGTCGTGGATGATGAACGGCCAGATTATTTTCTCGGTGCTCTTTTTTATCGTGCTGTACAAGCTGGTGCCCCTGAAGCTGACCGAAATGCTCTCCCGTTTTGCGCCCGCCATGAATGCCTCGGGGATCAAGGGACAGATTTTGTTCAACCTCGTCGACGGCATCATCCGCCTCGGCATTTTCGTCGGTTTCCTTTTCCTTCTGTCGCGCTCGAAGGAAATCCGCCGCGTGTTCGAGTATCATGGTGCGGAGCATAAGGTCGTTTTCAATTTCGAGTCGGGCAAACCAGTAAATGTCGCCAACGCGCAGCAATTCGTGACATGGCATCCGCGTTGCGGCACCAGTTTCATGTTCGTGATCATGGTCATTTCGATGGTCGTCTACATGTTCATACCCGTGCACGGTTTTGTGGCGAAGTTCGCCATCCGCGTCGCGCTTCTGCCATTAATCGCCGGCCTGAGCTACGAACTCATCCGTTTTGCCGCGAAGCGCCGCGGATCGTTTCTTGCGCTTCTGGCCGCCCCGGGCCTCTGGACCCAACGCATCACCACCAAGCCTCCTTCAGACGAGCAGGCCGAAGTCGCTATCCGCGCGCTCGATGGCGCGATGGCGCTTGAGGCCCGCCAGGGCGGCGAACTTGTGATCGCGTAACTCATGAAATACCGCGACAAACTGGACCAGATGGAGGCCCGATACGCCGAATTGACGGCGCAAATGGCCGACCCGGCAATCATAAGCGACGGCGACCAGTACCGTAAAGTCGCCAAAACCCACAGCGATCTGTCGGAGATCGTCGCCAAGTACCGCGACTACAAGGTGGCGGAAGACGAGTTGAATCAGGCGAAAGCCATGCTCGACGAGCCCGATCCCGATATGCGCGAGATGGCGCGACTGGAGATCGAAGGCGTTGAACCCCGTATGGCGCAGATCGAGCAGGATCTCAAGATTCTGTTGCTTCCGAAAGACCCGCTCGACGAGAAAGACGTGGTTCTCGAAATCCGCGCGGGCGCGGGCGGGGACGAAGCCAGTCTCTTCGCCGCGGAAGTCTTCCGCATGTATTTGCGCTATGCCGAAACCCAGAGATGGCGGGTCGAAGTAACGTCTTCGAGCGATTCGGCGGTCGGCGGGCTCAAGGAAGTGCTGGCGCTCATCAGCGGGAATCGCGTTTACAGCCGCATGAAATACGAGAGCGGCGTGCATCGCGTGCAGCGTGTGCCGGAGACCGAGCAGCAGGGGCGCGTTCACACTTCGGCGATCACGGTGGCCGTGCTTCCCGAAGCCGATGAAGTCGAAATCAAGGTCGAAGAGAAGGATATCCGCATCGACACTTTTTGTTCTTCGGGTCCCGGTGGCCAGTCGGTCAACACGACTTATTCCGCCGTTCGGATCACGCATCTGCCGACGGGCGTAATCGTGTCCTGCCAGGACGAAAAATCGCAGATCAAGAATCGCGCGAAGGCTATGCGGGTGCTGCGCTCCCGGCTCTATGAAATCGAACTTCAGAAACAGCAGGATGCCATAGGCGCGGATCGGCGCGCCATGGTCGGCACCGGCGACCGCAGCGAAAAAATCCGCACTTACAACTTCCCGCAGAACAGGCTCACCGATCACCGCATCGGGCTGACTCTGCACCAACTCGATCTCGTGATGCAGGGCCGGCTCGACCAAATCATCGACGCGCTGGTCGCGCACTACCAGGCCGAGAAACTGGGCGAAGAGGGCATAGCCGCGTAACGGCTTGCAAAGGCATTGACTCTCCGTACGGCAGTGACCCAGGGCACGGATCTCCTCACCGGCTCGGGTACGCCGGAGCCGCGTCTCACCGCCGAGCTGCTTCTCTGCCATGCGGTCCGCTGCGAGCGGACGTATTTGTACGCCCATCCCGAGCGCGAACTTCGCGAAGTCGAATGGATCCACTACGGCCGCTGGCTGCACGAGCGGATGCAGGGTAAGCCGCTCCAGTACATCACGAAGAAGCAGGAATTCTACGGCCGCCCGTTCGCCGTTTCGCCCGACGTACTGATCCCGCGCCCGGAGACCGAGCTTCTGATCGAGACTGTAGTCAAACGCAGGCCGGATGCGGGAACGATAGTGGACGTTGGAACCGGATCGGGGGCTATCGCGATCACGCTCGCCCTGGAACTGGGTGTGTCCGTGATGGCCACGGACATTTCGTCGGCCGCACTGCGCGTCGCAGGCGCGAATGCAGTGTTCCTTCAGGCGAGGGTCGGCTTCGTTGCCGCTGACCTGCTCACGCCAATTGCCGACGCGTCGATAGAAGTGGTTGTTTCCAACCCTCCCTACGTGTCGCTCACAGACCGCGAATCGATGCAGCGCGAGGTCCGCGACTGGGAGCCTCATCTCGCGCTGTTCGCCGGTCCCGACGGACTCGACATCTATCGCCGGCTGTTTCCCGAAGCATGGCGCGTCTTGAAGCCAGGGGGCTTGCTGGCACTCGAACTCGGCTGCGGACTGGCCGACTCCGCTTCCGCGTTCGCTGCGGACTGGCAGAATGTGGAAATCGCAGCGGACTTGGCCGGCATCCCGCGCGTCCTGTCCTGCGAGAAGCCATCATGAGGCCCTGCGGGAAATGAAGACCATCTTCCACGTCGACATGGACGCTTTCTTCGTCTCCGTCGAAGAGATCTTCGATCCTTCCCTCAAAGGCAAGCCCGTCGTCGTCGGCGGCAAGAGCGACGAGCGCGGCGTCGTCTCCGCAGCCTCATACGCCGCGCGCAAATTCGGTGTCCACTCCGCAATGCCGCTGCGCACCGCGCACAAGCTTTGTCCGCAGGCCATCTTCGTCGAAGGCCATCCCGAGCGTTATCGCGATTACTCCGGCCGCGTTTACGCCGTTCTCCAGCACTTCTCGCCGCTGGTAGAGATGGCGTCCGTGGATGAGGCTTATGTCGATATGACGGGCACTGAGCGCCTCCTCGGTCCGCCTCTGCGGTCCGCCCATGCGTTGCACGAAACCATGAAAGCCGAAACCGGGCTCAACTGTTCGGTCGGCATCGCGACCTCGCGGCTGGTGGCGAAAATAGCCTCCGATCAAGCGAAGCCCAACGGCATCCTTTCCGTCATGCCCGGCGTGGAAGCCAACTTTCTCGCGCCTCTTGAAGTGCGCCGCATACCAGGCGTGGGTAAGGTGACCGAGAAGAACCTGCACGCGATCGGCATTCGCCGCATTGGCGATCTCGCCAGCCTTGCCGAATCCGATCTCGAAGCCCGTTTCGGCAAGTGGGGCCTGGCGCTGGCGGGTAAAGCCCGGGGCGTGGATGCCGGGGGCTGGTTTGACAGGGAGATGCCGGACGCCGCCTCCGGTGAACGCGCCGAACCGAAATCGATCAGCCATGAGCACACGTTCAATCGCGACACGCCGGACGCCGCTCAGATTGAGGCGACGCTGGCGCATCTCGCGGAAAAAGTCGGCCGGCGCCTGCGCGAACACGGCCTCCACGCCCGCACGGTCCAACTCAAGCTGCGATATTCGGACTTCACGACCATTACCCGCGCGCATTCGCTTCCGGCACCGACCCAGATCGATATCGACCTCGTCGAACATTCACGCCGTCTGCTGCACGCCAATTGGGACCGCCGCCAGGCCGTGCGGCTCATCGGGATTCACGCGTCGGGTTTCACCGAAGAGCAGGGGCAGATGAATCTGATCGACGATGGCCGCTCGGAACGCTGGAGGCAAGCGCTTCTGGCCACCGATCGGCTCAGGGACAAGTACGGCGAGTCGGCCGTCTCGCTGGGATCGGGGCTTCGCGGCAAGTACAAGGAAAGGGTGCAGGAAAACCCCGCCGCTCTGCCCGGAAAAGAACCGCGCCCGCGTTCATAGTATGGAACGACAAAGAGGGCGTTAGTTCCGGCGGAACTAACGCCCTCTGGAATCAGGCTAATCGTGGTCCCGCCTTTTTACTGATCGCCGTCCAGCAGGCTTCCCCACACGGCCGAGTCCGACCAAATCGTGGAACTGCCCCAAACCGCTGAGCTGCCCCAGACTGCAGAGCTGCCCCAGACTGCGGAACTACCCCAGACTGCCGAGCTGCCCCAGACAGCGGAACTGCCCCACACTGCTGAACTGCTTGTGGGGGCCGAACTTCCCCACACCGCGGAGCTACCCCATACTGCGGAGCTGCCCCAGACCGCCGAACTACCCCAGACGGCCGAGCTCCCCCACACAGCGGAGCTGCCCCACACTGCGGAACTACCCCACACTGCCGAACTACCCCACACGGCGGATTGGCCGGCGGACCAAACGGAAGATCCCCAGACAGCCGAACTGCCCCAGACCGCTGAACTGCCCCAGACGGCCGAACTGCCCCAGACAGCCGAGAGGTCGTTCACGATCGTGACGATCGCCCGACCGTTCGCATCGAGTGTGCCGTTCACATTCGCAATCGGAGAGGCTGCATTCATCCCGGTCGGAAGGGTCGCCGTGCTGGCGATCGCCGCGTCCAGATTCAGATAACCCGCTCCCACCGTGAATATGTCGTACGCGACGTCGAACTTCTGGCCGGTGATCGAATCGGTGATGATCGAATACTGAGGAAAATTCTTCGTGGCCGTAAGCATCAGTCGCGCCTTGACCTGATCCGGTGTCAGGTTCGCGTTAGCCGATGTGCTCAGCAGCGATGCGACAGCGCCGCTCGTCGCCGCGGCTGCCATGCTCGTACCGCTCAAGACGAAGTAGTTCTGTGCCTGGCCTGCCGGGGAAGTGACGTATGCAGACAAAGGCGCGGCATTGGTCGGTTCCGCGAGATCGAGCGTCGAACCCGGAATGCGGATGGAAAAGATGAGATTGCCGGGGGCGACCAGATCCGGCTTCACTACGGCGTCGCCCATTGTCGGTCCCTTCGAGCTGTACGACGTTATGATGTCGTCCGAACGGGTAGCCGTACCTTTGGTATTCATGGCTCCAACGGTGATTACGAGCGGATCGTTGCCAGGTACTTCGATCGTGCCGTAGCCTCTTGTAATGGCGCCGGGTTCGTGACGGCCTCCATTGCCGGCAGCCACGACCACTGTGATGCCGGCGGCCCAGGCTTGTTCCACGGCCTGATCCAGCGGATCGACCGTGTAGCTCTCAAACGCGGGCCGGCCCAGCGACAGGTTGATCACCTGGATGTTAAACACATCCTTAAGCTGAATCGCGGTCTGGATGGCTTGAATGACCTCGGCGTCGTTGGACACACCGTTCTGATCGATGACCTTCAGGTTGATCAGGTGAGCCCCGGGAGCGACACCATGAATATCGTTAAAGTAAAGCGGACCGTAACTGTTGGATCCGTCGCCGGCAATAATTCCGGCAACGTGAGTACCGTGGCCGTAAAGATCGTCGGGCGTCGTCTCGTATGGAATGAAGCTTTGCGAATACCACACGCGCGAAGCGCCCACGCCGTTCCGCCCGTTGCCGATGAGGTCGGTGCTGCCGGTGTGGATACCGCTGTCGATCACAGCCACTCCGACGCCTGCGCCAAAGCTCCCGGCAGGCGCAATTCCAGCATAAGGAGCCGATACGGGCTGCACGGCCGCGGGCAAATAATCGTAAACGAACGAGCCGCTCCCGATCAGCGTATGGTTGACCGCGACATGGCTAACCGCGGGGTCGGTGGCCAGGTTGATCGCGGTGCCGGCCGTGGTTTGCAATACGAGCGCACTGGGAAGTGTGGCCACCGTAACCGCGCCAATCATGTTGGCTGGGGACGGCGTTTGCGCCGGATTGAGGCCGACAATGACCTGAAGAACGGTATTCGAACTAAGCGCATTCAAATCCGGCGCAACCGAGCCGGCGAACGAAGCTGCACTGGCCAGCAGCGTGACCAATATCGCCTTTGACAATGATCGTGTCGTAATGGACATTTCCTTCCTCCCTATAGTATATTCGGTTCCCGGCTGAAACATTTGAACATATAAAAAAACAGGGGTTCCAGTGCTACCGCCTCATGTCAAGGATGCCCGCCGACACAATTTGCCTCAATGGTTCCGTTAACTCTGGCAATGGCGTCCTCCCCAGGAAACTGCATGGGTGCCAGACGTCACAATGCCCATTTTAGTACTTTAGTTTATCAAGAACTTCGATTCGGGTGCGTTGGGATCGGATCCTTATGTATTTAAAACGATTAAAATTATTTAACCTGTGAAAAAGTCTGTCTTGTTCGGCAAGAATCTGTGACTTGAACCATCGTTTGGCCGCTGCGGCCAACGGATGGTTCAAACATCGGATGGATGGACATCAAGCAGAAGGGAACGAACGCTGATAAAAGCCGATACCGCAATCGGGTGAGGAATTCGGTCGAAGGCGATCACGATTCCGGCGGCAAGCCGATCACCCATTCCGGAGCCAAGCCGATCAGTGATTCCGGTCTGAAGGCGATCGGTAATCGCTCGCCAGCGGAATGGTGGGCTGCACTGTTCCGCGATCTGGCGTTGGCACGCGCCGACGGAAGTTTCCGCAGTGTGCTGGCTCGGTTGAGCCGACTGACGTACTGGTGATTGACGATTGGGCTATGGCGCCTCTGTCAGAACCAGAGCGCAGGGACTTCTGGGAGATTTTCGAGGACCGCTATCAAGTACGCTCTCTGATACTAACGTCGCAGTTACCTGTGGCCCGGTGGCACGAACAGATCGGCGACCCGACCGTAGCCGATGGCATCCTCGACCGGCTGGTACCTAAGGCGCACCGGATCGAGATGCGCGGGGATTCGATGCGTAAGAATCGCGGAAAGCCGACTACATAGCTATCGCGCTAACCCGCACGGAGGGTGCCGGGCGGAATGTTGCGAGTTTCCCCTATTAAAACCGGCCGCCAGGAGCGGGCAGATCGGGAGGTGAGGGAGGTCTCCATGGTGGCATAATCGGGAGATGGTTCGCCCGAAGCTCATCGTCTTGGCGGCTCTCTCGTGGTTCGCATTCCATAGCGTCGCGCAAACGCCTCAGGGCGTCGAGTTCGAAGTTGCGACGATCCGGCTAAACGAAGCCTGCAATGGCGGCGGGCTGGAGCATCTCTCGCCGGGCAGGTTTGGCGTGGAATGCGTGTCGCTGCGCGATTACATTCGGGGCGCGTATGGATCGTACGGGTTTGGCCGCAATCCAAACGTCAGGCCACCCAAAGTCCTGGGAGGCCCCGATTGGGTGGATACGGACCGTTATGACATCGTGGCCAAGGCACCAGGGGAAACCGGACTCGACGAGATGTATGGACCAATGTTGCGTGCGCTTCTCGAGGACCGCTTCGGATTGAAGGTTCACAGTGAGATCAGGGAACTCCCGGTATACGCTCTCACCGCCGCTGGGGGTGGCGCCAAGCTGACTCCATCGAAGCCAGGAAGTTGCGTCGTCATCGATATGAAGTCTGTGCTGAAGGGCTCCGCCGGACCCAACTACTGCGGACGATTCGAGATGACGCGCGGTACCGTGAGGGTGGCCGATGCGAAAGGAATGACCGTCGCTGAGTTTGCGTCGAGAGTATTCCGGGATACGCTGGACAGGCCCGTAATCGACCGGACCAGTATCACAGGCCTGTTCGATATCCACCTCGAATTCTCCGGTCTTGAGAATTCGGCTGCGCCGGGCGGTGCCGCCGACGACACAGCTCCATCTGTCTTCACGGCAGTTCAGGAACAACTCGGCCTGAAGCTATCGCCGGACAGAGGGCCGGTTGAGGTTCTTGTCATCGACCACGTCAAAAAACCCTCGGCAAACTGAGGGACGCCCAGGCGCATAGCGCCCGATCCACGGCGTAGCGTTTACAATCCGGTACTTCGGGCCGGGCCTTTTGGCCGCTGAGAAGTTGTGATAATCCCCTGTTACGGCCCGAAGCGCTATTCGCGCTTCGGGGTCACTTTGTGCTGAGACGGGGACAAGGGCTACCGCCCCTGTACCTTTTAGACAGCTACTGAATATAGTTAGCCAGTAGTGACTCGACTGCCCGCTGGGAGCGCCTGGCCGCCCCTGTGCCAACAGAGTACCGGGAAAGGACCTGCGCCCCGGTGTGGTGGTCCGTGCCGAAAGTCCCGTGGGGAGTTTGCGCCGCCAGAGCGCCAGTACAGGGGTCGATGCTTCTGCACGGATGCATGGAACCAGCGCATGACCTGTTCGGGTGTTTCGTTCATGTACGTGTGATGGTTAACACACATGCATCATACGGCGAAGCAGACCATTTTTCAATAGCTCTGTTCGGAGTTGGATGTTTTCCGCCGCGGTTTCCACCACCGCGGGACGAAACCGCGACGCGATGGCCCCACTTTCAAGCGATGAGCGCCGGCTTGTAAACAGGTCGCCGTCAGGGAGGATCTGACCGGCAACAATCAGCAACGGGCGTTTTCCACTCATGTGAATTAGTTTCGGATGCGCTGTCTCGCGAGCAAACTTCACAGCCAATTATCCAGCCAACGCTTTGGACTCCGTTCGCCCGAAAGGGCGGTGACCTGTCCGCGAGAGAACGCGATCAGTGCCTGAGAGCTGGCCCGCCCTTCCTGCGCGGGAACCTCACTGCACAGCTTCGGCGTCGCCATACAAAAAGCTGATTGCCTCGGGAATACGGCGCGCCCAGGATTCTGATCTATGATTTGCACCGGGCTCGACAACGAGCTTCACCTGCGAATGCTTCATGAATGCCGCCTGCAGGTTTGACGCCAGCGTCCGGTTCATTCTCACCTCTCCAGCCTCTGCCTCCGCGCGCGTGAGCCTCAACGATGCAAGGTACCCATCGATCCCAGGAAGGTTCAGTTCGGTCGTGCCAACGCCGATAACGATTCGATCCGGAGCTCGCGCGACCAGCGCGGTATCGCGCAGGAGCTGCCCGTTGCCGAGCAGAAGATTCGGACTCTGAATCAACGCTAAACCAAACAGATCGGACCTGGCCAGGGAGGCGTAGAGCGCCGCGGAGCCACCCAGCGACGTTCCCCCGATTCCTGTCTCGGCAGCTGAATCCGATACACGGTAACGCGATGAAACGAAAGGTATGACCTCATCGGCGACGAAGGAGGGAAGCTGTTTTCCGATCGGCTCCGGAGCGCGCGCGTCGGTAATCGTGTCCTTATACGGAGAGTACTCGAATGCTCTGTGTTCGGTGCTGTCGATTCCTACTACGATGACGGGCGGGATCTTGTGTTCCTCAACTAGTCTGGTGACCGTCTCGTCGACCTGCAACTCGTGCTCGCCGGGGAAAGCGGTACAGTCGTCAAACGCAGTTTGTCCGTCGAGCAGGTACAGCGTTGGATATTTGTGTGCGGCATTGCCGGAATCGCCATAGCCAGGCGGCAACCAGATGCGCAACGTCATCGACCTGCCGTAGATCTTGCTATCGAAGTGCGAGATTCGAAGGTCTCCGACCACAGTCGATTTGCACGGCTGTTGTGCCAGGCAAAGACCTGAAATTGCGAACTGCGCTGCCAGACCCAAAAGCGGAACGAATCTCATCGGCGGATGATACCTCCTGGGGCATCCTACGCGTTCTGTGGTCCGAATGTTCCCGGACGGTTCGTGAAATTTCGCTTCAGAGGGCGGCCGCCAATGACAACTCGCTTCTGTGCCCCCAGGGCGTATGGCCATCCGGAATCTATGCACCTGGCTGGTTTGCCGTTTTAAACCGGCCCAAATCTGCCGGCGTGAGAAGTAAGCGTAAGTGGCTTTGGAATCAGGCAGTTTGGCCGGCTTAAAATGACATATCCGGTTCCAATCTGTGCACGCGCGCCTAAGTCGTTCACGCTGAGGAGGTTAGATGTGAAGCGGGCATCAGATTGGCCGGATATGCCGGCATCTCGGACTCTGGCCCAGCTTCGGTTCTCGAATCCGACGTTTCGAACAGCTGATCCTGCCTAGTCGCAAAGTGTTTACTTGGCCTTCGGATCGGAACCTGTGGCTGTGTACTCTTGGCCATCGGATGCTGCAGATTCTGCACTTCCGGCCAAACGATGGTTCAAACGCCAGAATCGGCCATAGAAGCAGTTTTGAATCCAAGCGATTTACGCGCCTCGCGTGGCCAAGCGATGGTTCAATTTGCGGCCAACCGATGGTTCAAGGCACAGAATCTTACGCTTGAACTCCACGTTCCTCGCCAGTCGGTCATGGGTGGGTCCGACCGTTACAACTTCCGGCCGCGCACCGACCAGAAGTTGATATCGTGGTGAATATACGTGAACGCTATTCGGCCTCCGGGATTCAGCCAATGGATCCCCGGTCCTCGTCCAACCGGCGATTCGGCGAGTTCGCCGATCGAACCATGACAGAATCGTGCGATACCGGCCGTCGCGCATGGTCATTCCGGGTGTTCCTGACATGCTGGCTGGTCTATTGCGCCTTCTGGACGCCATACATCGTGCGCGAACACTTTCCCGCGCTCGCTGTTGCTGAGGGCGGAAGCCTGAACGTCGAGCGCTACCTCGGGTGGACCGAGGATATTTTCCCCGGCCCCAAAGGCGGGGCCTTTATCAACAACAATCCCGGTGCCTCGCTGACGGCCGCCCTCCCTCTGGTGCTTCTACGCCCGCTTCTCACCCGCGTCGATGCATGGAACCGGACATTGCCACGGCCCGCGCGGAGGCCCGACGATGGCGAAGTTTTTGGACGAACACTGGACGAAGGCCGGGCGTTCTATTTCCTGCTCATCGGTTTTCTCACCGTGGCCCTCGTCATGGCCCCGATCACCGCGGCGACCGCCGCCTTCCTGTGTTCGCGGTTGATTGAAGCCGGCGTCCCACACGTTGCCGCCGCCCAAACGGCTCTGCTTTGCTGGCTTGGCACTCCCATCCTTTTCCGCACCGCGCATCTGAACCACAATCTGCTGGTGTGCGACGCCGGATTCGCCGCGCTCCTGCTGTTGTGGGGCCACAAAGGGCACGCACCCCGGCGCGCGGCGCCGGAAAATGGCGACGCCGCCAGGCCGCGGACAGGTTCCGCACCAACCCGCACCCCCGGATCGCTGCGGGCGACTGTTGCGGGTCTGCTGGCTGGATACACTGTTTTGTGCGACTACTCGGGAGTGGTAGTCGTCGGCGTGATCGGTCTTTACGTCTTGCTCCTTTCCGCCAACCTGCCGGGGCGGGAAAGAACGCGAATTGCGGCCTGCTACACGGCCGGAGTAATTCCCGGAGTTTTGTGTCTGGCGCTCTACCAGACCTGGGCGTTTGGAAGCTTCTACCACCCCTCGCAGCATTACATGACCCCGACGGCTCCCACTTCGCACGGCTACCGTGGTATTGATTGGCCGTCGCCCGCGCTGGCCTGGGCGAATTTCTTCGATCCGCGATTCGGCCTGTTCGCATACTGTCCGGCACTTCTGCTGGCATTTTTGGTCCCATTTCAGGAACACCGGGCGCGACGCCGGGCAGCGGAGGCGCATCCCGTAACCTCCACTCCGACGGCCGGAACCACACGTATTCCACAGGAGCGCACGGGTCTCGACGCGCGGCGCCAAACAACACGGGAGCAACCGTCCGGCGACGTGCACCCGACAGATGGTGCGTCTGCTCAACCATACCGGCTTCCTTCCCCAGAGATGTGGCTGCTTTTTGTTTACTTTGGGCTCTTCGTACTGTTTTGTGCCGCGAACCAGTATTCCTGGCTTCAACCGCTGACGGGATTCCGCTATCTTGTCCCGGTCGTGCCCGGCCTCGCCCTGCTTGCCGTACAAGCTGTGCAGGGACTGCCGTCGCTCGTCAGACAGATCATCGCCGTCGTCACCCTTGCGCAGAGTCTGCTCATGGCGGCTTCCCACGAGAACGATATCCGGCTCGCCTCCGCAATCTGGCATCGGCATTTTGAACTGGTGTGGATGCTCCGCGCCGCCCGTGCCGGCGCGCCTGTGACGCTGTGGTGGACACCCGCGATATTCCTCGCTCTGGCGCTCGCGCTCGCCCTGATCTGGTTCGCGCCAACGCAGCGCTGGCGGGGGTTCGGACAGGCTAAACTGGCGACTGAGTGCGAAGATTCTCCGGCGGGACCAGTTGACTGACGCGAACCCGCCAATCCTGTCCGTCGTTGTGGCGATCGCGAGCGATACCATCAGCCCGACCGACACCCGGCATCTTGCTCCGTGTCTGGCCGCGCTGGAGGCCCAAACCGATTCGCCGCCGATGGAGATCATCGTCCCGCTGCCGGTCGGTGTCGTCGGCATCGATTCGCTGCGCGAGCGGTTTCGCGATGTGCGTTTCTTCGAATATGCCGATCTGCGCAAGTACAGCCGGCAAGGCCGCAGCCGCGAGCACCATGGCGAACTCATCGCCCGAGGTTTCGCCCAGGCGCGCGGCGCGTTGATCGCACTCATCGAAGATCACGATATGCCCGCGCCGGACTGGAGCGCGAATGCGGTGAGAGCTCACCAGTCTGCCTGGGCCGGCGTGGGAGGAGCGATTGAGAACAGCGTCGATACTCCGCTGAACTGGGCCGTTTATTTCTCCGATTTTCAGCTCTACCAGAACCCCCTGCAGGCAGGCCCCTCGGCGCGCGCCAGCGACGCCTGCGTCATCTATAAAAAGTCCGCGCTCGAAAAGATCCGGGCCCTTTGGGAAAAGGAGTTTCACGAGGCTTCCGTCAACGGCGCGCTGGCGGAATGCGGCGAGAAGCTCGCTCTTGATCCTCACGTGGTCGTTTACCAGAGGCGCAAGGATCTTCAACTGGGCACGGCACTCGAAGAAAGGTTCATCTGGGGCCGTTCGTTCGGGGCGTGGCGGTGCTTGCGGGCAGGACTCGCACAGCGGCTCGTTTGGATCGTTTTTTCGCCGATTCTGCCGTTTCTCCTCACCGTTCGGCGCACCCGGATAGCGCTCGAAAAGCGGCGGAATCTGGGCGCATTCCTCCGGGCCTTGCCTCTCACCTTCCTCCTCACGGTAAGTTGGTCTTGTGGCGAACTGATCGGTTACATCACGCGCCGCGCCGTTTCTTCGGAAATCGCGAGGGCGCAGGCTCTCTTCGCACGGCGTGGGGACGCCGAGTAGCGATTTCCGGCCGAAAAAACTATGCGAATTGGCATCGATGCAACATGCTGGCACAACCGTCGCGGGTACGGACGGCACGCGAGGGCATTGCTGCGAGCCCTCGTGAAGCTCGACCAGGACAATCGTTACGTTCTGTTGCTGGATTCGACCGAAGTCGCCGAACCCACACCCGATGGCTGCGAAGTTCGCATCCTCGCTTCCTCCGTCCCGACCGTGCAGGCCGCGTCCGCCAGTGGCAGCCGGTCGCCCCGCGACATGTGGCGCATGTCGCGCGCCCTTTCTTCCCGCGAGTTCGACGTGGTCCTGTTTCCCACCATCTACAGCTACGTCCCCGTGTTCAGCCTGGCGCGCAAACTCGTGATGATCCACGACGTGATCGCGGAAACCTACCCGCAGCTGACCGTGCCGCGCTTCACCGCGCGTTTGTTCTGGAATGCCAAAGTAGCGCTGGGTCGCAGGCAGGCCGACGCTCTAATCACCGTCTCCGACTACTCCCGCGATTGCATCCTGAAGCGCTTCGGCGCCGACCCGCGCCGCGTCTTCGTGGTCGGCGAAGCGGCCGACCCCGTCTTTCGCAATCTCGAAAACCCAGTACTCGCGCCGTCCCTTGTTGCCAAAGGCGTCGACCCCACGCTCCGTAACGCGGTTTACGTGGGCGGTTTCAGCCCGCACAAGAATCTGGAAGCGCTGGTCTCGGCCTTCGCCCGCACCGCTGCGCGGCCCGAATTCTCCGACGTCCGCCTGGTCATGGTCGGCGACACGTCCGGCGACGCGTTTCACACTTACTACGGAACCATAGCGGCCCAGGTGCAGTCGCTGGGACTGCAGGACCGCGTCATCTTCACCGGGTTCGTTTCCGACGAAGATCTCGTCGGACTCCTCAACGTCGCCTCCGTTCTGGCGCTGCCTTCGCTGATGGAAGGCTTCGGGCTTCCCGCGGTTGAGGCCGCAGCCTGCGGATGCCCCGTGATCGCCAGCCATGCCAGCCCTCTCGAAGGCCTGCTGGGCGCGGGTGGCGTCTACATCGACCCATCCGAAGACGAGATTGCCCGTGCGCTCGACCGGATCCTTTCCTCGGCGGACCTTCGGCGAACCATGGGCGAGGCCGGACTCGCCGCCGCTTCAAATCTCACCTGGGATCAAGCGGGCCGCCAGATGATGGAGGTAATCCGCGCCGTAGCTCCCTCTCGTCGGCCCCAATGACTGCCCCCCAATGACGAGCCGCCCGCTCAATTTTCTCCACCTCACGACGTTCTACCCGCCTTACAGCTTCGGCGGCGACGCCATCCAGTTGTACCGTCTCTGCCACGCTCTGGCGGCGGAAGGGCATCATGTCGACGTGATTCACTGCGTCGATGCCTACCATCTGCTCCACCCGGCCGACCCGCCGCTGCAATTCGCCGAGCATCCGAACGTCGTCCGGCACGAGTTGCGCAGCCCGTACAAAGGTCTTTCGCCGTTCCTGACGCAGCAAAGCGGTCAACCGTGGCTCAAGCGCGATGCCATCGACGCAGTGCTCCGCGAGCGCCCTTACGACGTAATTCATTTTCACAACATTTCACTGCTGGGTCCGGGCGTTCTCGCTATCGAACCGCCGCAGGGAAAGGCCGTGAAAATGTACACCACGCATGAGCACTGGCTCATCTGTCCGACGCACGTCCTCTGGAAATTCAACAGCCGGCCATGCGAAAAGCCCGATTGCCTGCGCTGCACGCTTCAGGCGAAACGCCCGCCGCAGTTATGGCGATACACGGGTTTGCTCGACCGAATGGCGCGGCATGTGGATCAGTTCGTCGCGCCCAGCCGCTTTACCGCGCGCATGCACGCCGAGCGCGGTTTCAGCCAGCCCTTTGCGCACTTGCCGAACTTTATTGATCGTGTGGACGACGATTGGCGCAATCCGGCCCCCCGTCCGCAGGACGCGCCTTATTTCCTTTTCGTGGGCAGGCTCGAACTGATCAAGGGCCTGCAGACGCTCATCTCGGTTTGGGACCGCGTGCCGCAGTGCGACCTGCTGATCGCTGGTACGGGCGCGTACGAACCGGAATTGCGCGCCATGTCGTCCGGTAAACCGCGGATTAAGTTTCTGGGACCCCTATCACAGAAGGATTTGGGAGCGCTGTACCATCACGCGCTCGCCTGCATCGTTCCGTCGGTGACTTACGAAACATTCGGTCTGACCACCGTGGAGGCGTTCGCGCGGAAGACGCCCGCGGTCGTCCGCGACCTCGGCGCACTGCCGGAAGCGATCGAAGAGAGCGGAGGAGGGTTCACGTATCGCACGGACGAAGAACTGCTCGCCGCGCTCGGCCGCATCGCGGATTCGCCCGTGCTTCGCACCGATCTCGGCCAAAAGGGTTACGATGCCTTCGTTCGTCTGTGGTGCCGGGAAGCGCACCTTGATGGCTACGTCGGACATCTGGAGCGAATAGCGATTTCCAAATTTGGCCATGTGCCATGGAAGGTTTGAGCGGGTCGACTCGCTAGTCTCAGAGATCCCTTGGTCGACAACGTGTCAGCGCGGATAAGGATGCCCTCGCAGCATCGTAAACGCCCGGTATATCTGTTCCGCCAGCACGGCTCGGGCAAGCTCATGCGGCATGGTCATCGCCGAGAGCGACACCAGCAGATCGGCGCGTTTTCGCCACGCTTCGGGCAAACCGTCGTGGCCGCCCACGGCGAAAACCAGATCGTGCCCCTGCATCTCGGCCTTCTCGATCAGGCCCGCGAACGCGGCCGAGTCGAGCGCCTTTCCCGCGGGATCGAGCAGGATCTTCTTAGCCGTCGGGTGTTTCTCCCAAATATCGGTCCGCTCCGGCCGAATCTCCGCCATCACCGACGCGGCATAATGCGCGGCCCGCCTGATGTACTCCGCCGCCATCGCGTTGGCATGCGGGTCCTTCGGCTTCCCGATATAGTAAAGGAAGAGTTTCAATCTGTCGGCGGCGCGGTTGCCTCGTCGGCCGGCACATCGGCCGCAACTGCCTTCAAAGCCCGCTTCCGGGTTTTGACCGGAGCTTCAGCTGGAATCTCGACCGGTTTGCCATCCCGCCACAATCGCTCCAGGTCGTAATAAGCCCGCGACTTCGGCGTCAGCGCGTGCACCACGAGATCGCCATAATCCGTCAGAATCCATTCGGCCTGGCCGTATCCTTCCACGCTCAAGGGCAACTCACCGCGCTTCTTCATGCGGATCGCCACTTCGTCGCTGATGGCCTGATTCTGTTTTGCGCTCGAACCTGTGCAGATCACGAAGAAATCCGTGAAGGAGGACACTCCGGTCAGGTCCAGAACTTTGATATCCAGCGCTTTCTTCTCTTCAGCCGCCCGAACCGCCGTCAGCCACGTTGGATCCCCGGGCGGTCTTGCCGCCGGACTCTTTGCGGGGGCCTTCTTTGCCGATGCCTTCTTAACAGCCGTCTTCCTGACGGCCTTCTTTTTAGCGACCGATTGCGTTTGCGCCAGAATTCGCCTCCGACCGCTATCGTACTATAGGAATACGCGTGCTTTTTCGTCTTACTTCAGTCATCGCCCTGCTTTCGATTGCATTGTTTGGCCAATCGGCTCCCTCGGGCGCGAATGCGCCCCAGCCGGCCAGCGCCGCCGAAAGCACCCCGGCCGTTTCGCCTGACGCCTCGACAGCAGCCCGATCCGAATCCTCCGACGCCACAGCCACTCCTCCATCCAACGAAATCAAGCCCGACCTCTCCGATCCCGGCGTCGTTCGCGCGCAGCTGAGCCTTGACCGCATCCGCATCCTGGTCCGTCAGGGGGCGCTGCCGATGAATAACCTGAACAGGGCGCAGGACGAGCTCCAGGACGCGCTCGACACCTCGATCCTTCGCTACAGCGCCTATACCCGCGATCTGACGCCGGACCAGGCCGAACAGATGGTGTCGGTCGCCGAGCGCATGCTGCTGCGGCGGCAGAAGCGCGTAATTCAGGCCCAGCTCCTCGCCGACTCCGGCGTCATTTCCCGCGCGGAGGCCGAGGCTTCCGGCGGCGACGTTCTCACGGCCAAGATGGAGCTCGACCTCGCCACCGAGCGCGCGCACCTTGTGCAGGAGATTGCGGAATCTATCCGCATGCAGAAGGTTCTGGCCGAGGCCGAGAACGACGCCGAGTCGCATCCCGAACTGAATGGCCAGCTCTATACCCGTTACGACGGTAACGGCATCTTCACCCGCGCGGATTTCGATAGGATTTCGGCCGCCTTCCTCGCCGCCTTCGGTCATCCCATTCCGGTCAGCGCTGACGGACAAACAGCCGTTCATCGGGCGATGGGGTTCAATCACGCCGGCCGCATCGACATCGCGCTGAGTCCGGACCAAACCGAAGGCGCATGGCTGATCCGCTACCTGGAGCGGAACCATATTCCGTTCTTTGCCTTCCGCGCGGCGGTCGCGCACCGAGCCACCGGCGCGCACATCCATCTGGGACCTGGCAGCACTCGGCTCGTGGCATCGCTGCGCTGACGGGCACACTCCCGTTTCGGTTGTGAAACCGAGATACCTCCCAGGCCCAGGAGCCGAGATGCGTGCCGCCTCGCCTATAGGCGCTGATATGAGCGTGCAAGTGACTTCGGCTGCGATGGGCACCCCAGTCTCAGTTTGGCGGGTTGCCAGTTCACGGCCCGGGCTATCGGGAAGTCAACGACACAGACTGGCGGAGACGGTGTTCCAGTCCCCTGGCGGAATCTTCTTTGTCACTGTCGACCGGGCGGCAGCGGTTGCGGGTTGAGGAAGGCGCGCAGCAGCGTCTTATCTACGATTGAAACGCCTCGGCCCGACTTAACGGCAAAAAATACGGTCTGACCAACGGTAATTCTCACTTTGTCGGGATACGCCTGGCCGTCTTCGATCGTCACCACAGTCCCCTTGCCAAGTACCTGAGCGTAAGCCTGCCGCTCTCCATGGGTGCGGCACCGGGGATGCGCCTCGACGATGATCGTGCCATGCAGCCCGGGCACGTGCGCATCTCCCCATTCGAATTCGCCAGCCAGGCCGAAGGCATGAGAGTACATTCCATTCATACCGATCTCTGCGCTGTCAAAGCGGTCCTGTTCACTCTGGCCGTATACGGCGAAACCGGGCGCGCCCGCCGCCGTGGCGGCCCACAGAACCACGTCGCCCCTGTTAATATCCAGGCACAACGGGCTGGCGCTGAAACTGCCATTTGTGTACGTTACCGAGACATAATGTGTTTTTTGCGCTGCGCCCTCTCCGGCATCGACCGTGATGCTGAATGGATCGTCATGATCAACCTGAGCAACGCTGCCCTGAATCCCGACCGCGTAACGATACCCTCCGGATTTCGCGAAGTGCTGGGCATAAGTGTCACCGGGGTACAGGAAACGGCTGTCAAGTAGGTTCATTCGAATATCCTCAGGCTGCAATGTCGGCGGTTACCACAAGTTCGGCCTTGTTTGTCTGCTGGACTACGCAGTCCAGTGCGGTGATCGTTATCGATACCGCCGGGTCGTTCGGGCCGGCCGCGGGCAGAACCTGCTGAATCTGCGGCTCTTTGTAGATAGTGAACGTTAATCCGGAAACGAACAGTGTCAACAAGGGACCCAGCAGACCAGTGATTCCGGCAATCCCGATCCCTGCCATCACCGCCGCTATCAGGACGTCCAGCAACGGACCTATGAAGGGAATCCAGGAGACAGCGGCACCGAGGGCCAGACCCAAAGCGGTCAGAATCGCCGCCGCCGCCACGCTGATCGCGAGCGTCGGGATCGAAACGATTCGTATGTCGATCAGCCAGTTGCTTCCGCTCAAATGGGGGATGACCTGAAAATCGGCGGAGAAATCGACAAAATCGGAGTAGCTGAACGGAAACGTTATCGTTGGCCAGTTGATACAGATCTTCGGTGTGCAGATGGTTCCGATAAAAGGGATCGTTACGCATATCTGTGGCAGACAGAAATGCGGCAGGAAGCTATTCAGGTCGATGCCAAAGGAAAGGTCCAGCGAATAGTTGAGATGAATGTCGTCGAGGCCGATAATATTGGGCGCCTGAAGGGCGACACTGCCGCCAGAAAACGAGGCGCTGACGCCATAACTGGCCACGAAAGGCCCCAGGCTGCCCGAGCCGCTCTTCGACTGCGTACCGAAAATCGTCTCAGCGTCATGCACCAGCCTGGTGGCGGCGGTCTGGTCGGCGGCTAATGTAATGTCGGGCATGTCAGCTAATGTCTCCAAAAACTTCAATCTGATTGGCCGCTGCTATCGGACCCTGCTGGAGCGTAAGCGACACCCCATCGAGGGTAAAAACGCTGAAGGGGACGATCACCTGGGAGAGTGCGCCGCGCAGCAGTGCAGTCAGAATACATTCAAGGATTTCCTCCAGGCCTTCCGGGGCAATCCCGGTAATCTCCAGTTCCACCAGGTCGATGCCTATGGTCCCTGTACCCGGCGTCGGATCGATCACCCGGGGAGCGCAGAGGGCTGCCACGTTGAACGTAACGTCAATCTCATGAGGAGGCTGAACGCGCGTAATCCCGACAATCGACGGTCCGCAGAGGAAACGGATCAGCACCTCGGTGAAGATCGTGAATTGGTCCGGCCCGGGAGGTAATAGCTCACCCGCTGAGTTCGCGGGTGTGATATCGACACTGGGTATCTGAAGCTGGAGAAGAAACTGTAGTCCGGAGAGCGCGAACGGGAGGCTGGATAGGTCGATCAGCGTGACCTGAGTCGGATCGCCGGCATAATACGCGCTGCCGTAGGCAAGCAGATGCGGGCGAGCCGTAAAAAAGACATTCAGAAAATTATTTAACCCAGTCTCGCTGATGCCTCCGAAAATATGGTGCGTACCTGTAAGGCTCATCCTCTAACCCTCCGCAGCGGACTAATTATAGTGGCAACCCGAGTGTAAAGTTTAATTGCCTTTAAGTCAAGCTATTTATTTGTCATTCATTTGCAGCTTTCTGTTTGTAGCTACTCCCGCTTATTGCCCGCGTGGCTGAGGGCCGTCATTCGATCCCGGACGCAACTTTGCGTCCAATTGTTGCACGATCGGAGTCGGGGACCGGGAGTACCTGCGAAAGTGTGCGCCGAACGCTTCAGGCGGGAGGCGCGGCGAGTTAGTGCTCTCTATCCGCCGAGCCCGCACGCCGTCTTCACCGCCTATGCGCGCCCCGGAGGCGGACCACTGCGGCCGCGACCCGGTCCACCCTGAACCGGCTCAGGTATGGCTTCGGGATTTATCGCCACCGTGATCGTAGCGCGAAAACCCTCTGCGTCCGTCTTGCCGAGCCGCTCCATTCGGAGCATACCTTCTGCGCCGTGCTGATGCTGGAAGATATCGTCTTCTTCCTGCGTGGTGCGATGGACGGCCAGCCGTTTCGCATACGGTTCGAGGCGGGCGACTCGTTCCGTAAGGTCTTCCGGGAAGAAAAACTGGCCTGTATGAGCGACGTGTCCGCCGGAGTACTTTGCCGCAGCCGATCCTCCGACATGCGCTTTGACGTGGATGTGAATGGCCCGTCCGGAGTACCAGCCGGGGTAAATGGTTGAGAATTCCGCGCGTCCTTTCGCGTCGGTCAGCTGTACGCCGCGGAGGAAGCGTGTCGGATCGATCTTTCGTTCGCCGCGACCACCGGGTCCGCCAGGACCGAAACCGCCGCGTCCGAAACTTCCGGGAGGTGGTCCGCCGGGCCCACCGGCAAAATCCGGTGGAGGACCGCCGGGGCCCCCTGGTCCGCGTCTTCCCGGACCGCCGGGACCGCCCGGGCCGCCGCCCGGAGGGCCGTCGGGATTCATCGCCGTGAATCCCGAGTAAACACCCGTGGCGTCGCAATGCCAGATGTCGAGCGCGGCGTCACTCAGCGGCTTGCACGTCCGGGAGTCGACAAGCATGACAGCCAGCTGAATCGGGACGCCGAGCTTGCCCTCAGTTACGTTGCTCCGAAGCGTTTCATCGTCGACGTAGTAAGGACCCTCCTCCTGCTCGGTGAACAGCGTGCAGGCCGGGTCGGCCGGAAACGCGCTCACTGCCGTGAGCGCTGCGCCGCCCGCAAGGATAAAACCGCGGCGGCTCAGATATGGGAATGTGCTGTCGACGTTGATGGCCATGTGGCCAGCTTAGTGGAAAAACATCGCCCCGGGCGGTAATATTTTGTCACACACCGCAAAGTCCTGTATGCGCCGGGCGGAAGCCATTGGCAACCCGGCGATCAGGATTCGAACATTCCCTCGAACAGAATACTGGTGAGATAGCGTTCACCGGAATCCGGGAGAACGGTAACGATCGTTTTGCCTGCGAATTGCTCTTCCTTCGCAATGCGAACAGCCGCGGCGACGGCGGCCCCGCAGGAGATTCCGGCGAGGATGCCTTCTTCGCGCGCCAGCCGACGCGCCATCTCTATCGATTCTTCATTCGTAACCAACTCGACGCGGTCAATCAGAGACAGATCCAGATTGCCGGGTATAAAGCCGGCTCCGATGCCCTGGATCTTGTGCGGCCCCGGCTTCACCGGGTCGCCGTGACGTGTCTGGGTAATGACGGGGCTGCCGGTGGGCTCAACCGCAATCGTTATGATCGGTCTTCCCTTCGCCTGTTTAATAAAGCGCGAAACGCCGGTGATGGTGCCGCCGGTGCCTACGCCCGACACGAACACATCGATCTTGCCGTCGGTGTCATCCCAGATTTCGGGACCGGTCGTCTTGAAATGGATATCCGGATTCGCGGGATTCTCGAACTGTTGGAGCAGGACGTATCGGTCCGGGTCCGATGCGACGATCTCCTGTGCCTTGGCGATCGCGCCGTTCATGCCTCGCGAACCTTCCGTCAGCACGAGCCTGGCGCCGAAAACGCTCAGAACTTTTCGGCGTTCAAGCGACATCGTCTCCGGCATGGTGAGCGTAATGGGATAGCCCCGGGCGGCGGCCACGAACGCCAGAGCAATCCCGGTGTTGCCGCTCGTCGGCTCAATCAGTTCCTTGCCCGGCTTCAGAATGCCGCGCTTTTCGGCGTCCCAGATCATGGACGCGCCAATACGGCACTTCACGGAATAGGCCGGGTTACGGCCTTCGATCTTGCCGAGAAGCGTAACCGGCGCCCCGTCGGTAACGCGATTGAGGCGGACCAGCGGAGTCCGGCCAATGCTTAATGAGTTGTCTTCGAAAAACATCAGATCTCCCAGTTTGGTACGAATCGGTTGTGACGTTCGGTCCAGTCGCGGACCAGTTGTGCGAATGTGGCGGAGTCGAGGACTGCGTCCATGGCTTTGTCGGTTCTCTCCCAAAGGTCGCCCAGCGGAGAGTCGGTTTGTCTCCGCAGGCGCGACCGTTCTTCCTGTCTGCCTTCGACGAAACGCAGCACCTCGCCCACGTTGATGGATTCCGGGCGGCGGGCCAGCAAGTAGCCCCCCTCGGCGCCTCGACGCGATTCCACAAACCCGCCCTGTTTCAGGCTGGCGAGGATGAGTTCAAGAAATTTTTGCGGGATCTGCTGGCGTCGTGCAATGTCGGCGATCCTCACCGGATCCTTGCCCGGTTGTGAGGCCAGGTCGAAAATGGCGTGCAGCGCGTATTCGCCCTTGACGGATATATTCATGGTTGATTGCCGGGAACCGGGACGGGGCTGCAAATCTCCCGGCACAGCCAGACATGCCAACTAGATAATACTACTAGAGATTAGATGATTCGTAGGGACAACGTCAAGGTGCCGAAAAAAGGACGACGGGAGACTGCGGGGACGGGCAAAACGGGGAGGGAGGTGATGGGCTGACTGCCACTTTTTCCGAGGCAGTCAGCCCGGAAAACTACATCTTGGCGGTCGACTTCGTCTTGGTGGACTTTGCCTTGGTGGTCTTCGCCTTGGTGGCCTTTGCGGGTGCATCGGCAGCGAACGATACGGCACCGAGCACGAGCCCGAGGCCGAGAGCGATGGTCATAAGTTTTTTCATAATTGTGATATCTCCTTTAGATTTCGACGACGGATTCGTCTGTCAGAATCATAGCGGAACCGAGATGAATCATCCCTTAAGGCGCGATTAAATATGATTCATTTAACAGTTCGTGAATTTTGCCTTTTGTTATCAATAATTTATGCGTTGAGGATTCTCTCCGCATGTTACTCTCTGGGCGTATGAAGAAAGCGGAATTGGCAAATCATGAAGCCCGCAGGCAGCGGGTAGCTCCCGGCGACGCGGCGGACCAGATGGATCGCGTAGTGAATCGGATCATTCGCGCGTTGCGCAGCGGGCGGCCCGCCGAACTCCCTGGCCTCGGAACCATCCAACCGGGGAAACGGTGGATTTTCCACCCGGAGAAGCGAAAACACCCAGCGGAGGCGAATCCGAAAAACCATGGACAGTGAACAACTGGCGCAACTGATTCGCCGGTCTCTGCGGCGATCCCGGCGCGTGGAAGTCGACGGTCTGGGAGTGTTCGAGCGGGGCAACACCGGGCGTGTGTCGCTGCGCGAGGCAAACCGGCTCCGCGTTTTTATCGCCTACGCAACGGAGGACCTTGCGACGTCGGAGCGCTTGTTCAACGTACTGCGGTCCCGCGGGTATTCTCCATGGCTGGATCGGCGAAGGCTGTTGCCCGGCCAGAACTGGCCCCGGCGCATTGAAGACGCCATAGCTAACGCCGATTTTTTCATCGCCTGCTTCTCTTCGCATTCGGTAAAAAAGCGCGGCGGGTTTCAGGCCGAAGTACGGTATGCGCTGGATTGCGCAAGCCGGCTGCCGATCGACGACGTTTTCCTGATCCCGGTTCGGCTGGACGAGTGCCGGGTTCCGGCCAGGATTCAGCGCGAAACGCAGTACGTTGATCTGTTCCCCGATTTCGACGGGGGGGTTGAACGCGTGGTGGCCACGATAGAGGCCAGGCGGAGGGAAGCGGCGTAATCCGTCTATTTTTCGGCTTCGGGCTGTGGTTTAGTGCCGAAGCTCCAGAACACCTGGCAGGTCCCGACCGTCGCGCTCTTCCCGTAGAGCGTCGCCAGACCGATACGGCTGATTTCGTCGTCGTCGCACATTTCGACCGTGTCGAAGCGGCCGGCCCTGATCATGAGATCCAGTTTGGGGCGTGGCACGATATGCAGCGCGGCGGCTTCGGAATCGGGAAACCTGAGCTTGTGTGAGTCCTCCAGTTCCATGCCGGAGGGCGGAGTGCGCCGCAACAGGAAGTAGACGGTTTCGTCCGCCAGCAGCGCGGCTGTCGGTGGCGTGACCTCGCGAACTTTAGCCGCCGCTTGTTCCACGTCTTTCCACATGAGGTCGTCGCGTTCGTCGAACAGAGATGCGCTCAGACCGTATACGGTAATCGCACAAAGGATTCCGGCTGCGAGCCATGGGCGGGGGCGCGAGGCAAGGCGCGTCGTCACCTCATATAAGCCATTGGCCGCGAGAATGGAAAGAAACGGTACAGTCAGCAGGAAGTACCGGGTGAATGTGGGGCGCGCCGTGAGCAGATGAATGGTCAGCGCGATCGCCAGCCAGCCGCAGAGGTACAACTCGGATTGAGGCGACGTTCGCCAGGAAGCGGAACCGCCGGGCGACTGCAATCGTCGGTGGTCCGCGAACGCGATTCCCGCGGCTGCCAGCAACACCAGCAGGACCGCCTGGCTCGAATTCGCCCAACTCAGTACTTCGCCGAGATTATGCACGCCGGCGCCATCCCACTCTACTTTTCTATAGAGCAACTGGTAGTGGAGAAAGCCAAAGATCACCGGGTGCGGCGCTTTGACGAGCAGCCGCAGCAGGGGGATAAACGCGACCACGTAGCCCACGCAAAAAACGGCAAGTTTTCCGATCCGGACGCCGGCACGATTCACGAGCAGCATCCAGACCACCAATACCGGCGCTACCGGAGCCGTCAGCAGGGAGGATGCCGCCGCGGCGCCCGCGCAAAGTCCCGCCAACGCCGGCCGCAGCAGACTCGCGCGATTCACGCCGCTTACGGTCGCGAGGTACGCTGCAACCATCATGACCAGACACATCCCGTAAGCCTGAAGCGAGCCGAAATCCACCACGGCGGTGTTGCAGCCCATGATCACGGCGGCGGCGATGGCGGCAGCGCCGCGCCAGGATCGCGACGCGGGAAGAGTGCGGTAAACGTAACCGGCGATCATCGCGACCGCGCAGGATGTGAGAATCGCCGCGGCTGTGTGCGGAACTCGCCAGCTTTCGCCGAATATTTTCAACAGCAGGGCGTTCCAGTAGGCGTTGAGCGGCGTTTGCGGAAAAACGAAATCGATGTACGGAATCTTGCCGTGCGCAATCAGAAACGCGGCTACAAGATGGTAGCCCTCGTCCCACGCAAACGCGAGCGTCTGCGAATATACGAGGAGCCCTGCGGTTACCAGCAGGATCGCGAGGCTTGCTGCAATCAGCGGGCCACGGCTTTGTTTTTCCGCGACGGCGGGCGAGTCCGGAACCGGGTCGACCGCACTCTGTGGGTTTGTGGCTTCTGCATGTGTTTCTGGCGCAAACATCCCTGAATCTCGTTTAGCTGTGTGCCAGTGTTTCCACGATCCTGCCATCGCGCATGTGCACGGTCCGGTGCCCGAAAGCGGCGGCCTCCGCGTTATGGGTGATCATCAGAATTGTCTGGCCGAGGCGTTCGTTCAGATCGCGCAGAAGATTCAGGACGGCGAGCGAGTTGGTCGAATCCAGATTGCCTGTCGGCTCGTCGGCCAGCAAAATGGCCGGTCCGGTGGCAAGCGCGCGGGCGATGGCCACGCGCTGCTGTTCGCCGCCCGACATCTCGTTGGGCCGGTGATCGAGGCGGCTTCCGATTCCGAGAAGCTCGAGTACATTGCTGAGTTCGGCCTCGAAGCGTTTCATCGGGCGGCCCGCGATGTAGAGCGCCGTGCGGATGTTGTCGCGCGCCGTGAGATTCGGCAGCAGGTTGAACTTCTGGAACACGAACGAGACCGTGGTGCGGCGGAGTTCGGTGCGTTTGGCGTCGCTCACTTTGCCGACGTCCATGCCCCCGACAATGACATCGCCCGCGGTGGGCGGGGTGAGGCCGCCGACAATGTGGAACAGCGTAGATTTGCCCGATCCCGACGGTCCAACGACGGAGAGGAATTCGCCCTTGGGAACATCCAGATCGACGCCACGCAGCGCTTCCACCGAGACCTTGCCCGTTTTGTAAACCTTGCGCAAACCGCGCAGCCGAATGATGGTCTCGGGCACGGGGCTGAGAACCGGCGCGCTACTCATACGAGAGCGCCTCAATGGGATCGTGCCGAACGGCGATCATGCCGGGGTAAATCGCGCCGAGTAACGCGGAACCCAGGGCTATGCCAAACACGATCGGCCACCAGTCCGGCACGATCGCCTGCGGCAACGATGCCGCCACGAAGTGTTTCAGGGCGGCTTTGGACGCGAAGCTCAGCGCGATACCGACCACTGTCCCGCCTAGCCCCATGGCGGCCGCCTCCCAGAGAATCAGGTTCATGACGAATAGCTTCGTCGCTCCCATAGATTTCAAAATGCCGATTTCCCGCGTTCTCTGAAGCACCGCCATGTACATCGACAGCGACACCACAACCAGTCCGGTGACAACCCCGATCCCGATGATCACGTTGACGAATATCTTTAGCGCCGGTATCTGATCGACACTCGTCATCTCGATCCACTCCTTGATCGTGACGACGGTATAACCGGCGAGCAGCCCATGAAGCGTTTCGATTACGGCGTCGATGTTCTTCGGGTCGTCGAGCTTCAGGTATATCTGGCTCACCTTGCCCTGAGACTCGGTCAGTTCCTGCAATTCTCCGATCCGCACGAAAACGTGGCCCAGCTTGCCGGAGTCGACTATGGCTGACACGTTCCACCACTGGTTCAGGAGCTTCGTCCGGCTTCCAACGTGCAGGTTCGGATGCTGCTCGGCGGCATAGAGCGTGTCCACGACGACATCGCGCGGCTGGCGGAAGGCGTGTTCCTCGTCGCCTTCGACGAATCTGAATCCGCCGTTCATCCTCTTAAACGCGGAGTAATCGATTCCGCTCAGGCTATCCCAAAGCTTGCCGGATAAGGCGCGGTCGACGCCGACCGTCTCGATAACGTGTGGCAGCTTCTTCAGGAAGCCCACCATGCTTTCGGGCAGAGTGGCAGTCGCGCCCGTGGTGAAGGAACTGTTGGCGGGCATCACCATGATGTCCGCTCCCACGCCTCTGGTGCGCTGCCTCGAATCCTCCATGAAACCCTGGCTGACGCCCACCAGCGTCAGAATCAGCATCACCGGAACGCCGATCAGCAGCACGCTGAGCAGCGTCCGCATAGGGCGAAACCGAATGTTTTCCCAAACCAGCCGGAGGATCACTCGATCACCCTGCGCGTGGAGCCTTCCGGCTGTTCGAGCACGAACTGCTCGTCGGTCAGGTCTTTGTTCATCTGCATTTTGTCTTTGTCGATTTCAATTGCGACGCCGTAGCCATCGATCCGCCGGTTGATGTCGATGTGCGCCGGAAACGGCACGCCGCCGAACATCTGCCATTTGGAATAGGCGGTGTCGCTGACGATGTTTCCATCGGCGTCCCAAACTTTTTGGCGGACAATACTGAGATCCTCGCGATCGAACAGTACTTCGCGGCCGGGGATCGGCGTTCCGTCCTTCGCTTTACGGTTGAATTCCAGACGGTACAGGGCATCGTCTTCGTCGGTATCGTCCTTGAGCATGACAGATTCGGTCGCCGGGTCCCAGGGAGGAATTAACATCGACGAAAGGAAAGCCTCCGGCCGGAGATTTTCCATTTTGTTCGCCGACGTCGCGGGCGCCGAGTTCAGGCCCTCGAAGAACAGGCTACCCTTCCGCAGGAAGACCCGAAAACGCGTGCCATCGGACACCATATCGAACGCCAGTGCGCCGAGAAGGGTGGCCTGAACGCGAATGCCATCCGGCTTGCGGAAGAGGATAATACCGGAAAGCGCCGGATAATCTTTGATGTCGGCCTGGTGAACGTTTCCGGAGGATGCCGTCAGGTCCACATTGGTGGCCTGGAAGGAGTGGACTGCGTTGTACGTGCGCGCGATGATGGCGTTGAGTTCATCGCGGGTCGCGACCTTCAGTACCGGTGGCGTGCCGGTGACCTGCTTGTGCCTTCGGAAAAAAGGGCGATGCGTCCCCCCGGCGCACGACGTCAGGACCAAGGCAAGCAGGAGTGCAACGGCTACCGGTCGCAACCGGTGCGATTTACTCATCAGCCTTTATTGTAAGGCGTGGGCGGCGACCACACTGTAAAGATTGTCCGATGGTATGATGGTTTCGTTCCTCTCCGTGTGGGCCTGTGGCGCAGTTGGGAGCGCGCTTCCATGGCATGGAAGAGGTCNNCTTCAGGTCCACCAAAACAAAGCTCAATAAAACATAGAGTTACAAAAATCCTCGCGCGCTTCCGCGTCGTGGAAGAGGTCGCGCGGAGTCCATTTGGAGTCCAAACTAGCCGAAATTTGGACTCCGGGCGCTCAGAGTAGCCCCCGAGCGTCGTCCAGCGTTGCCAGATCGAAGGACCGCTGTCAATCGCCTTCAGACGGACCCTATCCGAGCAAGCCGATGATTTTTTCCTTGTGCTCCGCTGCGAACTTGTGAAGCAGGTCCGCGCTCGCGAGCATGGGTCGGAGGCTCTCCTCCTGACCGAGAAATGGTTGATCCGTATTCACTTTCGGGTGTAGGATCCGTATGGCAACAGATTTCCCTGCTACGACGGTGTCAGTCCCGTTGAGGACCAAGGTACCGAGTCCGCGCCGCAGGTCGCCAATCTCCACGCCGGGAAACCGCAGATCAACCACGCCGTTGTGTGGCTTTATCTCGATGATCACGCGGGATTGAGGAAATCCGCGCACTGCGAAGGTGATCCACTTGCTGCTCGGTGCCCGGCCTGCGCCCTCGGCAGGGAGAGGCAGATCCGGGAATGCGCCAGCCGCAAAGCTCCGTGCCTCCTTGAACCACTCCGTCAGAGCCAGATCAACAACCTTGTCCCACGGTCGCTTTGCCTTATCACAAGCCGCATGGAAGATCCGGCGTTTGAACTGAGCACGCAGGTCGTCCCCGTCCAAGGCCCTCTCGCACTCCTGGTAGCTCACCCGATAATCAAATTTCTTCTCGGGCACGTCCTTTAGATAGACCTGCGGTGCGATCAGCACCGTGGCGAACATCGCCCACTCCCCGTCCTTTATCCCAGCATTCCCTCGAACCCGGTACCGCTCGGGTTGCAACGCCGTAAACGAGGCGGCGATCTTGTTTTCGATCAACAGCGCCCGGCGTCCATTCTCGCCTCCGTGTACAACGAGAAGATCGGTCTCACCATGCTGGGTAATCACAGAGCGTCCCAGACGGAGAAGTTCACGCATATCCGACGCGGCTCCTGTCCGCTCCAGGAACCAGGAGCGGAAAGTCTGACTGCATTCGATCTCTTCGGCAAGCACGAAGTCCAGATCGCGTTCGCACACGTCCACAAAGGAGACCTGGCTGTGATCTTCGTTCATGATCCGAAATCCAGATTGAAGCATATCAATCCCTGTCCGCGCCGAGCCCGATGCGGGCTCCGTCCCATGCGCATGCAGGAGCCGCACGTGGTGGAGCAGGCGGGAAATATAACCCAGAAATTATATTAGCTTTGCGTTATAATTTGATTGTGGCGTGGGACGTCGAGGTCACTGATGAATTCAAAGTTTGGCGGAACGGACTTACCGAGGCCGAACGCACATCGGTTGAGAGAGCCGTATTGCTGCTGGAAGAGCATGGCCCCCATCTCCCGTTTCCGTACAGCAGCGGCGTGAGCGGTTCGCGCCATTCCGCGATGCGTGAACTCCGCGTGCAACACCAGGGAAGGCCCTGCCGTGTGCTTTACATCTTCGATCCTCGCCGGGTGGCGCTCTTGCTGTTGGGCGGCGACAAAACCGGCGATGACCGCTGGTACGAGAAGAACGTGCCGCTGGCCGATCAGATTTATGACAACTACCTTGCCGAGGTGAAGGAAGAAAACAATGCCAAAGACGACAACCTGCCCTTCCGGGAATTCACCGCTGAGGAGTTCCTTGGCCGGACGGCGACGACCTGCCGCGGCCCCGGCGGCTGCGTAAGCGCGTTCAAGGGCAGCACTCTTTCTCTCGGCCAAATGGCTGATGCCTGCGTTTATGTTGGCGGGAGTACCGAGATTGACACGAAAGCGAAGCCGGCTCGATAGCGGATAACTCGCGATCAAGGGCGCAGGGTTGAATTCCGCGGCGGATCGGCGCCGTTTAACCTCGATCCCCGGTTTCCGCGCGCTGCAAACCCTCATGCACCAGCATCTTCAGGAGGGTCTGGTAACCAATGCCCTTGCGTTCGGCGATAGTCCGCGCACGGGCGAGATCCGGTGACGGCAGCCGCAACGCGATCTGCACGCTGCCGGCACGGGCCAGGCTTGCAACCAGTTTCGAACCGACCGATCCGGTTGCGGTCCGTGCCGACGACTTCAGGAACGCGCGTCCCTCGGCACCGGACCACCACTTTGCTTCGTCTTGTTCGCTTGCAAACCGCGGAACGGACAGCTGTTTCACTTTGCGTTTTTCCATTTCTTCAACTTTCCCGCAGGCGACGCTCAAGATAGTCTCGCTTCTGCCCCGCGTCCAAATCGTAAGCTGTAATTACACGAATCTTCTCATTGCGCTCCGTCAGGACGACCGCCAGCAATCGAAGGCTGGCGGTTTCGCCGTAGTAGACGTAGCGCGACTCTGTATCAGCGTCCTGTTCGTAGATCAAAACCGGGCTGATCGAAAGTGCCTCCTCTGCCTCCACGGCGCTTACGCCATGAATCTTGATCTTCTTCAGGTTGTGCCGATCCCAATCAAACACGCATCTCCATTGTATATGCGTCGCATATGCCGGAGGTCTGCTACTTCACGGTCAACGGCAGAGGGTTGAGTTATCCACCCAGGGGCTCGGAACGGCGATCTGGGAGGTGTGGGATATTTATGCTCCCCGGGCACGGGTGACGCCTGTGGCGAACTTTGAGATCGCGGCCTCGATGCCACGTCCGGCTGTCCGCATGGGCATCCTCCCTTTCCTCCCTATATAGAAAGTAATTTGTTGTCTTCTCCAGAAGACAACAATCAAAACACCCAGGCAACCGCGGGCGTCAGAGCAAGCCCTGTGCCA
Organism: Bryobacterales bacterium; assembly: GCA_003136575.1. Classification (GTDB taxonomy): domain Bacteria; phylum Acidobacteriota; class Terriglobia; order Bryobacterales; family Bryobacteraceae; genus BOG-234. The sequence continues at coordinate 156 of PLEX01000059.1, read as the reverse complement.
ATCTCGACGTGGGGTCCTGGAGTCCGGGCGGGGTCCATACCGGTGAAAAAGCCTTCTGTGGCGTCCACCGGCGTCCAAATCGACGTCCGCTAAGTCTTTTGTTTCTGATAGAAATCCCCGTAACTCATTGATATTTCTTAAATGGCATGGAAGAGG
>PLEX01000242.1:216-70651 GCA_003136575.1 Bryobacterales bacterium | reverse complement strand
TTCGACTCCCCCCGCCTCCACCAATTTAATTCGTTTAGAATCAAGGGCCATTGAGCTTCTGCCGATAAAATCGTGCCAGCATCCGCAGTTGCTGAACTGCCTCCACTAGTTTTGGCGGCGGTTTAATATGACTGTGACGGCGGAAACCATTAGAGATGCCCATCTATAGGGGAAATGTCGGGAACCTATTGCAGCACTGGGTTCTGTGTGAAATTCTGAACGCCAGCCAAGATCACGCAGGGCGACTTCTGTTGATCGATTCACATGCAATGTCGCCATTTGCGACGGAACGCCCCAGGCTAGATGTCACAGCATTGCTATTTGACCGCGTTCGTACACGCCTCCCGGGAGCGCGAAGTCCGTATGAGGAGGCTCGGCACAGGCTGGCGGCACTCGCGCCGAACAGGACCGGTTACCCGAACAGCGCCAGCTTCGTCGTGAACATGTGGCACCACAATCTCTCCCTCCTGCTTTGTGAGGCCGATCCCGCGACCGTGGGCGAGCTTCGAGCCTGGGCCCATGAGATGGGATTGTCGGATGGATGCGTCTTTGATGGAGACTGGCGCCTTCGATTCAATCAGGAACTTCCAGTCTCAGCGGACTTGGTCTTCTTTTCTTTCGACCAATACGTGATCAGCCACGTTCCAGTCGGATGCCCCAAACCAGCCGACATGTACCCGGACGACCTCGATTTGCTGGCTGCGGCGGTCGCTCGAATTCCCAGGGATACCGTCGTTCAGCTTTCAACTTACAGCGCGAATAACGGCAATTCCCAGCACGAAGTGACCAGCGAGGTGCAGTCTCGTCTTAGCCGTGCCGGTCTCGAGGTTGCCGCAAAGGTCCGCCCACTCAGAAGGGATGGGCAGCCTAATCTGCAAATGATGTCGCTGGTATTGACTCGCGCGTTGCCATGGGCTAGTGCTCTGCGAGATCTGGAGATCCGCTTTCACTCCTGGCTTCGCGGCGCAATGGAATACACGGGTGAAGTGCCACTCGGAAGTTGATCGGTAATGCCGAGCCCGACCGAGGCCACGAGCCAAACATCGCTTCAACAACGCGGGTCACTCCAACGGTCGCCAGGCACCCTCTTGAATCAGCGCCTGACGAGCCGCCAGAAACTCAGGCTCATTCATTGCCAGCACACGAACCGTGACTCGGCCGATTGCCGTGAGTCCGACGAGGACCGCGCCATCGAGCTGAAAGTGTTCGCTCCACAAATCGCGACGAGGGTGATAGAGCCGCACGATATCATCAGTTCCGGTGTCACGACCAGCAATATTGGGACCCTTGTGACGGTTACAGTGGAGACAACAGAGAGCCAGGTTATCGGCTTCTGAGCTTCCGCCGTGCTGCCGCGCAATGATGTGATCGATCTGGTACGGAAGCCTGTAGCCCGGAAATGGTATCCCGCAATACTCACATCGATTTTTCGCTCGAGTTCTGACTTGCTGAACGAGCGGCAGATTCACTGCGGGGACGGTGTACCTTCTTGTGCCCGCAGGTAAACCCTCGACTTCGACTGCATAATCGTCAGAAGGTTGCCCACGTGCAGATAGCTGTCCAGTTCCGCCTCCTCCTCGGCTGAGAGTTCCCCCTCGCGAGCTCGTTCGGCGAGCAGGTTCATGCGATCGACATCCTCCGGCTCGAAGTCAAGCGAGAGAAGATATCGTGCAATGTGCGAATCCATCGCCGTCCTCGACTGGATGAGCCGGGCCAGAATGGCGGCTTCCGTGTTCCTTTGCTGGATCTGTAAACCCATCTGTTCTGATTATGAGACATTTCCCTCTTCGCTGCGAGACGGGCGCACCGGAAGATCGGGGTGCCAGGGGACTATCGCCAGACTATGGCCTGCAGATCATCGTGCCAAATCGTGCCACCTACCGCGCAATCCACACAATACGCGCAATCAGCAACATCGCAGAATCAGTAACTTGCTTGTTTTCAATACCCTCTGATAGTTCGACTCCCCTCCATCATTTCGTTATACGGCTACGTGATTCCAGATTCGGATGGCGGTGGCCGAGGAACAATTGGTTCTCCGGATACTCCCAGCCTCGTCGGTGGCGCGGCAACACCCAGATATTCCAGGGCAGCCTTGAGGCTGACAACAAACTTGTCAGGAGCCGTTGGGAGGAAGGGGCGGAGAGCGAGTTCGGTGATCACCGCCGAATCCCCATACTCCGATGAGGATTTTGTCGGGAGTTCGCAGCGCCTCCATCCTGGCATCAATGTTCTCGCGCTGGCCCGGCAGGTCGTCCACCACCTGCACGAATTGATTCAATATCAAGCAGTTGATGCCGCTGGCAGCCGCGATCGAGATCAATATTATGGCGAGCACCGCCGGAAAACGGCGAACATGGAGCTTCTGCAGCCAGCCGGTAGCACGCCATGCGAATTCCGGAGGACTGAGAAGCTGGCCGGATCACGGCCCGAAAAGACCCTTCAGCTTCACTTTGCAGGGTCGACGCATCTCAGAGCAGTGCAGTTCGCGGGCAGTTATGATGGAATCGGGCGACTTCTCCGATCTGAGATGTATCACACGCATTTGAGTTAAAGAGCGGAATCCGTAGCAATTTCATCGGACGACATGCCATGCTGGCGGATTTGGAATTAACCATGAGAGGTCTGGTTGCCGGCCTGATCATCGCGGCTCCGGTCGGCCCGGTCAACGTGCTGTGCATTCAGCGGACACTGGAGAAGGGCTGGAGGTCGGGTCTCCTCTCCGGTTTGGGTGCCGCGCTCGCCGATACACTGTACGGATCCATCGCGGGGTTCGGCATACGCCTGGTGATTCAGTTTCTGATCGGCGAAGAATTCCGGATCCGGCTGATCGGTGGGATCCTCCTGATGGGCATCGGACTGGTGTACTATTGCAAGTCGCCACGGTCGCTCGTAACATCCAGGGGCAAATCTGCGGACAAATCGGATCTCGTCTCAACGTTTTTCCTGTGTGCGACTAACCCTACGACGGTGCTTTCGTTCCTGGCTGTGTTGGCCACGCTCGGTCTGGGTAGGCAGCGGCCACTATGGCAGACCATGTTTCTGGTGGCCGGCATCTTCTGTGGGTCGATGAGCTGGTGGGCGATACTGGCCTGTGCCGCGAATCTCCTGCGAGACAGGATTACGGGCCAGACCATGCACTGGATTAACCGCGTGGCGGGGATTGCGATCGGCGGCCTCGGGCTGGTGAGTGTGGTGCTCAGCCGCGGACTCAGGCATTAGTAGTAGGCTGAAGCTACCGCATAACTTCCGGCCAGCCGGCGAGCCGGCTTTCAAGCGACTGAATTCGTCGCGCTACGTGATTGCTGATCAACTTCCGTCGATGGCATCGAAACACCCACCAGCAACAGCCGGTAAATACACTTCCATATCGACCTGTCTTCGGGTGGAACCGGCGGTGTGCTTTGTCCGTAACCCGTCAAACGGTCCAACGGCTTGCGCTGATCGGGAAGATCGTTCAGCTCCTCCTCGAAAGTACGCCCGCCCTGCGTTGCCGGCAAGCCAGGACCAAAATCGAGTTGCAGCACACGCTGGGCGCGCGCATTCGTTCGTGAAAAAGACGGAGCGTGTTTGCCTCTGACGTTACTACTGAACTCTGCGGGCCGACTCACACTGTGGGAACGCCCCGGGATCGCGAGACGCTTTGACTTGCACTCGCGCCAACTCAGCCAAGAGTTCCAGTCCGAACCGAATCCGCCGCGCGACCGATCACCTCATGGCTTTTCGCCGCGCCGTTGTCCACAGCGCCATTAAGTCCATCCAAGGTTCCGTTGACAACGTCTTGGATCTTTTCAGAAGCTTTGCCCGCCGTCTTCCGGACGTCCTGTAGGCCGCGTTGCGCAAGGTTGGCGCCGGACTTTCGGAGTTCTCCGGCTTTCTGGCTGGCGGAATCCAGACAATCGTCCATGGTGCTGCGAATGTCTGCGCGCAGTTTCCGTCCTGATTTCGGAGCTATCGCCAGCCCTACTACGACTCCGACGCCGACACCTGCGAGGAGTGCCAGGAGCATGTTCCCGGACTGCGATTTTGTATTTGTATTACAAGTCATTATGAATTCCCCTTTTGCCCGTTGGCCTGCAAGTAACCGCCGTGGTCACCCATTTCGACCTGCAAATTAGTGGCCGTCCGGTTCGATCAGCATTCGACCAAGCGGGAATCGGCAACGCGACGGCTGGCTGGCCGACAGAAGGAACGACGAGAGTTCGTTTGAAGCCCTCATCCCTTGGCCATAATGACCGGTTCGGAGTTTTCTCTGACCGCGCCAGGTCAAGTGACCTTTTATGGTCGAACGGTCAACGATCGGCTTGAGTATGGCCGCGTTCGCCTTGTTCGTTCGCTGATTCCCCGCTATTCATGCCTTCCATACAATCGCGATTGGTTTCGTTCGACGGCCATGAACGTGCAACTTCGAAGTTGGGCGGTGAATGTGTCCCAAAGAGGGCGTTCACTGCTCGGTGACTGCAGCAGGGTAACTCCTGAGGAGAATCGAAATGTTTGGTTACGGGATTATCGGAACAATAGTTATTATTTGCATTATTGTCTTCATTGCGAAGAGAATTTGACGGGTCGACCGCAACCGCCGAATATCCTGACGCATTCTTCTTAAGGGATGCGAATGGGAGCGACGTGCTGTTAAGGAAGGAAAGTCGGCGGTATCGCCCGCATCGGACCTGGCAGCGGCATGAAGTCTGCCACGACCAGCCCCGGCATAGCGAACCCTTGAGTTCATTCGCTGAACTTCTGGTGGTGCGTTGAGTGCGTTTTTCAGGGCGAGGCGTCGGGCGGCGAATCTGCAATCGAACGACTTCCAAGCGGATTTCAGCCAGGCGCTGGGCGTCGTATCGGAGCGAAAGTGTCAAAAAGAAGGGGACCTTCCCCGAAACGGTGTTTCGGGCTGCTGCGCGGCGCGTCCAGCGCCGAGGCCATCGACGTGATGGGTCTGCTCGAGCCTGGTTCGGGCGCGCGTGCCCCAAATGGCAGAGATGGCCCTCGTCGCTCTTAAGAACGTGAGAATAGCGCACCCCGACGCTGAAGAGATCTCGGCGCTGATCTGACGACGCACGCAAAACGAACAGGGTAGTTTTCGGAGTTTGACGCCTGGCCGATGACGGCGTTCATCGTAACAAATCGTGGCACCGAACGCGCAAGCCACGCAAAATCAATGCCTGCTGAAAGTTCAAGGCGGGGTCAGGATGTTGGAAGAGCGTTCATAACCGTCCATTTATGCTGAGCGTCCAACCTGGCGTGGACCCCTTCGCACACGAGAAAAAGGATCAGAGAGGTTGCGCCGGTATGGGCGCGAAATGCCCAATCCTGATCCGCGGAAACCTCAAATGGTTAGCACGAGCAACTGTCGACGGCGAAGTTTCTGTCACCGGAAACGGCGCGCGACTTTGTAGCGCCGCTTGGGCTGGCGCTGGATTGGGAAAATACAGGCGCTGTCTCCTGACCTGCCGAGCATGCTCCGGGGTCCGTGGGACAAACCGCGTGAAGAACATCCGTTCGACTGCTGCTACACTATTGTGATTCAGGAGAGAAATCGTGATTTTTTCGCGTCGTGCTCTTGCGCTCCTGGGCCTCCCCGTCGCCGCCCTCGTTACATACGCCACAGCCCAATCCCTGGAGCCGAAGCTCTACTCCGAGATGCACTGGAGGCAGATCGGTCCGCCCCGCGCGGGACGCGCGCGCGCGCTTTCGGGCGTTCCCGGCCAGCCAAACGTTTTTTACATCGGCTTCGATAACGGCGGCGTCTGGCGATCGACCGATTTCGGATCCACCTGGATTCCGCTGTTCGATAACCAGCCGACCGGATCGATCGGCGCCATCGCCGTTGCGCCATCGGACCCGAACGTGATTTACGTCGGCACCGGCGCAGGGATTATTCGCCCGGATTTGGCGACCGGCGACGGAGTTTACAAGTCGGTCGACGCGGGCAAGACCTGGATCCACCTGGGGCTGCGGGATTCGCAGATGATCGCCAATATCGAGGTCGATCCGAAGAATCCCAACCGCCTGTTCGTGGCCGCGCTGGGCCATCCGTACGGACCAAACGCGGAGCGCGGCATCTTCCGATCCACCAACGGCGGCACGTCCTTTGAGAAGGTGCTTTACAAGGACGAATACACCAGCGGGAACGACGTTCGAATCGATCCGAGCCAGCCGAATACGGTCTACGCGGCTCTATGGCAGCAGCAACAGGGTTTTTACGAGAATGGGGCTTTCGGCGGCACAGACGGCGGAGTTTTCAAGTCGACCGACGGCGGCACCACGTGGAAGAAACTGGGGGGCGGTTTGCCTGCGATCATGCAGGCGAATCTCGCCATCGCGCCGAGCGATCCCAGGATTATTTACGCGATGGTGGCCGCCGATACGGGCGCGGCACCTCCTGCCGCTGGGGTGCCTCCTCCGGCGGCGGCAAATGGGCGCGGCGGACGCGGCGGGCGCGGCGGGAACATTTCGTTCTACAAAACCACCGACGGCGGCGAACACTGGGGCCTTGCGACCGACGATACGCGCGTCTTTGAAACCGGGTCGACGGGTCGGCATCCCCCCGACACGCGGCCGCTGGGGCGCATCGGCGGCGGGGATCTTCCCACGATTACGGTCGATCCGAAGAATGCGAAGGTTGTCTATAGCTGCTCGACGGTTTTCTGGCGGACGGAAGACGCGGGGCTGACGTGGTCGGCGGTGCGTGGCGCGCCGGGCGGCGACGATTATCAGAAGAGCTGGGTGAATCCCGAGAATCCGAACATCATTTTGCTGGTGAGCGATCAGGGCGGCGTGGTTTCGGCCAATCGCGGCGAATCGTGGAGCAATTGGTATACGCAACCGACCGCCGCGATGTACCACGTAACGGCCGACAACGCGTTCCCCTACCGGCTTTGCAGCGGGCAGCAGGATTCGGGGTCGGCGTGCGTCGATAGCCGGGGTAACGACGGCGAGATCACTTTCCACGACTGGCATCCGGTGGGGATCGAGGAGTACGGCGAGGCCGCGCCCGATCCGAAGAATCCGAATCTGGTTTATGGCGGCAAGGTGACGGTGTTTAACCGGCTGACGGGACAGAAACAGAACGTCGGGCCGGGCCGCGGCGCTGCGGGAGCTACCGGTGGGACCGGCGGGAATGAGCCTCCGGAGCGGACCGTGCGCACGCAGCCGCTGATCTGGTCGCCCAAAGATCCAAACATTCTTTTCTATGCGACTGCCGGCGTCTGGAAGACCGCGGACGGCGGGCACAGTTGGCGCGCCATCAGCGGCGATCTGACGCGCGCTACTTGGGGCGTTCCCGCGAACGCGGGCAAATATGCGTCAACCGTGACGCCGTCCGCGATGGGTTCGGTAACTGCGCTTGCGCCATCGCCGCTGGATTTGAAGGTTCTGTGGGCGGGGACCGGCGACGGTCTGGTGCAGGTTACGACGGATGGCGGCGCCAAGTGGAGCAACGTCACGCCGCCGCAACTGAAGGCGTGGACGCGGATCTTCAACATGGAAGCCGGTCACTTCGACACGCGCACCGCTTACATTGCCGCGAATACGCTGCGCCTGGACGATCTGAATGCGCATTTCTGGCGCACACACGATGGCGGCAAGACGTGGACGGAGATCGATCGCGGCATTGCGCCCGGCGCGGCGGCGAATTCGATCCGCGAAGACCCGCGAAAGAAGGATCTGCTCTACGCGGCGACCGATACACAGGTCTGGTTTTCGATTGACGACGGCGACAACTGGAGTTCGCTGCGCCTGGATATGCCGGCAATTTCCGTGCGCGACATCGAAGTGAAGGACGACGACAGCTGCTTCTGTTCCGATCTGGTGGCGGGCACGCACGGGCGCGGCTTCTGGATACTCGACGACGTGACGCCGCTTCGCCAACTGGCCGAGGCTGCCGCCGCGAAGTCGGCTTATCTGTTCAAACCGGAGCCGGGCTTGCGCGTGCGCTTCGGCACCAACGATCCGACGCCATGGCCTCCGGAGCTGCCGGCCGGCGAGAATCCGCCTCCCGGCGCGATTGTCGATTACTATCTGCCAGCGGCGGCGGGTGACGTCAAACTTGAGTTTCTGGACGCGCAGGGTAAGTTGATTCGCACTTACTCAAGCACCGATCCCGTGCGCAGTCCGGACCCGGCCACCGACCCCGTTGCTTACAACAGGCTTTGCCAGGATACGCCGAGCGCTCCCGATTGCGCGCTGCCTCTTTACTGGCCGGCGCCGCCGCAGGTGCTGAAGACGTCGGCGGGAATGCACCGGTTCACGTGGGACCTGCATTACGACCTGGTCCCCGGCGGCGGGGCTGGTGGACGCGGCGGCGGGGGCGGCGGAGGCGGCGCAGTGCCGCATCGCACGTACCCGTCGGTCAATTCGCCGTGGGTTGCGCCCGGCACTTATAGTGTGCGGCTGACGGCGGGTGGCCAGAGTGTGACGCAGCCGATCGCCGTGAAGATGGATCCGCGCGTGAAGGTGACGCCGGAAGTACAGCAGATTTTCACGCTCACCACGCGGATGGAGACGGACGCGCGGAATGCCGCGAGTGCGCGAACGGAAGCGCGGGCACTGATCGAGAAGATGAAGGCGCGTCCGCAATCGGCAAGTACCGATGCGCTGATCGCGAAGCTGGAAGAGATCGCACCGGCCGAGGCTGCAGCAGCGGCGGCCGGTGGCGGAAGAGGCGGTGGACGCGGAGGCGGGGGAAGAGGTGGCGCCGCCACCGCGGCTGTTGCCAGTTCGACGCTTGCCGATATCGGCGGACAAATGGTTGCGGCCGTGATGCCGATGCAGGCTGCGGAGATGCCTCCGACCGCCGCGCAAATGGCGGCTTGCGCGAGGGAAGAAGCGGCTTATGCGGCGTTGATGGCGAAATGGTCGGCGCTGAAGGCTGAGGCCACGGGCGCTCCGGCAACGCCGAAGAATGCTGGAGCGAAGGCGGGCACGGGAACAAAGCAATGATCCCGATTCTATTCGCTACTTATGGTGCCGTGTTTGTCGCGGAGATTGTCGGCGACAAGCTGCTGTACACGACGGGCGTGCTGGCAACGCGTTACCGCACGGTGCCGATCATGATCGGCATGCTGGTCGCCTTCATGGCGAAGATGGCGGTGGCGGTGGCGGTGGGAAGCGCGATCGGGAAGCTGCCAGCGTATCTGGTGGCAACGCTGACGAGCCTGAGTTTTATCGGCGTTGCGATTACGCTGTGGCGCAAGCCGGTGGAACGGTCGTCGTTTGAGAAGGAGAAGCGTGCCTCGAAGGCCGCGCTGGTTTCGTTCGCGGCGATTTTCTTCTCGGAGTGGGGCGATGTGGGGCAGATCACGGCCGCGACGATGGCCGCGCGTTTTGGCGCTCCGGTGCTGGTGTGGGTGGGCGCGGTCGGGGCGATGGTGACCAAGGGCGCGCTGGCGGCGTCGGTGGGCGCGGGAGTTCGGCAGTGGATTATTCAGCGGATACCGCCGAAGATGGTGAGGTATGCGGGGGTCGGGGCGTTGCTGTTACTGGGAGTACTGTCGGTGGTGGAGACGCTGACCGAGGGACACGCGTAGCAGATAGCTTCTCCGCGCGAGGCAAGATCGCGGGGCTACCACGCTAATATCGGAATATATGACGGGGCTTCTTGAACAAGCGGTGCGCCGGCCGGAGTCGCTCTCCGCTCAGCAACAGGATGCCCTTGCGTCCCGGATCATCGAGAATATCGAAGATGAAGAAGTGTGGGAGCGGCGGTTCCACGACAATCCGGGTGTGCTCCGTTCACTCGCCCAGGAGGCGCTTGACGAGCATCGGCGGGGAGAGACGCGGCCACTGGAAGAGCTGATCGGATGAAATCGTTCACCTCGCGGCGGTTCCGCGAGATGTACGCGAATCTTCCCAAAGACGTTCAGCGGCGCGCCGACCGCGCATAGTGAGACGGTGTGACGGCGCGGATCTCGTGAATCTGCTGGCGGCCTCGACACAGTTCTACCAGCCAAGGGGCCTTCGCTCATCGCGGCAGGTCGACTCGAAGACTCTCATTTCGATGCTTCGCGCCGCCTTTCGACCAGCGGATATAGAGAAGGACGAGCTGTTCTGGAAAATGAAAAAATGGGAGCGGGCAAACCACCGGTACCCGCTGCTCAAACGGTGGAGGGATCTCGATCCGCTCGGAGTACTGTCGGATCAGCGCTACTGGGAAAGTGATCTTCACGCCATTCTGAAAACCCTTGAGCCCGGAGCCATGCTCGCCGTCTTTAAAATGGATCTGGACAATTTCAAGGCGGTCAACGACAAGTACGGTCATACTGTTGGCGACGAGGCGATTCGACTGTACTCCAGAACGGTACTCGACATCATCGGTGCGGTCGGAGAAGTATATCGCCGGGGAGGTGATGAGATCATCGTACTCGCTCCCGGCCTATCGGAGGGAGGAGCCCGCGAGCTAGCCGAGAAGACTCGCGGAGCGATCGAAGCTCGTTTTCGCTCGTGGGCGAGGACTGGCGGCTTGGATTACCGGCCTACGGCAAGTATTGGGTTGACACTTGCGGCGGCCGACCGACCCGCATCTGAGATACTCCGCCTCGTGGATGACGCCCAGAGGCGCGCGAAAGAACTTGGGAAGAACCGCGTGGTTGTGATGAACGAGTGATAGCCGGAATTGCGCGGTGAAGCGTCAGAACGTCTCTTGAACCGCTCAACTCCCATAGACGCGCGAGTACCGCCCGAACGGCGTTCTGGCCGACGACAACACCGAAAGTGCTCAGGGATAGCTGGCGAAATCGCCCTTCCAGCCGGACCGCGCTCATTTCGCCCGCACATCCCGCGCGACCCGGAACCCCACGTCCCAGCCGTCGCCCGGTCCTGCGCCGTGCGTCGCGTAGATCACGTTCTTCACATCCGAGGCGAACCCGCCGCCCTTCAGCACCTGCTCCGTCCCGTGCTTCGGCGGGACAGGATCGGGGAACATCTTCTCGTTATAGTAATCGTCCACCCACTCCCACACGTTGCCGAGCATGTCGTAAAGTCCCCACGCGTTCGGCTTTTTCGTGCCGACCGCGCGCGTCGTCGCGCTCGGCCCCTGATTGCCGATCTGCTCCACCGCGACTTCGCGGATTTCGTTCCAACTCGTCTGCCCCGGTTCGCCCGCGCGCCCCGCGTACTCCCACTCAAACTCCGTGGGAAGCCGGTACGATTTCGTCTTCTCCATCGCGTTGAGCTTCCGCACGAAAGCCTGCGCGTCGTTCCAGGTTACGCTGTCGACCGGATGCCGGTCGGCGTCGTCGGTTACTTTACTTCCCTGAAACACGGAAGGGTTGCTGCCCATCACTTTCTTCCACTCGCCCTGAGTAACTTCGTACTTGCCTATGTAGTAGGGCTTCTTGATCGTCACCAAAAAGCCGGGAGTCGCATCCTGCTTCGCCAGTTCCGCGCAACGCGCGTAATCCGCCGCCGTCCATGCCGTGCGGGGATCGGCCGGAGCGCGACCGCGACCGCCGCGTCCACTGAATGCCGCCGCTTGCGCTGCTCCCGGCCCCGCACCGCTTCCGCCGCTTACCCCGCTAACGCCTCGTCCCGCCAACCCGCCGCGTGCAGCAGCCGCCGGAGCATTCGGATCCGGACACTCCGGCTGAAATACGGCCACCTGCATCGAACCCGGATGGATCAGCACCAGTTCCATGCCAATCGAATTCTTCAGCGTCGGCTCCTGCGCCGCGAGCGCGCACGCACCGGCCAGCCCGGCCACGATTGATCTGCACGTGATTACGCTCATCATGGCAGTTCCTTGATTCCGATATTGCGGAAACGATAAGCGGCGTCCGGCTTCCAGTTTCCCGACATGCTGAACGATCCTTCGGCGGGCGCGTAGGTGACTCCCCAGTGAAGCTGCAGCCCGATCATGCCGCTGGTTTCGCCCGCGATCTTGTCGTTGACCGGCTCCTCCACGTCCCACATCTGCACGTCGTTGATCCACTCGGTGATGTGCGGCGCGTCGCCCGTCATGCGCACTCGGATGGAATTCCATTCTTCGTTCTTCCAGACTTTGTCGATGTCGGTGGCCTGCGCGGTTTTCGAAACACGCATGTTCTCGCCCAGCAGATTTCCGGTTCCGCGAGTCTGGTCGAGTTCGAGTTGATACGCCGAACCGCCTTCGGTGGAGCGCAGGAAGATGCCGCTGTTGCAGCCCCACGGGGCCTTCACCTCGATGTAGAGTTCGAAATTGCGGTACTTCTTGTCGGTGAGCAGCAGGCCGCCCTGGCCGTAGGGATGCTGTTTGAGAACGATCTCGCCGTTTTCGACGAAGACGTTGCCGGTGGTGCCGTGGTGCACGGTGCGGCTCAGATGCCAGCCTTTTGTCGTCTTGCCGTCGAAGATCGGCGTGAAACCACCGGGAATCGCGCCGACCTGTGCGATTGCTATGGCTGCGACGGCGAGTGTTACCGCCGCCCGGATTATCGCTCCGTATCTCATGTTCCCTCCTTCACGCGTGAGCCGCCCGCAGCCGCGCGGGCGTCAAGCGGAATTGTATCGCCATCGTTGCGATCGCCTGAGAGCCGTTCGTCTCTACGTCGCTTTCGCAGCCAGCATGCCGCGAAGCCGGAAGAACATCACAGCCGCGCCGAGTTGCGCGACAATTCCAAACAGGACGAGGGCCATCAGAGACCGCGAGTACAGCAGCCCCATCGTGAGGCTGCCGAGAAACCACATCACGCCGTAAACGCCGTTGAACGAACCGAACGCGACGCCGCGCTTATTCATCGAGACCACCGTCGCGATGCCGGAACGCAGACAAGCATCCTGCGCGCCGAGTCCCGTGGCCCAGCATGCAACGCTCGCGATGGCGCCCGCGGGTCCGCCGAGAAAGCCAAGCGGAAGCGCCAGTATGGAGAAGAAGATTCCGAATACCAGCGTGTTCAGCCCGAAGCGGTCGAACATCCGGCCGAAGATCAGCGCCGTGAGTCCGTTCACGCCCATCGCGCCGGCGTAAAGCAACGGGACTTCAACGGGCGTCGCCATATTCGCGCCCTGAAAGTGGTAAGCGAGCAGCGGGAAATCCACCATTCCGCAGGCGAGCAATCCCGCCGCCGCTACGTAAAGCCAGAAGACTTTCGGAAGCACCTGCGACGACGGTTGTTTTACCGGCGTCGCATGATCGGGATTCAGCGTTCTCGCGGCCATGAGCGCGATCAGCGTCCCAACGGCCGGAAACGCCAGCCACAGAAATCCCGGCCCGAAGTGATGCGACCGCGCGACGGCGGCGACCATCAACAGAGGTCCGATCACGGCGCCGGTCTGATCCATGATCGAATGGATGCCGAAACCCCAGCCATGACCCACTTCCTGCGTTGCGCCGGAAAGTAGTACGTCGCGCGCAGGCCCGCGGAACGCCTTGCCCGTTCGCTCAATGATGATCAGGATCGCGGCTACTTGCCAGCTTCCCGCCAGCGCCAGCGCGGGAACGGCGATCACGTTCATGGCGTAACCGCAGAAGGTGATGGTCCAATACGCGCGCGTTCGGTCGGCGAACCGCCCGGAGAAAAGTCGCAGGCTCGCCGCCAGCATTTCGCCGACCCCGGAAATCATCGCCACCGCAAAGGCCGACGCGCCGAGGTCCTTCAGGTACGGCCCGATAATGCTGTGCGCGCCCTCATAGGTCATGTCGGCAAAAAGGCTGACGACACCCAGACAGACGATAAAACGCAGCGCGGCCGCGCGTTTTGCGGACAATGTTTGGCCCGGCGAACTGGTCACGCGTTTCTCGCGGACTTCAGAACGGCTCGTGGGGCAAGGGCGGCAGCACGGGAGTCGTCTTGCCCCAGCCCTGATCTTTCGACGTCTTCATGTCCTTGATCAGCTGTTCGGGCAACTTCGCATTGATCTCCGGCCGCGCGTCCTGAGTACCGAGCACCCACGCGAGGGCGGCAACGGTTTTCGAGACGACCTGCATCTCTTTGAAGTCGATCTTGTCCGGAGTATCGGTTGGCCGATGATAATCCGGATGGAGGCCGGTCGTAAAGAACGCGATCGGGATTCCCATCTTGGCGAAATTGTAGTGATCGCTGCGATAGAAAATGCGTTGGCCACGTGGCTGCGGGCCGAGATTGTCGTGAGTAGCGTCGGGCGCCGTGGTGTCGTAGAAATGGTTAATCTTCAGCTTCATGTAGTTGTCGTTGACCGTTTCCATCGTTTTGTTGAGCGCATCGCTGCTGATGTTGGGTCCGACGACGAAGACCTCGCCGGGGCTGACAAGAACGTGCGTCGGGTCGGGGTCGGTATAACCCGGCCCTTTGGTGCGCCCGATCATATCGATGTTCAGATCGGCCACGACTTTGGTGAGATCAACGGATGGGTACTCGTTGAAGTATTGAGAACCCCAGAGTCCTTTCTCTTCGCCCGCGTTCCACAGGAAGATCATGGTTCGCTTCGGCCTGATGCCCCTGGCGGCGCCTTCGGCATAGGAGCGAGCCAGCGCGAGGAGCGCACTGGAACCGGATCCATCGTCATCCGCGCCGTTGTTGACGTTGTGGCCATCCGGCATCGGCGCGCTCAGGCCAATGTGATCCAGGTGGGCGCTCATGATGACGAACTCGTTCTTCAGAACGGGATCGCCGCCTTCGAGAATGCCGATGACGTTTTCGCCATGCCCGGGTTCGGAATGCACGCCGATTTTCAGGCCAAGTTTCTTCTCGGCGCTCAGTTCGAACGAATCCTGTTTTGCATTCACACCTCCGGCGTAGAAGACCTCCGAGCCTGTACGTTTCTCGCCCTGAAATATCGCGTTGGTCAGCGACACGCCCGCTGTTATGACCGGGACGCTCGGACAGGCGGGCGTCGCCTGAAGTTTGGGAACGGTGAACGCCGGACCGTTCAGCGCGTTCGCGCCGCCGCCTCCACGCCCGCCCCCTGCGCCGTTGAGATCGGTGAAAGTCGTGATTCTGACAACAGCCACAGCTCCATTTTTTGCCGCCGCCTGCTCCGGGGTCATGAAGTCTGTGCAAGCTTCGCCGAAGGGATTGGGAACATCGGCAGCGCCGCCGCGGCCACCGCCCGCTCCGGGTTGCGCGGCTGCGTCAGTGTTATCGGCCGCCGCGGCTCCGGCTCCGGTTCCACCGGACGCGCCAANNCCGCCGCGCCCGCCGCGTCCGCCGGCAGCCGTCTGCTGCGCGGCAATCTCCGGCGGCACGCCGGCGATGACGACGATCTTGCCTTTCGTATCCATCCCTTCATAAGGGTTGACATTGCCCTTGACCACGGTATAGCCATAGCCAGCGAAGACCATGGGTGCGCTTACGTCGACCGCCTGCAGCGGCGCGCCGCCGCGCCCGCCAGCCGCCGTAGTCCAGTCTTTTCCGTATTCAAATGTCTGCGGCCCCGTCGCGCCGCTCGCTCCGGCGGCACCGCGCCCGCCCCCACCGCCGCCGGCAAAGCCAGCGCCACCCGCACCCGCGCCACGACCGCCGCGTCCACCAGCGGCGGGAGGCAGCGTGACCTTACTCTCTTCGGGCACCACTTGCTTACTGACCAGTTCCATCGGCATGAAATAAGCCTGCAGCGGGCCGTTGGTGTCGGTCGTGCTTCCGCCGGGCTTGAGTCCCCATTCCGCCAGATGACTGGCGACATAAAGGGCGGCGACGTCATAGCCGCGCGATGGCAGATTCCGTCCTTCCAGCTGATCGGAAGCGAGGAAGTAGTCGTAGATCTTCATCTCGGCTTCGGTGATGGAATCCGCGTTACCGTAGCTCGGGGGAGCGGCGACTTCGGCCGGCTTCGATTTGGTTTTGGGCCGGGGCGCGTCCGCGCCGCTCACTGTAAAAAAAACGCTGACTGTAAGAACCGCCAGCGAACAACCGGTAACGATTATTCCGCGCATTTTTTTGCGCCCCCTTTGATCGATCAGGCACCGACACAACCGACTATCTGCGATGGCCGGTTCAAAGCTTCGTCGCTTCCATTGGTTCCGGCGCATGAACGGACTTGCCGCGCACGGTTTCTCGCGCAACTACCCTCCAACGGGCGCTGCCCGCGGCATCCGGTTTCGTCACAGCGAAAACCCGGACGACCCCATGCTTCAGCGCCGAATCGCGTCCTTCGCCGTAAAATCCAGCGTACCAAGACAGGTGTGCCCCCGAAGCGGCGTACCTCCGCTGGTGGCGGCGCACTACGCCCCCTCGATTTGAAGCAGTCTTTTCAGGTTCATGGGAGTTCGCCGCCGGGATCGGCGCGGTCGCCGCCTTCGAGGAGTCCTATCTCTTCGGACGATGCTCAACCATCTTTGTAACAGCGCCGCCACCTTGCGACGCGGGAATAACTCGTTCCAGCCAGGGCAGGTCTATGCCGTCGATTTCGACCGTCTTCAGAGGGGAAGTGAACCCGCTGGCGATGCGAACCGAGCCGGATGGCTGGCCGGTCAGCTTCGCCAGGAATTTCGTGATGGCGTCGTTCGCCTTGCCATCAACGGGCGGTGCGGCTACGTGCAGCTTCCAGACGTCACCCAGCTTCCCCGCAAATGCCGTGCGCTTCGCTCCAGCGCGGATCCTGAGAGTGATTCGCATCATTCTGATGGTACGAGCCATACGGGAGTCGCGCGATGCCGTCGAAACGCCGTTTCACGAAATGGCCACCCGTCAGGCCGTTGCGGAACGGGCGCGAGGCACCCTCTCACCGAGTACCGTCCGTATCATACTCGTCAGCGATTCGGCGGTGAAAGGCTTCGCGAGAAGGTGTACGTCCTGGTCGAGGATTCCGTGCGTAGCCATTATCCCGTCGCCGTAGCCGGACATAAATATCACTTGAATTTCAGGCCGGCGCTCCTTCATGCGCCTCGCCAGTTCGCGGCCATTCATACCGGGCATTACCAGGTCGGTCAGCAGCAGATGGATCGGTCCAGCCTGACGCTGGCAGACGGACAAAGCGTCGCTTCCGTTACCCGCCTGCAAGACGTTATAGCCCGCATCAATGAGCAGTTCCGCCACAAGTTGACGAACCTCAGGCTGGTCTTCCGCGAGCAACACTGTCTCCGTTCCCTGCGTCATGGCTAATCGCGGTAAGGGCGAAACGTCTGCCCAATCCTTTCCTTCGTATCCGGGCCAGTACGTTCGAAACGTGGTCCCGATGCCCGGTTCGCTCTCTACCGTAACCCAACCACCGTGATTCGTCACAATTCCGTGAACGGTTGCAAGCCCGAGGCCAGTCCCCTGTTCCTTCGTGGTGAAAAAGGGCTCGAAGACCCGCCGCCGGGTGTTTTCGTCCATTCCGCAGCCTGTGTCTCTCACTTCCAGGCGGACAAAGTACCCGGTCCTTGACCCCACGTGCCGCGCCACATAATGCTCATCCAGTTCCACGTTGGCGATCTCAACAGACAGGCTGCCGCCATCCGGCATGGCGTCGCGCGCGTTGGCAACAAGATTCAGTAATACCTGATGAAACTGAGAAGTGTCCACTCTGATCCGCCCGGTTTGCGCGGCTCGCGCGATTTCCACCTCGACGCCTTCACCGGCCAGCCGGCGAAGCAGCGATTCGGACTCGCTCACAGTCTCGTTCACATCTACGACGCTCGGGGCGCTGACTTGCCTGCGGGCGAAAATCAGCAGTTGACTTGTCAGATCCGCCGCTCGCTCGCCGGCCTTCAGGATTTCCCCGATGGCATTTCGTAAGTCGCTCCCCAGTTTGCCGGAACCAAGCGCCCGGCGGCTGTAGCCATTGATCACCGTGAGCAGATTATTGAAGTCGTGCGCGATACCGCCTGCCAACTGCCCGACCGTTTCCATTTTCTGCGCATGGCGGTACTGATCTTCCAGCGACTTACGTTCCGTGATGTCGCGCGCGAAACCCACTCCGTAGCGCACTCCTTCGAATTCCACCAACGTGACGTCGACATCGGTCGACAGACGCCTGCCGTCCTTTCGCACCAGAACCGATTCGTAGCTGAGGTTTCCCTTCCTGACAAGATTCCTCCAGCGCTTGTCCCATTGCTCCGCCGTATAGGCGGAAGTTAGTTCCGCCACCGTCATCGCGAGAAGCTCCTTTTCCGAATACCCCGACATCGAACAGCTCTCGCGATTCACGCGGGTAAATCCGCCATCCGCGGTAAACCAGAACATTCCTATGGTCGCGGAGTTTATAGACGCATCCGACAAATGAAGAAGCATCTCGGACTTCTTACGTTCCGAGACATCCCGGATGGCGATTATGCTTTGCGGGCCTGATTCGGCCATTAATCCGGACGTTCTGACCTCGACGGGCAGATTTGCACCGTCTTTGCAGACCGCTTTCAAATCGGCATCGATACCGGTCGGAGTCCTGCCGCTTTCGAGCCCGGTGTCCGCCCGAACCATCCGATAGGCCGGAATGAGCGACTCTATCGACTTGCCGACCAGTTCGGCAAGCGAGTAGCCGAACAAGACCTGCGACGGCCGATTCGCAAAAGTAATCGAACCCCGCGAATCCAGCAGAGCGATAGCGTCGGGAGAACAGTCGAGGACCGCGCGAAAGTTGAACTCGAGGCCCACCTTGTCCGCGATGTCGTGGGTACCGCGGGTCTGCGTCAGCAGGAAGCCGAGATAAAGGGTTGCCATAAACGCTATGGACAAGTGGCGGATGTCGGCGGCCATCCCGGTGGCGGCGATCGTCGGCGTGAACATGATGACGAGACAACGAGAAGCAAGTCGCGTGTCCGGAGCCAGCGACACAGACCCACCACCGGCCAATGCGGCGGTGGTCAGAAGCAGAAACATTGTCGTCCATTCTGTGCCGTAAAGGTGAACGGTCCACCCGCAGAAACCTCCCCACACCGCGAACGTTCCGTAGATCGTTACACGAAGTACAACGATCTGCCGGCTCGCGCGCGCCGGTGATTTCAAGAGACCTACGGACGCTATGATCCGCGCACCTCCAAGCACCAGCGTGAGAAATGCCACAGACCCGAGGACGCGGGGATGCTGGGAATAGTAGGGAGTTACCAGGGCGATCATGAGCGAGGCGATGAAGTAGACCATCGCTCCGGAAACGGAACGCTTCGCCAACTCCTCGTTTATACGTCCGGCAACAACGGCTCGGACTCGAACGTCCCGTGTCAGATTTTACAGCCTCGAAGCGCTTCCAACCGGTGAACAGCGGGAAACACTCAGTTCGGTTACAAGGGTCCATTCTAACAACGCGGATCGTCTAAGTTATGGCGGGGCCTCCGCCATCGGACTGCGGGGACCGCCGGCCAGTCGCGCGGCCGGACCAGGAGAGCTTTGCGTCTCGAACCGTGCGCAACACGAATTCTGAATCCGGGCAGGCCGATCCTGTGATAGACTCAGCGCGGAATCAATGACACGTCGAAAATGGATGGCCATCGCCGCATGTGCGCCGGGTATTAGCGCCCTTCGTGCGCAGCCTCGCAAGCTGAAGGTTCTGGTGGCCGGAGGCCATCCTGGCGACCCCGAGTATGGCTGCGGCGGCACGATCTGCCGCTATGTGGATCAGGGACACGATGTGGCGCTTCTCTATCTGAATCGCGGCGAGAAAACCTGCCCCGAATCGCCGGAGCAGTCCGCTGCCAACCCGCGAGTGGCAGAGGCCAAACGAGCATGCGAAATCCTCAAGGCCCGGCCAATCTTCGCTCCGCAATGCGACGCTCACGCCGTTGTAGACTCCGCTCGCTATGACGAATTTCGCGCCATCGTGGAAGCCGAAAACCCGGACGTGTTGTTCACACATTGGCCCGTCGACAACCATCGGGATCACCGGGCCATCGCAATGCTGTCGCTCGACGCGTGGCTGCGCCTGAACCGGAGGTTCGCGCTCTATTATTACGAGGTTTCAGACGGCGAAGATACCGCAATGTTCGCTCCCTCCGATTATGTGGACATTTCGTCGGCCGAACCCCGCAAGCGCACCGCCTGTTACGCCCACGCGTCGCAGTCGCCGGACAAATATTATGCGTTGCAGGACCAGATTGCGCGTTTCCGCGGAGTGGAGAGCCGCCACGAGCGGGCGGAGGCATTTACGCGGCATGTGGCGAGTCCGACGGGATTGTTGCCGTGATCCGGCGCAACACATGAGTGATCGCGTTCAGACCACGTAGGGAGCCCCGGGCTGAATCGGCAGTGTGCTGCCGCCCGCATCTACATTGAGAACAGCGCCGCTGACCTGCGCCGATTCATCCGATAGCAGATAGACCGCCGCGTACGCGGAGTCTTCCGCGTTCTGGTGCCGCCCGAGCGCGAGGGATTCGCCAGCCTTCGTCAGCGCTTCCAGCGTAACGCCGTTTTTCGCATGCAGGGCGACCTCGCCTTCGGTCAGCACCCAGCCGGGGATCAGATAGTTCACCCGAATCCGGTCCTGCGCCAGCGCGCCGGCAAGAGTGCGGGTCATCGCCAGCAGACCACCCTTCGCGGCCGCATACGCCACCAGATTCGGCAGCCCCTGAATGCCGTTGATGGAACCAACGTTGAGAATGCTTCCTCCTCCGGCCGCCCGAAGATGGCGCACAGCGTGCTTACAGCAATAGAACGGGCCACGAAGGTTGACCTGCTGGATCTTCTCCCAGAGTTCCGTGGTGGTTTCTTCGAGCGTGCCACGAGGGAACCACCCGGCGTTGTTCAGAAGGCCGTCGATGCGCCCGAAAACGCGGGCCGTTTCGTCCATCAGGCCGCAGCAATCCGATTCGCTCGCGACATCGGTCCGGATGAACCTGGCCTTGCCTCCCTCCGATTCGATGCGGGCCGCGGCGGCCTCGCCTTCCGCTTCTCTCATATCGGCGACGACCACCGAAGCGCCCTCTTCGGCGAGCATCCGCGCGCACGCGAAGCCAATGCCCTGCGCCGCCCCGGTCACAACGATTACTTTGCCTTCGACTCTGCCCTTGCGCATTCGCATATTGTTCGTTGATTGACCGTCAGCGCGCCGGCCTATCTGCCCGGTCCGCCCATTCCACGCCCGCCGCCGCTGCCACCCCGGCCGCCGGCGTTGGCGCGCGCGGCCGTTGAAGGCGGGACGATGCCCTTGATCCGCATATACACAGCCATACTGCCGTAGCACTCCTGGTCGTGAGCGCTGTTGTACCCGAGGCGGCCCGCGCGCGAGTTCTGGCCGCGCCCGTATGCCACCAGCTCGGTGGCGTTGGCGTCGGTGAGAGCGTCGTAGGCCTTGTCGCATTCGTCGAACGACGCCTTCAGCGCGGTGACCAGGTCCGGCTTGCTGGTCTTCGTCGCGGCATCGCCTCTTCTGGTTTGGCCGTTCAGCGTCGAGCAGATTCCCGTCTGCGCGTCCGCCACATGCGCGACCCATCCGCCGAATGTCATTTCCTCCGGCACGGGCGCGAAGGAGTAGTTCGCCTCCGGCATGGCGTTTGCAGCGGCGATCAGATTGTTCTTCACCGAGGTGTAGACCTGTTTGGTCTCGGCCGCGATGCCGGGCGGCAGCGCCATGCCCTGTGCGAACGCGGAAGCGGAGAATATTACGGCCTGTAATGCGATCAGTGTGTGACGGTTCATGGGATCTCGATTCTTCCGCGTGTTTTCGGCGGAACTCTCATTCTAGTGGAGGGCATGGGCGGTTCGCCATTTTGTCTGATGTTGCAGAGCGGCAGACGGCGAGTGCACAATTGGACCAGAGGCCACGCCATCAAATCGATAGTCATTCGACCAGCCGACCGGGCGACCACCATACTGCTCGCCATTGCGCAGATTGCGGCCACCATAGTGTGCGCCGAACCCGTGGCCCGTGCGCAGATGGCCACGGGTCTGGCAAGGCAGGCGGGCGTACAAGCGTCCGCGCCGGGTTTGGTTCCTGGGCCAGTGCCGGAGCGTGCGGCGGAGCCTTTGCTCGTTGCGCAAGCCGTCGCTGCTCCTACGCGCGGAGCGCAGCCCACAGCCACGCCGGGGCGGCAATTCGAATTTGTATCGGTGAAAATTCATCCGATGGCGCCCGGCAGTTACATGATCAAGAATTACCCCCATGGGCCGCCGTTCGTCATTCCCACGAGCAACATGTTCGCCGACGCGGTGCACGTGCAGGACCTCGTCATGGAGGCGTACGGCCTGAGCGAATATCAAATCCTCTATCTGCCCGCCTGGACCCTGGCGCGGGAAGGGTTGGTCTACGACATCGGGGCGAAATCGCCGGGCGATTCCGTGCCGACGCCGGTGGAGATGCAACAGATGCTGCAGTCCCTGCTGGCGGACAAGTTCCACCTGAAAGCGCACTGGGAGACGAAGGCGAAGTTTTCGATTTATGCGCTTGTCGCCGATAAGAACGGGCCGAAGTTCCACGAGTTTCATGGCGAGCCGAAGCCCTCAGGGGACGGCCAACCCGCTTTCGCGGGCACCACACTATTTGCGCTGGCGCGCTTCCTGACGCCAAACCTCGACAGCCCGGTGATAGACGGGACCGGGCTTCCGGCCGGATACTACGCCTTCGATATCGACAAGCTGGTGAATTTCCACGAGGTCGATCGCGACCAGCAGGGCGCGGACCCGGCGGAGGCTCAGGATTACCTGCGCACAGCCGTTCAGCACCAACTCGGATTGAAGCTGGACCCGCGGAAGGTAAGCTTACAGATTCTGATCGTCGACCACATCGAGCAGCCTGCGCGGGATAGCGGACTGCCCCGATGAACACGTGAAAATCGTCATTGTCGGCGGTGGGATCGGCGGGCTGGCTACAACAATTGCCCTCGGCAAGGTCGGGATCGATGCTCAGGTGTACGAATGCGCATCGGAAATGCGCGAAGTCGGCGCTGGAATCGGACTCGCGTCCAACGCCTTACGGGTCCTCGATATGCTGGGGCTCGCCATTCGTTCTCGGAGTCTCGACGGAGCGCAGGGCAGCCTCATGAATCCAAAGGGCGAAGTCCTTGTAACAATTCGGACCGATGAGTTTACGAATCAAGTTGGCGCCGTTAGCGTGATGCATCGGGCGGAGTTGCTCGAAGAGCTGGCCCGGCAGATCGCTCCGGGGCGTCTTCACCTGGGCCGAACGTGCACCGGATTCGAACAGGACCAGGACGGAATTGTAGCGCGATTCCATAATGGTGAAACCGCCCGTGGTGCCGCCCTCCTTGGCGCGGACGGGTTGCGGAGCGTCGTCCGGACGCAATTGTTCGGAAATCGGCCTGTTCGCTACTCGGGTTACACAGCCTGGAGAGCCGTAGTTGAATTTGATGGCGGCCTCAACCACGGCATTGTTGAGACGTGGGGACGAGGTTGCCGGTTCGGAATCCTTCCGATGAGCGGAGGGCGGGTCTATTGGTTTGCGACGAATAACGCCGCGGAAGGGGGGCGCGATCCGGAAGGACGATCAAAGGATGTCCTGTTGCGGTTGTTTCGGGGGTGGCATGAACCGATCGAAGCCCTCATCGCGGCCACGAACGAAAACGCCATTCTGCGAAACGATATTTACGACATGGATCCGTTGCCGCGCTGGGGTCAGGGCCGGGTTGTCCTGCTCGGGGACGCGGCCCACCCGATGACCCCCAACCTGGGACAGGGCGCGTGCCAGGCGATCGAGGATTCGGTCGTCCTGGCTGCGTGTCTGAAGAAGCACGCGAACGTCGAATCGGCACTGCTCGACTACCAATCGCGCCGGATTCCACGGACAAGGAAATTCGTGATGCAGTCCCGCCGGCTGGGTGATGTCGCCCAATGTGAGAACCCGATCCTGTGCTGGCTGCGCAACTCAGCCATGCGTGCCACCCCGAAAAGGATGGCCGCACGCCAAATGCAGTCCCTGCTGGATGTCGATATACTGACCGCATCAGAGCAAGCGATGTTTCAGCAGCCAGACCGCGAAATGTCGTCCTACGGGGAGGGATGACGAAGACGTGACCGAGAACGACGCCGTTCGCCGCTGGGCGCAGACCTGGAAACAGTTCGGACCGAGTTGGAGGCCATTCGCCTTCGTGAAGTTCGCGACGAGGATAACCGGGTGTCGCTGAGGCTGCTGGCGCGCGCGTTCAACCTGGCGACCCGCACTCACGCGCCAGGCGAATCGCCAGGCATGGTCGAGATGCAGTGGCACCCCGCGAAACTGCGTCAATGAAATGCGGATAGCTTTCCTTTTCCGGGGCGGTGTCCTGAAGCTGTTTCCCTTTCCCGGCGTCGGATGCACGAAGAAAAATCTGGTAACAATTCGGTAACATTGCCTGTGTAGTCTCAGCTCATGATGATTCAACGAATCTCCGTTGCGGTTCTGACCACGTTGCTCCTGGCGGGCGTGGTCGAGGCCCAATCCGCGGCGGATCTACTCCAAAAGGGCATTCACGCACAGGAAACCGTTGGCGATCTTGACGGGGCTATTCAGATTTTCCGTCAGGTCGTCGCATCCCCCAGCACAAGCAAACAACTGGCGGCGCAGGCGCAATACCAACTCGTGTTGTGCGTGCTGCAGAAGGGCGACCGGGCGGGAGCAAGCCGCGAACTTCAGGCCCTTGAGAAGAATTTCTCCGACCAGCCGGACCTGATCGGCAAGGCCCGCAAGCTGATCCCCGGAGGCGATACCGTGCTCCCGGCGCCGTGGCTTGATGGCGAACTCTCGCAGCTGAATATTAAGCGAGACGGCGCATTCACCGGGGAGATGCTGACGTACTCGGCTGACCCCTGGCGCAACACAGTTTGGGAAAATCAGCGCAATCAGCCACGCGACCCGACCTACCCGAACTCAGTCTTTCTTCGATGGGAACTCACGACCGCGAAATCCACCCGCAGCATACAGGTAAGGGTGGATCGGGATACCCTGCGGCCTCTGGACAAGCCCGATTTGCGGTCCGACGATATTTTGGGCGATGCAAGTGTGACGCCGCTCCAGGGTCCTGCAATCGATCCTGAGGAATCCGTGTTTACGATCCGGCGACTGCCGCTCGCCATGGGATACAAGACGAAGATTCCGGTCACGTCGGGCACGCCGCTCGCGGTTCAGACCGAACTGTCGGTTACAGGTATTGAATCCGTTCAAGTCTCGGCGGGCAAGTTCAATTGCTATAAGGTGTCATTTGCCGCGATGGGTCAGACACTTTGGATCGCGGTCGATGGTGCGAGATCGCTTGTGAAATTTCAGTCCGGCAACACCGAAGCGGAGTTGGTGAAAGTGTGGGGTGCGAATGATTCGTTGGAGGCTTCGCTGGAGTTCGCTAAGGCCGCGGGTTGGTTCGTGGCCGGCGAGGCCCTCGGTCCCGGGCCATCCGGCTATTCGGAGATTGGCAGTGCGCTCGATAAGGGTCCCGGCTATAGCAACGTGAGAGGAACGACGGCACGCGTGAATTTCCGAAGAGTCTACACGCCTGCGGCGGAGATTCCACGAGCGCTGGAAAAATCGGTCTCAGAAGCAGTGAGAACGACATACTACGGAGTTGCAGGCAACAACGTGGTCAGATCAATTCGCCCGGGCAGCATGCAATCCCGCCTTATCAACGGGCAACACGCCGCAGTATTCCTGGTTGACGTCGCTTCCGACGTGGGACACGACGGGGTTGTGTCGAGGAACCATGAAACCGATTACTGCGCGCTGATCCAGACCGAGAACAACGTGATTGAATTCCAGTCGCATTTCAGCAACGACAGGGATCTGGCTGTGTTTCGCTGGCAGTTCGACCCCGTCCTCGCGACCGCCAAGATCCCCTGAAGCCCCGGTCTTGAACCTCAGAACCCAATTCGGTGGTAATAGCCACGATGCCGGGCGCTGGCTCGCGATCCTTTTTCTTTTAATCGGCGTGCTGGCGCCCACTGCGTGCGTGCTCTGGTTTTTGAACGTTGCGGTAAACAACGACCGCGATGCTTCGCGCCGCAAACTGGAAGACGCCTATCGGGGACAGTTGAAGTTGCTGCGCGGACGGATGGATTCGTGGTGGGACAAGCGCGGCGCGGATCTGGAACGTGAGTCGCCGGAAGGCTCAGGCGCGGTTGTTTTTGCGCGGCTGGTGACTCAGGGCCTGGCCGATTCGGCGATCACTCCGGAATATCCCTCGCTTTCCAGCGCAGCGGCGGCTGATCCCGTGGCCACGCGGCCGGACTGGGTCGCCGCGCGCCTGCTGGAGAGCCAGAGCGTCTTTGCGGCGGCTGCGGATTCGTACGCGGCGATCACTCTGGCGGAACCGGACATTTCCATTGCCGCGCGCGCCGCGCAGGCGCGAATCCGCTGTCTGGTGCGCGCAAATGACAAGACAGCGGCGATCCGGTCGATCGAACAGAACTTCGTCGCTGGCCGGCTCGTGAAGGGGCGCGATATGGAGGGTCGCGTAATCGCGTTGGATGAGCAATTGCTGCTGATTCGTCTTCTGGAACCAAGCGATGCCCGCGTGGAAGCGGCCGCGCGACGGCTGCACGATCTTGTCGCCGACTACGCGGCGTTGCCGGTTCCTTCCACGCAGCGTTTGTTCCTGATGGATGAACTGGGAGCGCCGGGTTTTCCCACTTACAACGCCGAGCGCATCGCTGCGCAATTCCTCGAAACGGGGCGCGTCCGAAGCGGCGGAAGCACGCTCGAACCCGCCGGCGTCCCGGATCTTTGGAAATTTACGCCGGCAGGTACTTCTGTGATCGCTCTTTTCCGCACTTCGACGGCGACCGCTGCGATGCGGTCTCTTTCTTCCGGTTTGAATGTCGGGTTACTGGTAGCTCCGCCTGGCAGTACCGCGCCGGCGGGCGACAGCTGGATGGCGGCCGGCTCCGCTTTGCCTGGCTGGCAAATATCTCTTTCGGTGCCCGGCAGGATTTCGATGAAATGGCGCGCCGCAGAGTTGCTTCCTATATATGGGTCGGGCTACTGGCCATTGCCGTGGTCGCGATCAGCGCGCTGGTGGCTGGTCAGGCGCTGCGCCGGCAGTGGCGAATCGCGCGGCTCAAAACGGATCTGGTCGCGGCGGTTTCGCACGAGTTGAAGACTCCCGTTGCATCGGTTCGGGTGCTGGTGGACACGTTGCTTGCGGACGAACATGTCGATGTGCCTAAGACTCGCGAGTATCTCGGGCTGATCGCCAGTGAGAACCTTCGGCTCAGCCGTCTCATTGAGAACTTTCTGACGTTCTCGCGGCTGGAGCGTAATCGCCAGAGATTCGAATTCACGGATGTGGACCCGACGCGCGCGATTGAAGCCGCGATGAGCGCACACCCGGGTGCGCTTAGTGTGCTGGTCGCGCCCGACTTGCCGCGGGTACGGGCGGATGAAGACGCACTGGTAACCGTTCTGCGCAATCTGCTGGACAACGCCTGGAAGTACACGCCCGACACACCCGGCGGCAAGCGAATCGCGGTTCGCGCGTATCGCGAAAATGCCCGCGTTGTGTTTGCGGTGGAAGACAATGGCATCGGCATCGCGCCGCGCGAGCAGAAGAGAATTTTCCGCCGCTTCTATCAGGTGGATCGCCGCCTTGTCAGAGACACCGGCGGCTGCGGTTTGGGCCTGAGCATTGTCGAATTTATCGTGCACGCTCACGGCGGCGCGGTTCGCGTGCAGAGCCAGCCTGGCCATGGCAGTACATTTTTTGTGGCGCTTCCCGAGGCAGTGTGACCGGCGCTCGCATCTTGATTATTGAAGACGAGGCCGCCCTGATGCGCGGCCTGACCGACGCGTTTACGGCGCGAGGCTGCGTCGTGGTGAGCGCCGCCGACGGTCAGGCTGGGCTGGACGCCGCGCTCTCCGCGCAACCGGACCTGATATTGCTCGACATCATGCTGCCCAAAATCGACGGCTACGAGATTTGCAAGGCGGTTCGGTCGCGTGGAGTTGAGGTGCCGATCATCATGCTGACCGCCCGTGGCCAGGAAGCCGACATCGTTCGCGGGCTGAATTCGGGCGCGGACGATTACGTCACGAAGCCGTTCAGCATCGGCGAGTTGATAGCGCGCGTGAACGCCTTTCTTCGGCGGCGGAACTCCGGGCGCGAGAAGGTCTGCCGATTCGGAGATTTCGTGCTGGATGTTGCCGCACACAAATTATTTCGCAACGGCGCGGAGATGGAATTGACGGCCAAGGAATTCCGGCTGTTAGCGCATCTTGCGTCACGCCCCGGGCGCGCTCTGACGCGCGACGACATTCTGGATGCGGTTTGGGGCAGTTCCGTGTTCGTTACCCCGCGAAGCATAGATCGTTGCGTGACTACGCTGCGGGCCAAGATCGAGCTGGTGCCGCGAAGTCCGCGCTATATTCAGACGATTCGGGATATTGGCTATCGGTTCGAGCCGGATTGAGTCGCCAGGTGCCGAACTGCCCTCGCTCCCCGCTTTTTTGGGATGGTCTTGGGGAGATGGTAAGTCGCGAAGGATCGAGCGGAATGGCGCCGCAAGCGAAGCATTCACCGGATAACTCAACACCCCGTTTTAGAGTTGTGGTTTGCAGGTTGGCTGGTCCGACGGTTGGTCTTCCCAAATCTCACCCGGGTTGCGGGGACTCCGGCAGTGCCTGGATCGGCACACGGGCTATATCGAAGAGCAGTTGACGCCGCTGGCCCGCGCCACAAGGAAGAACCGGAGATCCTGTTACCATTCTGCCGCAGGTGCAGTCTTGGGGAAAGGCTGTAGATTTTCTGGGATCCGTCGCGGGACTCCCGATGCGCGCCCGCCGGATAACTCAACGCTGCGCGGCAGTGCGGAATTGTAGGCGAAGGGAGCTAAGATTGAGGGACGTGAGATGTCTGGCGATGGCAAACAAACCCCTGCTCGATTTCCAAGAGAATGGCTACTGCGTGCTCGAAGGTCATTTCTCGCAAGACCTGATCGATGCCTGCAGGGATGGGTTTTGGCCGATCTTACTCGACTATCTTGACTCCCATCGCGAAGCGCCGAACCGCGGACCGCATCGCCACTTTCTGCCGATGCCATTTACGCCGCCCTGCTTTGCTCCGGAGTTTTTCTTTGACCATGAGGTGCTCCGCATCGTCCGCGCAGCCATGGGCGATAGAGTGGTCGCAGATCAATGGGGTTGTGATGCTCCCGTTCACGGTTCCGCCCACCAGTCTCCCCACGTGGACTACCAACGGCCGCTATTTCATGAGCAGCCCGACCTGGAGTTGCCAACCTACATGCTCGTGGTCAGCTTCGCTTTAGTGCGCGTGACCCCGGACAATGGTCCCATCGAGATTGCGCCCGGCACTCACCGCTTGCCACGAAAAGAAGCGCTTCGAGCCGTCGAAACCTCAGAAATTGCCATGGAACCGGTCCAAATGGAGACCGGCGACGTCTTGATTCGTCACCCGTGGGCCTTGCATCGAGGCTCACCAAATTCTACCGATACACCCCGGGCGCTCCTCTCGATTCGGTATGTCCGTCCCTGGTATGCCGACGATAGCCGGGATGTAAGTTCCATGCCGCGATCGGTATGGGCATCTCTGACGCCCGACCAACAAAGATTAATGCGCTTTCCCATTTCTCCCCCGTAGGTGAAGCAGATTGTACTGTCCGGGCCGCAGCTGGGACGGCCGCATTCGTCAGGTAACTCAACACCGCGTCGTGTTTGGAGGTGTGACTGACCGGGTTTGCGGGCGGCTGGCCGGTCCCGCGGTTGGTCTTACCAAATCCTACCCTGTTGCGCGGATCCCGTCCGGCGCGTGCAGGGGCACTTCGATGAGAATCCGCGTGCCCCGGCCCGTCTCGCTTTCAATGCTCATCTTGTGATCCTGATTGTAGAGAACGAGTAGCCGCTCCCGCACGTTGCTGACGCCAATTCCCTCCCCCGGCCCCGCGATATCGGCCTGCTTCGCGTCATCCATGCCGACGCCGTCGTCTTCCACTTCGATCAGGAGACGGTTGCCATCGCGCCGCGCGCGCAGCGTTACGGTACCGCCTTCGAGCTTGCCGGCGATGCCATGCTTAATCGAGTTTTCGACCAGTGGCTGAAGGAGCATGCTCGGCACTGGCACGTCGGCGGCCGCGGGATCGATTTCGCGCACCACCCGGAGCTTGTCGCCAAAACGTTCGAGTTCGATGGCGAGGTAGTCGTCGATAAATTCCAGTTCGTCGCGCAGGGGCGAGAAATGATCCTGCCGGCGCAGGCGGCGGCGCATGATGCGGGCGAGGCGGGTCACCATGGCGCGGGCGCGTTCGGGATCGATGCGGATAAGCGAGGCGATGGAGTTCAGCGTGTTGAAGAGGAAATGCGGATTGATCTGGCTGGCGAGAGTTTCAAGACGCGCGGAAAGAAGCAGCCGGGATTGCTCTTCGAGGCGGACCTCATTTCGGGTGCTGTTCCAGACTTTGAGCGGAATGGTGATGCAGAAATACGTGGAAGCGTAGGCGCCGACGAGAAGCCAGGGGTCGTCACCCAAAGTGGCCACGGTGAAAAGCAGGTGCCTGCCGCCGAATTCGTGGCCGAGCGCCTGGCGAAAGAATTCGGCGACGAGGACGCCGACAGAAAGATAGGCGTGGAACATGGCGCTGCGGAGTTCCCTGCCCGGCTCAAAAATACGGTAGAGATTGACATCGGGAAAGGGCGAAAAGCGCCAGATGTCGTCCGGATTCGACGCCGAATCGCGGAGCAGGCCGCCCGCCAGACCGGCCGCGGCGTAGAACGGAACAGCGAGGTACTCGTGGCCGATAGCGGCAGCGGGGATGGATAGCAGAATTCCGGCGATCATGCCACTGACGTAACCGCCCATGATGCCGGCGAGGAGCGCGCCTTCGAGCGCGAGGTCGAGCGCCTCGTAATCCGGCGTCAGAATTCGTATGATCTCGCCAGGCGCGAACATGGCCGTGAACCAGAGCGAGAGGCGAAA
Source organism: Bryobacterales bacterium (assembly GCA_003136575.1). Classification (GTDB taxonomy): domain Bacteria; phylum Acidobacteriota; class Terriglobia; order Bryobacterales; family Bryobacteraceae; genus BOG-234. Next base: position 40,008 of record PLEX01000242.1, on the reverse strand, counting down.
CCGCTGGTCAAGCGTGCGTTCGTCGCGCAGCAGCATGCGCCTGATCGCCGTGCCGCGGATGCCGAAACTGGCCAGGGCGGCGATAACGCCGACCTTGACCAGGAGGGTAATGAGTTGGTCCTTCACCGGGTACTCATTATAATTGGATTTAGCTTACCTTACCGGCTCGCGCTCACCCGGCGGGTTAATCGCGCGACGCCGGGGCCGGAATGGCCGCGCAGCTTTTCTTCATGACTTCACCTGAGAATTTCACCCTTGTCGAGGCCGCCCAGGCCAGTTTTCCCACCGAGTTCGGCCAATTCCGGATATTTGGCTTTGAAGGCCATTTTCGGCCGGAGAGTCCGGACGCGGGCGGAGCGGAGGTTGTGGAGGAGGCCGCGGTGCTGGCGATGGGCGATCTCACGAATGGCCCGCCGCCTCTGCTGCGCATCCACTCGCAGTGCCTTACCGGAGACGCGTTCCACAGCCTGCGCTGCGATTGCCGGGCTCAGTTGGAAATCGCCCTGCGAGAGATTTCCGCCGAAGGCAGGGGGCTGGTGATCTATGAGTTGCAGGAGGGCCGGGGGATCGGGCTGATGAACAAACTTCGCGCCTATGAGCTTCAGGACAAGGGCGCGGACACAGTGGAGGCCAACCGGCAACTGGGTTTTGAAAGCGACCTGCGAAACTACGCCCTGCCCGGCGCCATTCTGCGGCATTTGGGTATCGCGGCGGTGAGGCTGCTGTCGAACAATCCGGGGAAAGTAAGGGCGGTGGAAGATGCGGGGGTTACGGTTGCCGATCGTATTCCGTGCATCGCCGAACCGGTCGGGACAAGCGAAGCTTATCTGCGCACGAAACGGGACAAAATGGGCCATCTGTTCGGACAGATGTAGCTGGCCCGGGGAGCCCCGCAAACCTCTATCCCCCGCGCCGTCGCCGGCTGGTCGGCGGCAATCCGGGCTCCGGCATTGCGCGCGATGGCTCAAACGGAAAAAACGGATCGCTCAACTGACCGGCACTTGCGGACGATAAGTCCAACATATGGAAAACAAGCGGGTGGAAGGGCGCTTCCTTTGCGCGGACTTGGTGCGTCTGAACTGGCTAACGAAATTCGACGAACTTCGCTCGGAACAAGCGCTGTTGGAGGACATATCCCCCCTCGGAGGTTGTGTTCAGCTGGAGGAACCGGTACCGGTGGGATCCGTTGTAATGCTTACAGTGGATACTACCCCGTTTTACGGAGATGTGTGTTACTGCACATTCCGCGACGACGGATACTTCATCGGACTGCGTTTTTCGAACGACACGGTATGGTCGGCCGGGCTGGTCAGGCCGCAGCACCTCACGAATCTGAGCCAATTAGACCCTCGCACCAGGGACGTGGGGCCGTAGGCGCAATCAGGACCGGCGTTTGATGGCAGTTTCGCGGCGCGCCCATCCTCATGCAAAAGCAGCCGCTCCCGCCGAGGCGTCGGACCCTGGTTTCAAAGACCCTGGTTCGTCATACCCTCGCTACGCGGCGGTCTTCCTTCCGCTCACTGTAGTACTTGCCGTAATACTTGCCGTAATAGCCGTAGCCGTAGTAGTAGTAACCGCTGCCCATTTCCTTCCGGACCTCATTCAGCACAAGGCCAACGACATTGGCCCGCAGATGGCCCAGCGTGTTCAGAACCGCCGCCACCGCGCGGCGTTCCGTCTGGCCGGCGCGCGTAACCACGATCACTCCGTCGACCGAAGCGGCCATTTGCAACGGCTCGGGGAAGCCGAGCAGCGGAGGAGCGTCGAGAATCACGAGATCGAACTCTTCCCGGGCTTCGTCGAGCAACTTCGGCAGGGCCTGGCCGACAAGATCGGCCGCGCGGCGGGTCGATGGCCCGGCGGGCATGATTTGCAGATCCAGATCCGGCCTTGGTTTCAGCAGAACCTCGTGCCAGTCGATATGATGTTCCAGCACTTTCGACAGGCCGGCAGCATTCTCCACACCAAACAATTTGTGGAGGCTTGGGCGCCGCATGTCGCCATCGATCAGAAGCGTCTTGTGCCCCTGTTCGGCGTGGGCGATGGCAAGATGTGCCGCGACCGTCGATTTTCCCTCCGAAGGCGAGGCGCTGGTCATGAGGATGCATTTGAGCCGCCGGTCGAAATCCGTCAGCATAATGGAGTTGCGAAGTGTGCGGACGGCTTCCTCAAAGCCCGAAAGCTGGTTGCGCGTCTGTCCGGCCCTGCCGTCGCCTCCAACTCCCGCTTCCGTTAACGCGGCATCCTTCAAAAGCGCCAGGCTGGGAGTCGCCCGCCACCTTCTCATCATCGGCAGGCCTCCGATAACCCGGGCCTTCAGGCTCTGCGAAACCTGTTCGGGATTTCGAACGGTCGTGTCGACGCGGTCCATTGCGATCAGGCCGATAAAAGCCAGCGCACTTGAAATGAAAAACGCAACCATTAGATTCAGGTTGCGGTCCGGATAGCTGTAGTTCACTGGGGGGCGAGCCTCGTCGGCAACACGCACCATATCGTTCTGAAAGCTCGCATTGATGCGGTTTTCGCTGATCTTCTTCATCAGCTCCTCATAAAGAGCCCGGTTGGTAACGGCTTCCTGTTTGGCCTGCTGGTAATCCAGCATCCGCATATTCAGCTGATCGTACTGGGATTTGGCGTCGAACAGGTGCTTCTGCACCATTTCTTCCTGATCTTTCTGCTTGCTGTAATCGGCCTCCGCCTGATTGCGCGCGCTGCCAACGTCCTTGTCGACCTGGCCCTGAAACTGAACGACAGCAGCCTGCGCTTGCTGATAGGCATCGTTTCTTTGGCCGTATGTCAGCTTGACATCGGCAAACTTTGCCTGCGCCTCCTTCAGCTTCGCCAGATCTTCGGCTATCCTCGCGCCCATGGGCGATACCAGAGCCGCATCCAGTCCGCCATCCTGAAGCGACTTATACACGGATTCCGCTTTCACCCGCTCCATTTGAACTGTAGTGGCCTGGGTGGTCAGTTGCTGTAGTTGTGCCGAAGCCAGACTGGTCTTTTGGTCGGGATTGATGACGGCCAGTTCTTTTTCGAGTCCCGCCACCTTTTCGTCGGAAGCGGTCATCCGGTCTTTGAGCGAGTCCAGTTCACCCTTCATGAAGTCGGCCTGCGTGGCGGAACCATTGACGCGCATCCTGAAGGTGTAGTCCATATAAGACTTGGCTACTTCATTTGCCACGTCGGCGGAGAGAACGGGGTCGGGCGAACGGTATGTGATGTTGAGAAGATAAGTTGTCCCCGGCCGCGTCACCTGAAGACCGCCGATCCTGACGGGTCCTTCGTTGATTCTTGCGGCGCGGCGGCGGCCTTCATCGGTTGAATCCTTCGGCTGCGCCTGCAACCGGAACTTCTCCGCGACGGGCCGAAGCACCCTATCGCTTTGCACAATCTGGATTTGTGACGAGACGTAGGCGTCGATGTCGCCCTTGTTCGCCGACCCGGCCTGCGAATCCTGTCCCACAAGGTTCTTCGCCGCATTGCGGTCAAGGTAGAGAGTCGTCTTGGCGTCGTAAAGCGGAGTAATCCGGGCGGTCACCATGGCCGTCGCGATCATGGCGAATGCAACGAAGGCGACCATCTTGATCCAGTGCGTCCTGACCAGCCAGACGTAATGGGAAAGGGGAAGCTGGACGTCGGAAGTGTCGTCGGCGGAGAGCAGGAACGGCGTAGCCACTTCCTGCTGTTGCGCGAGTGCTGTCAGCGCCCCGGGCACAGTCTGTGGAGATTGAGGGAAAGACTCGGTACGATCTCGTTGCATGGTGTGTGTTTCTTTTTTCGCCGGGGGCACTACCGCATGCCGGTCACGATCGCCGCGGACGCGCCTGCGCCGCCGAGCGCCTGCAGCGACTGCAGTATCGACCGTCGCGTGTTGCCATTATCGTCGGGTATCAGCAGAATATCGTCGGCAAATAACTGGACGTCCTGCGCCTTTCGATGCATGATGTCTTTCAACGGTACCGCAATTTCCCTGCGCTTGCCGCCGTCTCCGGGGTCCGGCCTGTAAATGTAGGCGACTTTGTTGTAATACTGGGTTAAACCTTCCGCGCTGGCCACTAGTTTGAGCACGGTCGCGTCGCCGGGCTTCCTCACCGGAACCGCCTGCGGGTGTGTCACATTTCCCGTAACCCAGACCTTCGGCGCGTCCGGAACGTTGATTAATTCACCGCCGGTGAGCGTTACGTTGACGGCAGGGTCCGCGGTGCGCTGCAGTTCCTCGATGTTGATCTTCTTCGGAGCTTCGTTGGCGGATCTGGTGAACAGCAGATCCGGACCGGCATCGCTCGTCGTCCATCCCGACTTCGCCATCGCCTCCAGCAGGGTAATCGGACCGGTGATCGTAAACTGACCAGGGACTTTCACGTCGCCGACGACGCTGATCATCTTCGATGCGTACTCGACGATCGAGACCGCGACGAGGGGATGGACGAGGAGTTGCTCGTCCACCAGATCGCGGGTGATCTGCGCCTCAACTTCGCGCGGCCACAAGCCCTCCACGCGTATCGGACCGTTCAGCTTCGGCATAAGAATGGTCCCGTCTGCAAAGACGCGTCCGATTCTCGACAGTCCGGGTTCGCCATACACGGAAACCGAAATCAGATCGTTCGCGACTATCTTGTGGTCGGGAAGAGTCGAGCCGGTCGCGGGAACGACGTTTACCGGGTCGACTACAGGACGAACCTGCCCGCTCACCGGCAGTGCTGACGCAGCCAAAGCCAGAGTGAGTAAAATTCTTGCCATATTCAATTCTCCTTTCAGCATCTCTCGAAACAAGACGATTTGGCAAATATTCATGAGTTTAGCAGTTTGGCGGATTCGATACGGCCCCGAATCATCGCGAATCGTCGCTGGACCGGAATGGCCGCCGCCGCAAAAACATGACGGTAGCCCGCAATTTCACTCGTATCGAACACGAGCCAGCGACCAATCGGACACAATTCCCCCCGCCTTCCCGCGCTCCCGCGGCTTGGCAATTGCGGAAATAAGAGAGAAAAAAACCACGGCGACTCCCATTCGCTGAATCGGATAATCGATGAAACACTGCAGAAAAACAACAGCGACGCCCATCCCCCACCCCGTGCGAAACGCGCCGCGGAAGCTCAGCGCGGCAACGGACAGCATCAACAAAGCAAATGGCAAACCGCCTTCCGCCGCCCATTGCGCCCAATCGTCATGGGCCTGGTTTGCGAACCAGCCTTCGTCGAACGTGGCATAGGCGGGGTAAGCCGCGGACCAATTGCCCATTCCGACGCCCATCAGCGGATTGTCACGGATCATCCGCAGTGAGGATTCCGTGTATTCGCGGCGGCCGGCATAGGGATCCTTTTGCAATATTTTCGAGGCGAGTTTCTGCGGACCAACCGCAAAAGCCAGCACCACGATCATCACGAGCAACATGGCCGCGGGTGACGCCAATTGGCGCCACCCAATACCAGAGCGCTTCGCGGCCAGCAGGGGCACGAAAAGAACCTCGATCGTGGTCAATAGGAATCCGGAACGCGAAGCCGAGGCTATGACCGACGCGTACATCACCGCCGCCGCGAGCCCATGGAACGTTCGCCAACCGGTCCGGTCCGTGAAAACGCCCGTTAATGCGACCGGCAACAATAACTCAATGAATGCGGCGTATTGATTTGCGTACAGGAACGGCCCCATCGCGACATTGGAATATTTCGTTTCGAACAGCCAGTAGATCTTGCCATCGGAGGTATACAACTGCAGTGGCGCAATGATCGCGACGACAAACCCGGCTACCACTAACGCGCGGAGATAGACCGTCCGCAAAGCCGCGTCGCGAAAGATCTGAAGCCCCGTAAAAACGACTGCCGCGCCGGCGGCCCAGTACAATGCGGCCAGCAACGTTGCCCATCGGTAGATCGTTGCGCCGATTGCGAGTTGGAGAATCGGCCAGAGCGCAGCCGCGACCACGGGAACGAGGACGGGACTCAATCGAAGGCGCTCCGCGCCAGCCAGGTACGCAATCAGCCAGGCCGCGGCAAGAACAAACGCTCCGAGTTCGGGAAGCGCGGTCACCCGGAAATCGGGCATCCACATGAGGCCGATGGTGGCGATCGTAACAGCAAACAGCGCAACGGCCGACGCTCTGCGGAGCGTGTCTGGCTTTACAACCGTCATGGAAGAACACGGGCGGCTGCGCGCAGCGGAATCGAATCCGATTCCGCGGGAAGGGGCTGCGCAAGCGCTGAAATCACCCGGTGAACCCGAACCGCGCCCTTCCATCTTATTGTTCCAGCCGTCCTCCGATATTCGAGCTGTAGTCTCGCCACCTCGCGCTTAAGGGCCTGAAATGTGATTCGCTCCGTCCCCTGGTCCTGGGTCGAAAAAACGGCGGAAGTCGCAATAGGGTCATCCGTATTCGTTTCGCCCGCCGGACCTCCGGCGACCAGCAAATGAAGTCCGGAGTCGCTCTGATCCCCCGCCAAGTCGTAGTCGACAGTGACGGCGTACTTCCTTCCCGGGCTGAGCGGGATATCCTCTTCAAGCAGGATCAGACGATCGGGCTGGCGACCGTTGATGTCGATCGATATTCCTTTATCGCCATCCGGCCGGCTCATCACCGCGAACTGATCGGCGCCGAAACGCCAATCGAATCCCCGATTGGAGGGCTCTGCGGAGAAGTTGCCATTTGTGACCACCAGTCCGTTCCCTGGCGCCAACTCGCGAAAGGGTAGCAATTTCCTCCGGCACAACGTATTCCATACAGCAAGCGCGGATTCATTGTCGCGGCCGAGTTGCCGATCGCAATAGTCGGCCAACACGGGCAAATCTTCGGGCCCTGAGGAGGACGCCAACTCGTCGGCAAGCGCTTTCGAGGATTCGACAGGCCGATTCTGAATCAGCCAGACAAAAAAAGCGCGCAGAATCCCGCGGCGGGCTGGCAGCACCAGCCGGGTAGCCTGGGGATCGTCATTGGTTGCGAGGCACAAGCGAAAGATTGGCGAAAGGTCGTCATAGCTCATTTCCAGAGCTTCCTTGGCGGCTTTCCAGAATTCAGGCGTTCTTCCGCGACGAAAATAAAAATTCATAAGCGCCCATCGGGGATCGAATCCGCGGTCGACCCGGGTTGCCGTTACGAGAAATTTTTCGGAATCCGCGTAATTTCGTTCGATTTCCGCCCGAAAACTGCGCCGAACCCAGTATCGGGACTCCCTCGGACTCAACTCGGTGGCAATTTCCAGTTCACGGTCGGGATTCTCGCCCGCTGCCTCCTGGTGTTCGGCCAGAAGCGCATGGTAGGCCGCGTTCGCGGGCACGAGCGCTACGGCTCTTCTCAATGCGGCGAGATTATTTTCCCTAAAGGAAACGTCCGCGAGTGCCGAAAGTATCGAATAGTAAGCCAGGATTGCCAGGCCGATGAGCATCATTAAAGGTACAATTCGCCTGGCTATTAACATTAAAGTCGCGCCACTACTTGCGTTTGCGGGAGTTTCTGCCTTAATATAACATCAGGTTAAGCCCAGAGGTAGCAAAGAAAAGATGCCGCAGAGGATTTTACCAAATTCAAAGATGCCGCGAAGGTTGACAGTAGTCCTTTCGGCAGTTGTAACGGCAAGCGCGTTGACGTTGACTGCCGCAGGCAATCCGGTAATCGGGATGGTTTCATCCGGCGCCGGCCAGTCTGGAATATCGATCGATGGTGCCAGGGTTTCCGCCAATTCGACGCTGTTTGAAGGCTCGCTGGTGGCTGCCACCAGCTATTCCCGTCTTCATCTGAACTCGGGGACTCGCCTGGATCTCGGGGCTGATTCGGTGGTTCGCGTATTCGCAGATCACGTGGCGCTGGAACAAGGATCGAGTGAGGTGCAAAGCGCTTCCGGGTACGCAGTTTCCGCGCGGACGATGAGGATTCAGCCGGCGGACTCCGGTGCAATTGCCCGGGTTCGCCTGGACGACGCGCAGGGAGTTCAGGTGACAGCTGTGGGTTCGCCCGTGAATGTTTGGAGCAAAGACGGCGTTCTCGTTGCGCGCGTGCTGCCTGAAGCGTCAATGTCGTTCGTGCCTCAGGCGGTGGCGTCCAATTCTTTCAGCAGCGCGGGTTGCGTAGTGAAAAAGTCGGACACGGCGTTTCTCGCGGACGCCGCGGGCAATCAACTGTTTGAGTTGCGCGCCGGAAAGAACGTTGATTTGAACAAGTTTATTGGGACGCGCGCCAAGGTCAGCGGCACAATCGAGTCTCCCCGCAAGTCCGAAGCGGGAGTCGCCCAAGTCGTCAATGTCAGTGCCGTGGAAATTGCGGCGGGTGCCAGTTGTTCGGATGTGGCCGCCAGGATGGGAGCTGCGGCGGGCGCTGCAGGGTTCGCGTCGGCGTCCAGTGACGCGCCAACCGGGGCAACTGCCGGTGCGCCAAAGGCGGGAATGAGTGGTGGACTTATTGCCGGAATCGTCATTGTCGGCACTACGGGTGTTGTCGTCGGCAGTCTGGCTGCGGCGGGGCAGTTCTCTTCTACCAGTCCGTAGATCGTTCCAGTTGGCATATATCGTTTTTCGGGGCCTCGGGTTTCACCCGAGGCCTTTTTTTGCGCCAAGTCACATTATTACTTGCGCTAATACTGGCCACCCGCGTTACAATACAAGACGGGCGGCCTCGATGCCGTCAGCCTGTTTCTCCTCCCCGTCCGGCGGAAAGTTCCCTCGTCTGGCAGATCCTTTTTGATTCTATTCATTGAAAGCTAGAGGTGAGTCCAATCCGTCCAGACTCCGCTGTGCCGCGGAAACTCGAACTGGCGCTGCTCGGCAACCGCGCCTTGCAAGGGCTGGTGCGGCGTAATTTCGTTTGTTTCCCTGCGCAGGCACCCGTCTTTGGGCAGCGCTCCCGCAGGGACGTGCAATGGCGCCTCGCCGTGCTGTATTTCGTCCGGGGCTGGTCGACGAAGTCCATTGCCGACCGTTACGGCCTCACGCGCGAAAGATGCGGGCAGATTATATCCGACTGGAGAATACGCGCCGTCACTCTGGGCTATATACAGGACGTCACACCGGAGGGCACGGACCTTGGTCGGCTTGCGGAGTATTACGCAGCGGCACCGGTCGCGCCGCACAGGGCGGGCGCCGATATTTTCGCCGGCAGGAGTGCCACCGCGTCGTTTAGGTCGACATCAACCGGGTCGGTGGTGCCCGCCAAGCGGGTCGCGCCATCGGCCTCTGTTGAGGCCACTGCCCCGGGGGCAACTGCTCAGGCTGCCACGGCAGTTGCGGAGAACCCGACAATCTCGCGCACTTCCGCTGCGATTTCACCGGGAGGACGATTACCGTCAATCTTGCGGTAAGTGCCGTCTCGATAGCCGCGATTGCGGTAGTACTCGAGGACCGGCTTGGTTTCCGCCTCGTAGGCCGCGAGGCGCCGGACGACAATGCCTTCGCTGTCGTCGTCGCGTTCCACTAAGGCTCCGCCGTCTATCTGGCAGCGTGAGCCTCTGGCCGAGCGGCCGGAGGTCAGATTATAGATCGCCCCGCAGCGGGCGCACTGCCTTCGTCCCGATAAACGCCGCCGGAGAACCTCGTTTGGCACGTCCAGATGCAGGACAAGGGGAGCCGGCATTCCCAAACCCTCCAGCAACATGTCCAGTACGCGCGCCTGGCCGACAGTTCGCGGGAACCCATCCAGAATCAAACTCACGCCGGACGCCGCCTTTCCCTGGAACGACCTTAGCTGGGACGCGACCACGTCGCAAACCGTACCGTCATCCACCAACTCGCCCGTCGAGAGCTTCTGGCGAAGCTTATACCCGGCTGGCGTGTCCCGTCTGGCCTCTTCCCGCAACATCGCGCCGGTCGAAACACTCACAATTCCCGGATGCCGTGCCAGCAGTGCGGATTGCGTTCCCTTCCCGCTGCCCGGAGCACCCAGGAGCAGAATGACTCGGGATAGCCCCCGTTCTCCGTAGTTCCGTTCCTGTCTGGTCACTTTCACTATTCCAGTACACCGGAAAAGCGAGAATACTTCAATACTCCCCAGTCTCCTCAGGTACCACAGGGCTAGTCGTCCGCTTCGGACTATTGTTTGGTACCATGGAGCCTATATGTTAAACGAAAGAACAAGTGAGCTGTTGGCTGGCCTGCGCACCGATCTGGGACAGCGCCAGATCGGCGATGGCATGGCTCGTTTGGACGAATTGTGGTCCGGATTATCGTCCATGCCGGGCCACCTCGACCCTCACAATCCGGACTCCGCCGCGCTCCTGTGCTACGTGGCTCAGTGGGTCGACGCAGGCTGGCGCGATGTCGACATCGTGCAAAACGGACTTGGGGCGTTTCCAAAAGGCCGCCGATCCGGCGTCAGACTGACCGATTATGTCCACATCCTGATGGCGGAAGGCATGGTCTGGGTCAACGAGGAGCGGGTCGACCGCGCGCTCGAGAACTTCAGTCGCGTCCTGTCCATCCGGCAGGAGATCACCGATCCTCAGCTCGTGTCCCTGGCCCATTTCTGGTCGGCGCGCTGTCACCGCAAGAACGGTGAATACGACGCCGCACTTACCCATACCTCCGAAGGCTACAAGTTCGCCATGGAAGCCGAAATGAAACCCATGGCCGCGGCCATGCAGGTGGCCGAAAGCTGGCTCCTGTTCCAGAAGGGCCGCACGCGCGATGCGCTGAAACTGCTTTCGGAGGCGGACGCCGTTCTCTCGCAGACCGACGACTACATCACCCGAGGCAACATTCAATCCAGCTACGGCCGCATGTACCGCCGTGAGGGCCGTTACGATCTCGGCATCCGCCATTTCGCCGTCGCCATTGAAGAGTATACGAAGCGCGACCCCGAACACCGTAATCTGGCCCGTACATTGGCCAATATGGGCTACGTGGAACGGCTGATGGCCCTGCAGCATCGCAAGCGTATCGATGCCGACGCGGCCCAGCGCCGCCGCAGCGAACCCGATCTGCGCCGCGATTATGAACTCCTGCGCGGCCGCGCGCTCGCCCATCTCGACCGCGCGGCCGAAATTTACCGCATCCACTCCAACCATCGCGGGGCCGGGACGGTATGCGTCAACCGCGGCCATCTCCATCTCGACAACGGCGACCTGCTGCGCGCCGACGACGAAGCCCGCGCCGCTTACACGCTCGGAGAAGAAAAGAAGGACTACATTCTGATGGCCCGCGCCCGCCTGCTTGAATGCATGGTGGAAAACACGAAGCTTGAGGAAGAGATTGAGGATCCGGCTTGGATCGCGCATCTTGCCCTGAATGCGGCGACCGAAGCGGTGGACCTTTCCATGCACACGGAAAACCGCCGTCTTCAGGCCCGCGCGCTGATATGGCACGGCCTGACGATCTGCAATACGTCGGGTGGAAGCGATTCCGCGGCGTCGCCGGGAAATCTCGATTCGGCTCGCGAGCTATGCGAACGCGCGGCGGCGCTGCTGAAGAACGAGGTGCAAGATCACATCTGGGAAGATCTCCAGGTGCTGAAGAATCGCGTCGTTGGCGGCGGCAATCCCGATGCGCGGCTACAGGCGTGGTCGCAGGGTGTTGTGGGCGACCGCAGTTTCCAGCAGTTGACCGAGGACTTTGCCGACCTCGTGATTCCCAAGGTGTGGGAGCACGAGGGCCGTAAGGTGGCGCGAGTGGCGCGAAAGCTCGCCATTTCGCCGAAGAAGGTTCGTCGGGTGCTGGCAAGGCTAGGCCTGCACGGCGCTGCGTAGAACCTGAGTAGGGACCCCGCGCGTCTGCCAGGCTGGTTGGACTGAGTTCCATCCGCTATATTTGTTATTCGGCGCGGAACAGCGTCGGCCTCCAATCGAGTGTCATCCAACCGGAAACAATTCGCTCTGATCGGCCTCGCTGCCGGCCTTTTCGCCGCGGTGATGGTGGCCGGCGTTGCGGGCAACGTGGCACGCGGAAACTACATGGCGGTGCCTGTCATCTTTTCCGCGCTGATACTGGCTTTCCTGTTCATATGGCTGGGTGTGTGGCTGAATCAGCGACGCATCCAGATCATGTTCCGCAGGCCAACCCCGGATCGCCTGATCGAGCACTATCACGCGACGCTTTTGCAGGCGCGAGCGCGCAAAATACCGAATGCCGATGCCGTAGCGGCGCATCTCTCCGCCCTCGCGGCGGTCATTTACGGTCAGTACGACCGCGCCCGGGAGGAACTGGCAGCGGTCGATTGGGACAAAGCGCCCGCGATGTACCAAGGGCATCGGCTCCACATTCTGGCGTTGATCGCGTTGCTGGAGAAACGGGATACCGTGGCCGCGATACGGCTGGCCTCCGAGGCTGAGGCGCTGGAGGCTACTGACCGGGCCGGAGGCCTGCCGATACTGCACAGCGCCGTTCTTGTGGCTGCCGGCGGAGGCGACCCCGATACCGTGAAGCGCCTGCAACGCGCGGCCGGGCGCGGAACGGGCGCAATTCCGGGACTGTGCGCCTGGGCGCTCGCGCTATATTTTGAGCGTGCGGGGCAGGCAGCGGAGGCTGCGCGGTATCGGGAACGCGTCAAAGAGGCAATCCCGAATTTTGTGGGTTTAGCAGCCTCCTGAAAATCGAAACCCGTGGAGGCGGACGTGACCCCGGCGGCGCCGCGTGCCTCGGGTCGGCCAAAAGACGTGCCTCGCAGGGCGAGCTAGGCTATCTCCCTGCGGACGAATTCACCGATCGCGACAACGAGGTCGGAGATCCGCTTCTCCAGATGCTTGTCGGCTTCCCGTGCCTCAATTGCAAGGTTCGCGATTCTCTTGTCCAGTTCCGCCATCGCCTTGTCATGCGCAACCAGCCACTCCGAATGGTCCTTGAGCAGCGTGCTCTGCCGCCCTTCCAGACTGGCGATCACTTCAAAATTATCTCGAAGCGTACGGACGAGTTCGTCGTTCTTTCCGGCACGGGCTTCCAGCTGGTTCAACCGTTCTTCAATCGTCATATCGCTTGGTGCCGACCGTCGGTCTTGCCGCCAGAGGGCTTACTTTCATTAAGATACCACGCGGCCTCGACGTGACCTGTAGCCGCGATATCCGTCTAAAATAAACGTATGGACAGAAGACTATTGTTTCCGGCAATCGCCGTGACCGCGTTGGCTCAGCAGAACTCGCCAGCCACTGCGGAGGCGGAACAGGCGCTTCGCGCGCGCGTCGAGAAGTTTTATCAGCTTGAGGTTAATAAGGACTTTCGCCACGCGGAGGCGCTGGTTGCGGAAGAATCGAAGGATTATTTCTACAACGCCAACAAGCCCAATTTCCAGTCGTTTAACGGAACCAAGATCGAGTTCATGGACAACGGCACCCGGGCCAAAGTGACCGTGACGGTCAGGGCTGAGGTTTTCTTCCCCGGCGCGGCGGCTCAGATTTTCGAGCTTCCTTCAACGTCAAACTGGGAACTGGAGAATGGAGAATGGTGCTGGTATTTCGACAAGGAGGCCGCGCTTAACACGCCGTTCGGCAGAATGAATTTCGGCCCTGCCGGAGCGAGCGGATCTACTGGCGGACCTACGGCGATTAATTCTGCCGGCCGGGCTCCGGATCTGGCCACGCTCGCGACAGCCGTTTCCATCAGCCGCTCGACAGTCGCATTGACGGCAAAGGAACCGGTGCAGACCGTGACCATTTCAAATNNGTATCGAAGCTGTCGCCACCAGGATCGATGGCGTGTCGATTGAGTTGGAGAAGAACCAGCTTCAGGCGGGGGATGTCGCCGGAATCCGTTTTCGGCTGACGGGGAGCTCAAAAGGTTCGGGTATCGTCAGTATCACATGTTCGCCACTTGGTCAGCAGTTTGACGTTCAGGTCACGGCTAACTGACCCCGGCCACCGGAAACACAAAGCAGTTTGACCGCGTCCACCGCTCCCCGCTTGGCTCGGCTGAACTGCGGTCCGAATCCGGCACAGGAATGAAAAAAGGGGGGAGCCAAAGCTCCCCCCTTCATTCTTGCGCGAAATACTACGTACAGAACTAGTGGCCCCAGGATTCCGGCGTGGAACTGGAAACACCTTGAAGCGAACTGCTCACGACGACAGACGTCAGGACGCCAGCCGTAAGGTTACTGGTGCTGGTCACCGATACGATCGGCGAGGTGCGGCCCGAAGGCAGCACGTCGGCCAGATAGCCCATCGCCGCGCCGTTGTTTTGAGTGAGATTGTAAACCACGTATGCAAATCCGTGGGCATAAAGGAAGTTGCAATTCGCAATCATGTAACCCTGGAAACCGGGCGACACAGTGGAAGCCGCAGCTGCGTAGGTCGTGCCGGTAGCAACCGATGGCGTCGTCACCGCAGCTGACGGTGCGGAAGCACCGAAGAAAGTCAGCGCGCAGGTGCCAGACTGATTGGCCGCCTGGCTGGCCGTACCGCCCTTGGCCAGAAGGTCGTTCGACGTATTCGAAATCGCAAGTCCCGTATCGAAGCCAAGCTGGTTCGTCACGAACGGGAACATCAGCGTCGTGGTGCAGGCCGAGAATGCATTGCCATTCTTAGTCGTCGTGCTGGAACCACTGACGAAGTTCGGCACATTAGAGGCAGAGCCGATCGGAGCAAAGCTCACAGTCGCAGTGATTGCACTTGACGGAGCTGTGACTGCCGCAGCGCCTGCCGACAGAAGGATCGGCACCGTGTAGTTCTCAACAGCGCCAGGTGCATTCGTAGTCTCTTCGTAGATCGCGGTGGCCGAGCCGTTTGCCGCAGTTAGGGCCGCGTAGGTACCGTTGCCTGCATTGTTGCCTGCAGTCGCGCCGGGAGCGCCGTTGGCGGTCGATCCCGTCACTGCGCTGAACGCAGCCGTTGGGGAAGTTGTCATGGTAATGGTGCCACCACTGTTCGACACAGTCAGCGGAGCGTAAACCGTCACGTTCGCCGGAATATTGTTGAATACGACCATGATGCGAGTTCCGGAAGTCGCGGTATTGACTGCCGGTGCGCTCACGCCATATCCGGTGTAGGTGTTGTTCGTGAATTCGTTGCCCAGTGCCGCGTTGCCTGCCGCCGAACCCGCCGTCTTGAATGCNNCAAAGTTTGAGGCGGTAGCAAAAGCCGCTACACCCGTGCAGATCGCGACCGACGGGATAGAGTTGCCCGACAACGGAGAGGTGCTGACATTGGCAAGGCCATTGGTGGCAAAAGCCACATTCACAGGAGTCAACACGGACGGAGTGACGTTCGTTCCTCCGATGAAGACCGTTGCAGTCACCGGCGTTGGCGCGCCGCCTGAGGTGTTTGTAATCTGAGAGGCGTTAATCTTGATATTGGTTATCGTGAAGGTGAACGCCCCGGCTTCAGCCGCGACAGCAATGTTGTTGAAGGTCACGGAACTGCCGGAAACTACGCCACTGACAACCGAGTTTGCCGGAACTGCGGATCCGTTTGCCAGTCCCGCGCTAAAATCGGCCGTGACGCCGCCCTCGGTTTCGCTCTTGGCCCCGTTACCGCTGCCCAGTGTGGCGCTTGTGACGCTGACGGCGGGCGAGAGGTACACGCTCAAATTCACTGTGGAAGCCGCAGCCGCTGGACACGACACGACGATGTCCGCAACCTGCTCAGTCGTGCCTTCCGCAGCCACAAACACTGCCGCCGAAGCCGCTGTGCAACCTGCTAATACCTGACCGTATGCCATGCCGGAAAACAACGTCGCGATGCCGGCGAGGCCGATGAGTTTCATTCTGAAATCTGCCATTTCTTTCTCCTTAGGGAATCTAAATCGTCAAAATTGAATCGGTCGAAGTTCCGTCCACCTGAGCCTCAACTGCAACAAATCCTTCTCACAAAACTCTTGGGAACTTCTCCGTGTCGGGCGGAGTGTGACATGCCTGCTTTCCTGGAGCGGTCGGCGAAGGCGGTACATCTCGAAGGGTGCGGGCGTTTTTGATTTTTTAACGGTCTGCCCACTACCCGAAAGCAAAATTGCAAAAAGTCTAATACAGCAAGTCCTTTGATACCGCATATCGGACCACACTGTCAAGTCGCCTGGCGGATAAAAATCGCCCAGACTGAACCTGCAAGTAATTGAATATAGTGGGTCCTCGTGGGATTCGCAAGTGGTTTTGGAAAGATGAGGGAAATTTCATGTGGAAAAGGCTCGGCGGGCTTGAAAACGGGCCATGGCCCGGGTCCCGCGCAAGCCCGATTGTCTGCGGGTGCCGGCGTTTCGGTTAGAGTCCACACACCATAGTAGGTGCGCCTGAATCAGATGCGGCACGAAGGGCGCGCCGAGCGGAAGCTCGGCGGCGGGGCCGAAGCCCCGNNGAGCGTATACAACTCGAAGGGCGCGGACATTATCTGTCTTAACTGCTTTGCCGCTGCCCGAAACGTAAACTTGCAGATCCGATCAAATCGCTTTATACCGCAACCAAGAGGACTCTGTCAAGCGCGCCTCAATATTGATCCAGACCTTTCAACTATTGAATATATCCGCTCCGGGCCTCGATTGCAAGGAACTTTATTCCACATGAGCAAATTTTCATCAGATTTCGTTAGCCTGCAATTCGCCGTCCCGGCTCCGTACGGCTCTCAGTGAACGAACAGGCTCACGGAGTTGGAGCAAATGGGCGGAACTCCCGGCAAGGAAGAGATGCAGACCGACAGCGCCGCCGAATTGCCCGTGAACGCCAGGGAAACCGGGATCGTCACATTGACCTGATCGAGAGCCGACAGCGTTCCCTGGGGTCCGGCGTACAGTGGGACGATCCCGGTCTGGCTGCCGAGAGTCACCGACACCATCTGAGTGACCGGAACGGCAAGCCCCGTCAGATAAACCTGAACGTTCGAGCCGAGTTTCGCCGGATTGGATGCCGCGTTGACTGAATTGTCTGAATTCAGGATGCCGGGGGTGAAGATCCCGAGCACGTTCGCCTGCAATGTGGCGGTATAGGTGTTGCTGGTTTGTCCGTTTACCATAACGACTACCCCGACTCCGCTTTGCGGGCTCAGTGAAGCTGGAACGATCAGGTTGATTTGGCCTGCCGAGTCGAAGATTACGTTCGCCGCCACCCCGTTGAACGTGACCGTCGGGTTCGGCCCCGCCAGATCGTTCCCGAACAAGGCCACGTACGAACCTGGCGAAATTGCCCCGACCTGGAACGACGCCGCATTGACAATGCCGGAAATCGCAGCGCCGGATGGCCCAACCGTGAAAGTGACTGGCACTGAAGCCGATCCCGCCTCCCCTCCGTTTATAGTGAGTGTCGCGGTGTAGGTGCCCGCCTGGAGCAAGGACGGATCAGCCACGACGGAAACCGTTAGCCCTGCGGCCACATCCGCGGTAGACGGTGTCACTGACAGCCAGCCGGAGCCCGACTGGTACGATACCGAAGTTGTGTATGTCAACAACGAGCCGCCATTATTAAGTACGACCAGCGGAGCGCTCTGCGTGAGGCCCAACGATGCGCCGGTCAGACTGATCGGCGTCGTGCTCACCGAAAGAACCGGAAAGTAGGTTTGATTACAGTCGCCGGTCTGCTGGCAGTCGGGTGCAAGGGCTGCGGAAACGTACCGCGGTATTGGGTCGGTCATGGTCGGGATCGAGACAGTGGAAACCGGAGCCTCCATGACGCTGATCGTCGGCTGCGCGGAACCGGGGCAGCTTGTCGCAGGATTCACTATAAACACGGGCACCTGTACGGATTCTTCGACGTAACGGCTGTCGTCCAGGACTTCATAAACCGCATACGCCGAACCGTTTGTGACGGTGAGCTGGGTCATGGCGGTAAACGACGTCCCGCCGTTCGGCAGCGCCGTCAGCAACGTGCCGCCAACTCCGTTCTGATCCGCTCCGGAGACGAGCGAGAGCAGTAGTTGATTTGCCATGGGTGTGTATGTGCCGCCCGCGATAGACGACGCAAACTCTCCAGCCGAGGTCGGAACGGAACCACTGTTTCCGACGAGGGCGTTGGGAACCCACAACTGCGTGCCGGCCGGGTAGCCCGATAGCTGCACGAGAATGCGGGTTCCGTTCGTCGCATTCCCGCTCACCGGAGCGAATGCCATCGGGCTATTCTCCGTGACCCGAACCGCCGAAGATGCCGTACCTGTGCTGATAAAGGTCGGAAAATCGGTCGTGGCCGGAAGCGGAGATCCCCCGCACGAGACGCCATTGTTCTGCACGGAAGCTAACAGTTGGGCACCGCCGATGGCCACGGGAAACGTGTAGTTCGGAAGGGTTATGCCCACCGCCACGAGCGTCGCTTCTACCACCGTTCCCGACTGAGCGTTCTGAACGAGCGCCACCGCTGCACGGATACCGCTGATCGTGATTGTGACCGGTATGGAATTCGGCGTGGGAACCGTGTACGTGAGATTAGGGATCTCGAGCGTGGTAGCCGAAGTCAGAATCGGGGTACTTTCCGTCACAGTCGCACCCGTGGCGTTTACGGTAATGAACTGCACGTTGCCGTTCATATCCAGGCTATTCGTGATATTCGTGTTCAACGTGATATAAATGCCGGCGATCGCAGTGAAGCCCGAAGTCCCGCCCGTGCACGTGATGACGATATCTCCGATCTGCTCGGCCAGGCCGGCGGACGCAACGGCCGTGGGCGCGTCGGTAACATTGCAATTGGAACTGGTCTGGGCCGTAGCGCTCAGCGAAAACAGCCCGAGCACGGCCACAGGCAAGAGAAACCTGAAAAAACTGCGGGCACGGCCAACTGCGAGAAAGCGCATACCAATATACATACGTCGCGCAAGATCCATACGTTGCTTCATTCTACCCGAACCGCCACGTTACCGGGTAAAAATGTTTTTCGTTCCGTCACCCGAATTAGCGCGAAACATCACCATTCCGAATACGGCGTGCCTTCGTTGCTGGTCTTCGGCGACCCGCTCCGCACGTCGAAAATGCCCGGCTCGGACGAGCTCACCGACTGGCTAGCATCCTCCATAATCACTTTCCAGGTATCTTTGCTGCCGGTAATCGGGTCCTTCGGAACGTCGCGCAGGTAGCCGCCCGAAACCAGATCCTCCAGTGCTTTCGGCGCCTGCTGCTTGTCGTAAGAGTACTCGTCGATCGCGCTGCGCAGCGCGAACAGATTGCTGTGCAGCACCGATTCCTTCGCCGCGACTATCGACTTCTGGTAATGCGGGATCGCCACCGCAACCAGAATTACGATGATCGCCATCACAATCATCAGCTCGATCAGCGTGAAACCGGCGCGGCACAGGCAGTGACGGCCTGGTTGCGGCCTGGGTGAGAGAGCGTGCCTACCACTCCGCATAAGGCGTCCCATCCGCGGCCTTGTCGTCGCTCTTCGTATACACGTCGAAAACGTTCTGGCCGCCCCACCCGGTGCTCTTCGGATCGTCCTGCATGCTGTGCATTCCCCAGTCGCGCGAGTTCGTCATCGGATCCAGCGGAATACGCCGCAGGAACTTCACTTTCACGTCGGCCGTCGCGCCTGCGCCTTTCACGCCATCCACCATCGATTGCAGCGTCTTTGGATAATTGAACGTATCCACGCCTTCCTGCGGCCCCAGCTTCAGGTTGTCGGCGGCATCCTTATATTTGTCGATCGCGGTCCGCATTTCCTTCAGCGCCTCGCTCAGTTGGCGTTCCTTGATCCGCCGCACGCGCGACCGCGCCATCGGCACGGCCATCGACGTCAGCGCCAGCAGAATCGTAAACGCCACGATCAGTTCCACCAGCGTCATCCCGCTTCGCGAACTCGACCTTGCAGCCCTGCGCTTCATTGCCGATCCCTACTGCACCGTAACAGACGCCGGCGCGGATGTACCCGCCGGTACCGGACCCGCGGGACTCCCGATCGTCAGCGAGCTCAGCGCCACCGACGCGTTGCCCGCAACCATTGCCTGGAACGTCACGATAAACAACGCTCCCGATCCCGAAATCGTGCCGCCGTTCGACCCGCGTGTCGTCCGCATGTCGGCGCGCCCAACGTCGTCAAGCACGGTCTTCGACAATTCCAGCGGCGCCAGATTGCGCCCCGGCAGATCGCCGCCAACGATATTCGTCAGCCGCAGTATCTTCGGGTCGTACTGCAACTGCGCCGAGACGTCCGCCAGATTCACCACGTTTTCCGCGTAGATGGTCATGGTGACGGAATCCTTGACCTTCACGGTTGTGGACGACGGTTGGATGGATACCCGGGCGATTGCGCCAGACTCCGCGCCGCCAGGCGGCGGAGTCGCGTTGGCTCCGGGACGCGGAGTACTTCCGCGCCCTCCTGGCGCTCCCATGAGCGGCGCGCCGACTCCCGGAACGCCCAGCGGCACCGAACCCAGCGGCGGTGCCGTAGCCGGCGGACCGGGCTGCGGCGGTGCCGGTTGCGCAGCCGGGGCTCCGGGAGCAAGTGACACAGGCACGGTTGTTACCGGAGCCTGATTTACGGCCTGCGGCGGCTGCGCGGCGTTTCCGGGTGCTGCGCCTGAAGGCAGCTTCGACGTATCGTAAGTCACCTTGATCTGCTGCGAACTTCCCATCGCAACGCCCTTCAGATTCGACGCCGAAATGTCCACGCCGCGAACGATGTGGGGAACGAGCGCAATCACCAGTTCTTCTTTATCCTTCTCGTAATCCTCGTTTGAGAACAGCCGCCCAATCAGCGGAATATGCGCCAGCCCCGGCAAACCGGTCAGCGCCTTGCTGTCGGAATCCGTAATCAGCCCGCCGATCAGATTCACTTCCCCGTCGCGCAGACGAACCTGCGACGTCAGCTTATTCTGCGTGATTTCGGGCTGCGATACTCCTCCAACGTCGATCCGGTCCTTCACGGCCGAGACGTCGAGCGTCACATTCATAGTGATCTCATCGTTGTCGTGAATGATCGGCGTGATTTCCACGTTCACGCCCACGTCCTGAAACGAGAACTGCGTATTCGCCGCGGGCAACGCGCCAACCGCGCCAACGGCGGACTGGAACGATCCGGTCGCGATCGGAATCTTGTCGCCGATGTTGATCGTGCCCTTCATATTGTTGGCAATTCGAATCTGCGGCGCCTGCAGCACGCGCGTGCTGGAATCGGTCAGCATAGCCTCAAACTGAGCTCCGGGCAGGCCCGACAGGGAGAAATCGGCGGACGATATGTGACCGACTTGCGAAAACGGAATAGAACTGCCCGTCGACGTACCCGTAGTGCCCGTGGTCGGCGTGGTAGTCGTGGCTGTCGTGGTTGTGGATGTGGTGGAAGTGGAGGTGGCGGAAGTCGATGTCGGGGTCGTAATGCTCGCCCGCGGCGTGAACGTCCCGCTGGCGTTAATGCCGTTTGCCAGTCCCGCCCCCAGGTTCCTGATATACGTGCTGCTGACCTGCATGACCATCACGTCGACGATCACTTCGGCATGCGGTTTATCCAGATCGGCAATCAGCTTTTCGACCAGCGCCATTACATCGGCGTCGCATCGAACCACCAGCGCGTTCTGGGCGGTGTAGTTGAAGACCTTCTGCACGTCGACCACCGTGCGCAGCACCGTCAGGATTTCCTGAATTTCCTGGGGCGTGGTGGGGTTGCTCAGGTAAAAAACCTTCACCACCTGCTCGGTGAAGGCCGTCCGGTTATTTCTGCTGTCGATGCTGACGAAAATGGTATTGGCGTTGATCGGCTTCCAGAACGATTTGGTGATCAGCGAGAGCTGATCGAGCGCCGCTTCGATCGTCGTATGCGAAAGATCGACCATGATGGGCTGCGTCATCGTCTGCTGCGAGTTGTAATCGGGATCGAATACGACGTTGATCCCGGCCACCTTCGCCGCGGTTTCCCAAAGCGTACGCGCCCGGGTAGTCATTTTCAGGTCGATCAGGTCGGAATTCAGCGGCCGCAGTATCGGGATCGGGTTCAGAGCGTCGGTGCGCGCCTCCTGCTCCTTGCGCGCGACTGCCGCCGGCGTCATGCCAGACGTGTCTTCTTTCTTCTCCGCCTGGCCTCCGGGCTTGTCGCTCGTCTTGTCCGCCGGTTTGTCGTCCTTATTCTTCTCGCGGTCCATGATCTCGTGCGTCCGCTTGATTTCCTGAGCGGCGACATCGGAGGAAGGGTCGATGGCGTATCCCTTTTCGAATTCCGCCAAGGCCTCGGTGATCTTGCCCGCATTGCGAAGGTTTTGGCCGTTCTTAACATGCTGGACGCCCAATTCGAACCGAATTCGATGCAACTGGAGGTTATAGGAGGGGTCGCCTGGGTCTTCCGCGACCGCCTGCGACGTCAAATCGAACGCCTTCTGCAGGTTGCCCTTCACTTCTTCGATCCGCGCCTGATTACGCAGCTTGTCGCCCTTTTTTGTTCCGGCGAAAAGCGGAGCGGGCGGCAAAACCATCAGCCAAACCAGCGCCACCGCCGCTATCTGCCTGAAATATATAATTTTATTCGGGGAGTTGCCCGCGAGCGCGGGGCTTGTTTGCTCACCAGGGGCTATCATTGTAATCGAATGCTGCCGCCGTCGTGGCGGGTTCGAATTCCTGGCGGAATGGTCCTGGTTCGCGGTCATACGCAAGGTTTGACGCTCAACCTCTTACCGGCGTTGATATGAAACTGCCGGCTGGTGGCGCGAGACGGCGTTCTCACCGCAAGGCAGAGTCCGGCAGGGCGGCAAGACCGCGCGGAGAAACAGACGTGGCGACAAAATACGACCCATCGAAGGTTCTGAGCGACAACAGGCCGGCCGGGCACAACTTTTTCCTGTTCGACCGCTACGAAGCCGGCATCGCCCTAACCGGGACCGAAGTAAAGGCCGCGAAAGGCGGCAAGGTCCAGTTGCGCGACGCCTATGCCTCGGTTGAAAAGGGCGAGGCGTGGCTTCTGAATGCCCATATCAGCGAATACAGCCACGGGAACATGTTCAACCATGCCCCCACGCGTCCCCGAAAACTCCTGCTGCACCGCCGCGAGATCGAGAAACTCCAGGCCGAGACACGCGAAAAGGGTCTCGCCCTTGTCCCCACCCGGCTATACCTGAAGAACGGCAGAATAAAGTGCGAGATCGCCGTTGCGAAAGGTAAGAAATTTCACGACAAGCGCGAAGCCGAGCGCGCCCGGAGCGACGAAGAGGAAGCGCGCGCCGCAATCAGGAACAGTAAGCATCGCGTATAGTACGAATAGTACGTTTCGGCGATGTTCCGATTTGGACCATCCGACTTAGCGCGCTGGCGGCGAGCGCGCGGCGGGACAATAATTCACGAACGTCTGCCCAGTCGCGCGGCGCAGCCAGGTCGTGCGCGTGTTTGTCAAAAAGAAAGGTATCAAGCCATGAAGCTGGAACTTATTGCTCCGGATCTTACCGGTGTGGATTGCGATGCGCTGTTGCTCGTGGAGTTTGAAGCGTCGCCCCGCGGGGAGTTAGCCGAGGCATTGTCGACTCTCCGCGAATCGGGCGAAGTCACGGGAAAGTTTCTCGAACTTACTCTGCTGCATTCGCCTGCCGGCTTCAAAGCGCGGCGCGTGTTGCTTGCCGGCGCGGGTAAACGCGGGAAATTCGAAATCGCTTCGCTTTGGAAGCTTGCGGCGGCCTCCGCGCGCCTGCTCAAGGGCAAGGGCGCAAAAAAGATCGCGGTCGTACTCGAAGATGGTTTCGATTCGCCCGAACACGTATCGGCAACGGTGCAGGCCGTAATCGAAGCGTCATGGGAGCCGGATCGCCTCAAGACCAACGCCGATAAGGACGGTTCCCGTGAGATTGAATCGCTGACCATTTGCGCGGCCGGTTCCGGCCTCGAATCGGCGGTTGCCGCCGGCGGCATTATCGGAGAAGCAGCCAATCTGACACGCGATATCGCCGTTGAACCTCCGAACAAGCTGACGCCTATGGCATTGGCTGCGCGCGCGCAGGCAATGGCGAAGGCCAATGGCCTCTCGTGCGAAGTTCTGGATCAGGACCGCATGCGCCAACTCGGCATGGGCGCGCTGCTGGGCGTGGCGCAGGGAAGCGCGGAACCCGGCGCGATGGTCATTATCGAATACAAGCCGGAGAAAGCGGCCAGCGACGCCCGTCTCGCGATCATCGGCAAAGGCGTAACTTTCGATACCGGCGGTATTTCGATCAAGCCCTCGGAAGGCATGGAGAAGATGAAGTACGATATGTGCGGCGCGGCCGCGGTCATCGGCGCGATGCAGGCGATCGCGCAGTTGAGGCCTTCGGTATCGGTTACCGGCGTGATTCCGACGGTGGAGAACATGCCCGGCAGCAAAGCGCAAAGGCCCGGCGATATCGTCACGTCGCTTTCCGGTAAAACCATCGAGATCCTCAACACGGACGCGGAAGGCCGGCTTATCCTTGCTGATGCGATCACCTACGCGAAACAACTAGGGTGTACCCATCTTGTGAACGCGGCTACACTGACCGGCGCAATTGTGGTCGCGCTGGGAAATCATCAATCGGGCGTTTTCTCGAACGACGACGCACTGCTGGGCCGCTGGATGGCGGCGGCGAAGAGCGCGGGCGAAAAGATGTGGCACATGCCGGTCGACGACGAGTATCGCGAAATGCTGAAGACGGTCTACGCGGATATCGGCAACGTCGGCGGACGCGCGGGCGGCGCAAGTTCGGCTGCGGCGTTTATCAGAGAGTTTGTGGGCGATACACCGTGGGTTCACGTGGATATCGCGGGCACCGCCTGGCTGGACGACGCGAAACCCTGGATGCCGAAAGGTCCCTCGGCGATACCGCTGGGATCGTTTGTGAAGCTGGCGCAGGAGTGGAAGTAAGAGCGGCCCGCGAACGCGGCCAGTCGCTCCGGGAATCGTCCGCAAAATGGGCATCCGCCAAACGGCGTTCGACCTCGCCGATCCTCGCCAGGCGCGTGAAAGCGTCAGGAGCGGTTGCGAAATCAACCGCTCCGCACTTCACCCTGGTGCCAAATAACAGCTGCCTGGGCTCGTCGTGTTGAGCGTGGTAAAGTGCTTCACCCGCAAGTGGTGGATCATCGCCCAGCGCTAGTTCGGCCAAACGGATGTCGCGCGAGGCCAGACGAAGCCGCTCAAACGCTTCCTGTAATGGGAACAGATGCGGCGGCTTCATACTCGAGCCTTCCTTCCCGGAGGGCGATAGCCGGCAGCGACATCAGCCACCCGGAGCGCTCTTCAAAGGTTCGGCGCCGGAGAGGCACCACATCAACGGCCAGCGGGATGTTCCAAAGGCGCTCATAAACGCTCCCGTCGAAAAGTCTTTCGCGAGTCGTGTCGTCGGGAAGCACAACCAGAAAATCGAGATCGCTATCCGGACGGGCGTCTCCCCGTGCAGAGGAACCAAACAGATAGATACGCTCGGGCCGATAGTGCTCAACCAGCCGGCGAACCACCTCAACGACCGTATCGTCTCGCGTCATCCGTTTCCTGCCGATACCATCTTACTTAGTCCCGAAGCGCTGCACCCCGCTAGCTAGAACTCCAGCCTCGCCTGAAACGCAATCATTCTCGGCGAGCTATCGCCGCCCAAACCGACGCCGAGCAGCCCGGTCGGCGGAGACGTCGTGGAAGTCAACGCACCGAATGCGGTCTGCGTCGACGGCTTTCCGGGAATCCCCGCATATCCCGCGACCGGCAGCGCAAAGTTCGGATGATTGAAAACGTTAAAGAACTGCCCGTCGATCCGCAGTTTCACGTGTTCCGCCAGCCGGAACCATTTGGTGAGGTAAAGGTCGCTCCAGATGAAGTCCGGACCGCGCAACGCATTGCGGCCAAGATTCCCGAACTGACAATCCTGCGCTGTATCCCCGCCCGCGCAGGCGCCCGTAGCCGGGTCCACCGTCGAAACAAAGGCATTCGGATTGAGCCACTGAATCGTTCCCGGCTGGGTCAAGCCCGGAATCGCCTGATGCGCATAGAGCGGCAATCCCGGAACCACGCTGGCGTATTGAGGCCCTCCGCCCTGCAAAATGCCATTTCCGCTGGCCGTATAAGGCGCGCTGAGAACCGAAAATGGCAGCCCCGTGTGTCGAAACAGAGTCCCTGAAATCTGCCATCCGTTCACCGCGTACCCGGCCATCCGATTCCTCACTCTAACCGGAAGCTGATACGTATATTGAGCCGTAAGATTCTGGCGAACGTCGTAGTCGCAAGGCCCGTACTGCCGGGCCAGATTCCCGGGAAGCGGCGAGACGATCCCACCCGCCGAGAATGGCAGAAATCCTCCATTTGAGACCGTATCCATGCAGCGGCTCCACGTGTAGTTTGTCTGCACCTGCAGCCCGTGCCCGAGCCGCTTGTCGGCCGTCAACTGCAGGCCGTTGTAGTGGCTGTTCGCCCCTGTATTCAGCTGCGTGACCGCGCCGAACCGGGGGTCGGCCGGCTGTCCGTACGGGAATGGCGCGAAACATCCGTGGCACACGGTTTGGTAGCCGTTCACCTGAGTCTCGTATGGCTGGTTCACGGCCCGCGTACCGACATATTGCGCCCGGACGTTCATGGCATTACCGATCTGGTGCTCCAGCCCGAAGCTCCACTGCATGAAGTAGGGCGCATGAAGCCTACCATCCGGCATAGCCGTGATGGAGATCGGCGGAAGGCACGCGCCCGGATTGGCCAAAGGCGAAGCGCACGAAAGTTCACCCTGCGCGAAACCCGAATTAAACAGTTGGTTAGCCGCAGCGGTCGCGTCCACGGCGCTGTTCGGCACGCCGGGCGCAACAGCCGACCCGCCGGCGGTGCCGAGTAAACCACCGAGAAACGTCTTCGAATACGGCGGATTCACACCTACCAGATCCGCCACGCTTCCCGGCAGAGTGTCGCTGAACAGACCGAAACCGCCGCGGATCACCGTATGCGGCGCGACCTGCCAGGCAAGCGCGGTCCGCGGCTGAAGGATAGCCAGGGGAGTGGCGGCAAACACGTTCCCCAGATGCGTCCGGATCAGATCATCCAGAGGCTGGTCCACATCATGGGAGATGGAATCGAACGAACCTGGCAGCCGCGCGATGGCGTCATGCGGATTCAGCGGATTGGAATTATACGTATCGCGGATGCCAAAGGTCCAGGTCAACGCGCCGGTCGCTTTCCACGTGTCCTGCGCATAAAAATCCAGATTGAGGAAGTTGTACGGCTGTGAATTGGCCAGCGGGAAGGTCTCAGATGCGGTCGACGCTACACCGTGGATGAACTGCGGCAAATCCGTGTAAGTGACCAGCGGGACTGTACCTTCGCCAAAATCGTAGTCGTTCAGGCGGAAGATCCGGCTGTTGGTTCCGAATCGCAATTCGTGCGCGCCCAGTGTCCAGGCGAGATTGTCATTGACGAAAACGCGAGTTGCGCGCCGCCCCTGCACCCACGTATTGTCCAGCCCTCCGAGCGTCGTGAACGGCGCATTGGCGCCACTGCCCTCGAGGACGATAGGAAACGCCGCCAGCGTTTTCTGAAAGTCGGCAGGCCCGAACAGGCTCGAATACCAGGAAAACGCGGGATTGAAATAGTTCACCAGCCGTCCGGAAAACACGTGCGTGTAGCCCGATGCGAACGAGTAGAGCGGTTGCGGGGAGATCGCGTCGAACAGCGAATTGATCGGGTCGGTCCAGGCGGCCTGAAGTCCGGTATCGGATTGAAAGCGGAGCCACACCGTGTTACCGGGATCTATGTTGTAGTCGATGCGACCGGTCTGCACCTGCTCACGGTCGTCGCTCGAATGAGCGACGCTTTGACGGTTCGCGCAACCGTTTCCATCCGGCGGATTACCTGCCGCGGAGGTTCCGTCGCTGTTGAACGGGCAACCCAGCACCGGCAAGGGAGCGCCCGAAGTGTTTCCATATAAGGAAAAGAGCTTCTTGTAGAACGGCACAAGCTGTGGCGCCGCCCGATAAGTCGATCCCGTGATGGAGTCCACGCCGCCGAGCGGCAACTGCTGCAGCACGTAGTTCTGAAATGCCTGCGTCGGAACCGTCGTCGCGTTCACGATCGGCAATGCAATCCGCACCCATTCGCTGTCGAAGAAGAAAAACAGCTTGTTGCGTTTGATCGGCCCGCCCACGCTGCCGCCAAAGTGGTTCACGGTAGAACGTGGTTTATGATTGCCCGGCGTCGAGTTCGTGAAGAAGTCGGCGGCGTTGAACTTCGAACCATTCCAAAGCTCATAAAGGTTCCCATGAAAGCTGTTTGCGCCGGACTTGGTCACGTAATTGACCTGGGATGCCCCATAACGGCCCTGATCCACCGCATAGGAAAGCGTGTTCACCGTCACCTCGGAGATGGAATTCAGACCAAGCACCAGATTCGTCGAAAGCCCGCTGTTCAGATTCGTCAGCGGATCGTTGGTTTCGAGGCCATCCACGATGTAGCCGTTCGACAACGAAGGCAAACCATTGAACTGAACGTTGCCGTAGCCGTTCGTGCCGCCCACGAAATCGTTCCCGCTCCCCGCCGTATTGATCAGCGCGCCGGCGGCAAACTGCAGCGGATAGGTCATGTCGCCGCCGGGATTCGGAAGATCTTCGAGCGCNNTCGGTCACGTTGACCGTATCCTCCCGCGCCGCGACCCGAAGGGCGAGATCGACCGACTGGGTCTGGCCAAGTCCCGCTGCGACGGAACCGATTTGCCGGGTGTCGAACCCATCGGCCGCCGCCTTCACCGAGTACGCTCCGGGCCTGAGTTGCGGGAAGCTGAACCGACCGGCGTCATCGGTCGCGATGGAACGGGTGAGGCCTGTTTCCACATTGGTGATTGTGACTCTGGCCCCCGCCATCGCCGCGCCTGTGGCGTCTCGTACCGACCCTGCGATGGCGCTGGTTGTCTCGCCCTGCGCCTGAAGCATCACGGGGCGGAGCCAGAGAGTTGCCACCGTCGCCAGAAATAAATATTTAGCCATACCTAAATTTACAACATGACAGACACATTGTGGAACAGGCGGTGCCGCCTGCGCGACCGGCTTTCAGGCTGGCTTTGCACCTGAAAAATGGCAATGCTCTCGGTCGCTCCGGCCGGATACGTCGTTTCCCGCCACGCCTTAGCCTCGGCTAATAAATGTCATTCTGGCGCTTTCCGCCCAACCGCTGGAGCCGCGCGCATCCTGCATCTAAGATTAGATTCAGTGACAGCCAAACCATCGGAACCGGCGACGACCGAGGCGGTCGACGATTACCTCAAAGCGATTCTGGAATTGAGCGGTCCGGAAGAAAACCGCGTGACAAGCAACGCCCTGGCTGGCCATCTCGGAATTCGCCCGGCCTCCGTAACCGGTATGCTGCAAAAGCTGGCCGGACAGCGTCCGTCGTTCATCAGGTACAAAAAACACCACGGGGTGTTCCTGACGGATACCGGCAAGCACCGGGCAATGGAAGTCATCCGGCACCACCGTCTCCTGGAGCGTTTCCTGCACGACGTGCTGGATTTTTCCTGGGACGAAGTTCACGATGAAGCCGAGCGCCTCGAGCACTACATTTCCGAACACCTGGAAGATCGAATCGCCGCCAAACTGGGCGACCCGGATGTCGATCCGCACGGCCACATCATTCCGGAAAAGAACGGTGCTGCCGCCGTCCGCGCAGAAACCGTCCTGGCGAAGTGGCCATGCGGCGTTCCCGCGGTTATCAGCAGCGTGTCGGATAAGGACCCGGCGGCGCTGCGGGAAATGAAACGCCGCGGGCTGCTGCCTGGGGCTTCCTTGATCGTCGAACCCGGAACGCGAAGCGCCTCGCTTGCCGTCCGCATAAGCGGCAATCCGCCCGCCCGGCTCAGCCAGGAACTGGCCTCCCGAATCCTGGTTGTTCATCGGTAATGGTTTTGAAACGTTTCCCGGTTTTTCCACTTGCCAAACCGCGCGCTTGCTGACAAAATGGCTTCACCATGCAATTAAGCGTGCTCGGAATCATACTCGCCGGCGGCAAGGGGACCAGGCTGTCTCCACTCACGAAGGAGCGCGCCAAACCAGCCGTCCCCTTCGGCGGCAAATACAGGATCATCGATTTCGTCCTCAGCAATTTCATCAACTCCGGCATCTTTTCCATCTACGTTCTGACGCAGTTCCGCAGCCAGAGCCTGCTCCAGCACCTGAGCGAGGGATGGCAAATTGGCGGCCTGCAGAAGAATCAGTTCATCATTCCGGTGCCCGCCCAGATGCGTTCGAGCGACGAATCCTGGTACCAGGGCACCTCCGACGCGATCCACCAGAACATCAACCTGATCGAACAGGCGGGTCCGGATATCGTGGCGATTTTCGGCGCGGACCATATCTATCGCATGAACGTCGCCCACATGATCGATTTCCACGTCAAGGCCGGCGCCATCTGCACTGTCGCCGCGATTCCAGTCGAGAAGCAGTATGCAAGCGAATTCGGCGTGATTGAAGCCGACGACGATAATCGCATCCGTTCGTTCCACGAGAAGAATCCGAACGCCCCGGCAATTCCTTCGCGCCCCGAGCATGTTTTCGCATCGATGGGGAATTACCTGTTCCGGACCAAGGCCCTGCTCGATGCGCTGCACGAGGACGCCGCCGACCCGGCGAGTTCGCACGATTTCGGCAAGGACATTCTTCCGAGGCTGACCAATCGCGGCGAGGCCATCTACGCTTACGATTTCCAGACCAACCGGATTCCCGGCGAGCCCGCCGACCATGAAGTCTACTGGCGCGACGTCGGTACGATCGACGCGTATTGGGAAGCCAACATGGACCTCCGGGCCGTAAAGCCGGCACTCAACCTGTACAACCGGCAATGGCCCCTGCGCAGCGTCAGTTTCCCGGATCCACCCGCCAAATTCGCTTTCGACGACGAAGGCCGCCGGGGCGAAGCCGTCGATTCCATCGTTTCGGGCGGCTGTATTCTGTCCGGCGGGCGCGTGAAGGGATCCGTGCTGAGCCGCGGCGTTCGCGTGCATACGGGCGCGCAGGTGGAGGACAGCGTGCTCATGGACAACGTGGACATCGGCCGCCACGCGAAAGTCCGGCGCGCCATTCTGGACAAGAACGTCCGAGTCGCTCCAGGCGAGACCATCGGTTACGACCCGGACCGCGACCGGCAGCGCGGCTACACGGTCACTCCCACCGGCATTGTGGTCGTGGAAGGCGTTCGGTCGCGCGTGGAGCTATCGCGGCTGCAGATCTGACTTTTGCACTGGTACACGCCGATTTCTTCGCGGCTGCGCAGATTCTTGCCGAGCCTTTGTGGGGCAGGCGGTTCCGCCTGCCTTGCCAGGGTCAACCGATTTCCCTGAGCGAAGCGGCCAGCCCGTCCGCCTGTTTCCGGAGAAAATTCGCTAGAACAGAAAATCGAAGTCGAACCGGTATCGCCGATGGTAATTCCCGAAGAACACTCCGTACTGCGGGTCGGCCGTGTCGCTGTGCACGGCCAGGGCGTTGAAATGATCGGTCAGGTTGTAGCCTGTCACCGATAAACGAACCGTATACTTTTTCGACACCTTGAAATCCCGCATCAACCGCGCGTCCGCCGAAAAGAAATTCGGAAACCGGGCGCTGTTCGGAACGCCGACATAATTCTGCAACTCGTCCGTCACCACGTAGGGAAATCCGTTACGGTATTCTACCGTCGGCAGGAGCTCGAATCTCTGAAACGGAAGCTTCACATGGCCCCACATCAGAAACCGGTTCGGCAGATCGCCCGGCAGATTCGCGTACACGCTGGGCCTGATAAACGGTTCCGCAAAATTACCGACGAAATCGTCGAAGACGTTCTGATCTCCTTCCGCCCGGCTTCGCACGTAGGAAAAGACCAGTTGCTGTTTGTCCGTCCACGAAAGTTTCCCCGTGATCTCCAGTTGCCGGTACCTTGAGTTCCCGCTGCCGTCGAGTACGATCTCCGGAGTCGAGCCGAGTTCGTCCGGGTGCATCACGATCAGCCCGACCGAGCGGTTATCCGTATAGACGGCCCGCATATGCAACAGCTTCGAAAAGCTGCGTTCCACCTGCGTATTCCACGTCACCCCCCGCGGCGAAAAAGCTCCCGCGACGCGCTGCCCGGCGACGAGAAACGACTTCGGTCCCAGGGTACTGCCAATCACATTCTGGAACTGCTCGGGGACGCCGAGGACGCTGCCGTCCGGCGCGTACATCGTAATCGTCTGTTCGGGATATCGGCTGAACGCATAAACATCGAGCGGAATATGATCGTAAAACTGCCCGTAACCCGCGCGGAAAACGGTGCGTTGGCCGGCAAACGGAGACCAGGCCATTCCCGCCCGCGGCGCTATTCGCAGGCTCTGAGCCAGCCGCTGGTGCTCCACGCGCACACCCACATCCGCCGAGGCCCTTGAATTCAGAGTCCAGTGATCCTGCCCGTAGCCGGTAAACTCCAGATCGGTTCGTTTATACGGCGTCTGATTCGTGAAGTCGATACGCTCCAGCAGTTGTCCGAAGGAATTCATCAGCTCCACAGGCCTGTAATCGAATTGGCCGTGATCGCTGGACACTGTGAGCGAAGTGCCCACCTTGACCTGGTGCGCGCCGTAGAACCTCACGGGCGCGGGCGACCAGATTTCCAGCCATTCTCTGCGAAAGGCGTCGCGCGTTTGCGTCCCGAAGTAATTGCCCCGGTTTCCTTCCGGCGTGACGATCTCATCGGCCGGCCCCTGCGCTCCGATGAAAGTGTGAAAGCGCTGGTATGCGAGGGACGTATCGAGCGTGCCGCCCCAAAGCCCCAGATGATCGGCGAGCGTCCCTTCGTAAGCGGCCTGCGCGTAGCTGGGCGTAACCTCTTCCGGATTGAAGTAGTTCGGGTTGACGAAGTTCGTGTGCTCCGGATTGTAGTGGAACGTCGCGTTCACGATCTGCCGCTGGGAGAGGATGTAATCGATCTGCGTGAACGAGTTTTCCCGCTCGTGTTTCGAAATATTGTAGGGATATGCCAGCGTCCGGTTCGGAACCTTATCCAGAAAATACTGGAGCGCGGAAATGACAAACAATCGGTCTTTGATTACCGGTCCGCCCACCACGCCATGCGGCGTTTCGTTCGCGATCCCCCTCATACGATCGCTGCGAATGCGGAAATCGGGGAATGGATCGTTCAGCTCGGCGTGCCACTTGTCGCCGCCGCGCTTCGTTTCCACGGCCACCACGCTCTGCGTAAAACGCCCGTACTGCGCGAGAAACGGCGTGCTCAGAACGTTAACGCTCTCGATCGAATCGACCGGAACCGTCTGGCCGAACTTGGCGGTCGCCGGATCGGTGACATCGCTTTCGTTCACCACCAGCGAGCTTCGCTGTTCGCCCGATCCATCCAGCTTGAGTTCGCCATTGGGCGCACGTACCACCCCCGGTACCAGCGGCAGAACGTCGCTGATGGTCGCCGGGTTGGCCGGCAGATTCTTCACCTCCGCGGGGTGCAATTCATAGTTCTGCGACGAACTCTGTTCCACCGGCGCGGGCGACGAAGCGCTGACGTCCACGCTCGAACGGTTTGCCGACGGGTTCATCGTCAGCGTGATCTCCATCAGCGGTCCGCCGACGATTTCAACATTGGCGCGGCTGTCGTCAAAGCCTTCCTTGGTTGCCTTGATGGTCCAGGAGCCGCAGGGAACCTGCGCGAACTCGGCAATGCCAGAAGACTGCGTGGAGAGCGTTGAAACACTCGTCGAATCCGAACCCACGCGCACTTTCGCGTCGTAGATGACCGCTTCCTGCGAATCCCTGACGATGACGCGAAGTTCGCCGGGCTGGCAGGTTTGCGCCCGCGCCGTGCCGCCGACGCCGATTCCGGCCGCAAGGCAGAAAGCGAGGCTGGCGCGGATGCCGCGATAGCTCGGCTCACAGATCAACCGACGGCGCATTGCTTAATTATCATCCCGCCAGACCCACGTACGTGCGTTGATCTTTTCCGGGGTTTGAGATTGGTACCGGTACGGAGCAGACCCGGTTATAGGGAACATGTATACTTCCAAACGGGAGAACACCATGCCGGTAAAATTCCTCATAACGTGTCTGCTTTTCGCCGCAAATGTTTTGTGCGCCGCAAACGGCGACTCCTTTCCCCTCTGGGCCAACGGCGCGCCCGGGTCCGAAGCGATGGCTGCGAAGCAGGAAGTCCTCACTCCTCCGGCGCGGCCCGGCGATTCCACACACGTCTCCAACATTCACAATCCATCGCTGCTGGTTTATCTGCCGCCGAAAGACAAAGCGACGGGCGCGGCGATGATCGTAGCTCCCGGCGGCGGCCACCAGTTCCTCTCGATCGATACCGAGGGCACCAACGTCGCCCAGTGGCTAAACAGCGTCGGTGTGGCGGCGTTTGTCCTGAAATACCGACTGGCGCGCGAACCAGGTTCGACGTACAAGGTGGACGTCCATCCCTTCGCAGACGCGCAACGGGCCATCCGCACGATCCGCTCCCGCGCCGCCGAGTGGAACGTGGATGCGAACCGAATCGGCATCATGGGCTTCTCCGCGGGAGGCGAGGTCGCCGTCATGGCCGCAACCCGATTCGACGCTGGAAACCCCACAGCCTCCGACCCGATCGAGCGCCAGAGTTCCCGCCCGGATTTTCAGATCCTGATCTATCCGGGAATTCAGGCGGAAAAGTTCCAGGTAACCAAAGAGACTCCACCCGCCTTCATGCTCGCCGCCGATAACGACAAAGGGCCATCCACCGCAATCCCTACCCTTTATCTGGCCCTGAAGAGCGCGGGCGTCCCGGCCGAACTGCACATCTACAACAGCGGCGGCCACGGCTTCGGATTACGGCAGCCCGACCCTCGCCCCAACGTCATTTACTCCACCTGGGTCTTGCGCCTTCAGGACTGGATGGCCGATATCGGCATGTCGCCCGCAAAGAAAGCGCCTGCGGCCACAAAGTAGCGACACCAGGTAGAATAATCGAAGTTCACCTTATGCGAAGACTCACACCGTCGGTCCTCATTGCGCTTGCCCTGTTGCAGGTTCAGGCTTCCCATGCGCAATCCCCCTACACGCCCGCCCCGGAGTCTCAGGCCCAGCCCGATACACCGAAAGGAGCCGTCACCCGTGCGGTACTGCCGCCCGGCAAATATTACCCCGGCACGCCGCACAACTACTCGGTTTACGTGCCCGCTCAATACGACGCATCGAAACCAACGCCGTTCATGATCTTCCTCGATGGCGGCTCGGCCAACGTCATCTTCGATAATCTGATCGCGAAGAAGCAGATCCCGCCGATGATCGGCATCTTCATCAACCCCGGCGTCCTCCCTGCCCTCACCCCTCAGACGCAAAGCCGCTACGAGCGAATCTTCGAATACGATTCGATCAACGGCCGCTACGCCCGGTTCCTCATCGATGAAGTGATTCCCGAAGTGGCGAAGAAATATAATCTCTCGAAAGACCCGAGCGACCGCGGCCTGGTCGGCAACAGCACCGGCGCGGTCGGCGCATTCATGGCCGCGTGGGAGCGGCCGGACCAGTTCCGCCGCGTGGCCAGCTTCATCGGCACATTTGTCGCAATGAAAGGTGCTGACACTCTGCTCGCCATCATCCGCAAATCCGAACCGAAGCCGATCCGCATCTTCATGCAGGACGGCAAAAAGGACCACATCCTGCCCGATCAGCCCTACGGCACGTTTTTCGCCGGAAGCTGGCCGATCAACAATCAGGTTCTCTACGAGGATCTCCAGTTCGCCGGCTACGACGTGAAGTACGAACTGGGCGAAGCTGGCCATGACGGAACGCAGCGCGCCGCCATTCTCCCCGACGTTCTGCGCTGGCTCTGGCGCGACTATCCGAAACCGATCACTGCGCAAGCCCCTGCCGCGCTGGGTAAACCCGGCTGGGATCCGCGCGCGCAGGTTTTCTCGACCGTCTCGATCGATAAGCCGTGGCAGCAAGTGGGCGGCGTCTACAAATCGGCCGTCAGCCCCGCGCCGGATAAGGACGGCAACGTCTACTTCGCCGACCCCGTCGCCAACACGATCTACAAATCCGACGCCGATGGGAAAGTAACGACGTTCAAGACCAACACCGGCGCCGCGAAAGC
Source organism: Bryobacterales bacterium (assembly GCA_003136575.1). GTDB lineage: Bacteria > Acidobacteriota > Terriglobia > Bryobacterales > Bryobacteraceae > BOG-234. The sequence continues at coordinate 4,244 of PLEX01000242.1, read as the reverse complement.
GCTGCGCGTGGGAGCCGATGGACGCGTCTACGCATCGCAGCCGCAACAGAAGCGCATCGTCTCATACGGCCCGGCCGGCGATGAGAAAGTCGTCGCGCAGAACGTAACAGCGGACGATCTCGCCGTGACGGTGAAGGGCACAGTTTATTTCGTCGACAGCGCTCACAAAACGGTCAGCCTGATCTCCCCCGGCGCCGCAGCCAAACCCCGCGTGGTTTTCGATGGAACGGAAATGCTCCTGCCCGCCGCGCTGACGCTTTCGCCCGATCAGGCTATGCTCGCGATCGGCGATGCGCAGAACAAATTCAGCTGGTCTACGCAGATAGCAGCCGACGGGTCTCTGATTTATGGCGAGCCTTTCTACCGCGTCGATATGCCCGATATCTCGCCGTACAGTGGGGTATCGAGCGTGACGATGGACACCGAAGGCCAGGTCTACTTCTCGACGGCGCTGGGCATCCAGTTTTGCGAGGCCAACGGACGCGCGGCTGCGATCCTGAGCAAGCCGGAGCTGGGCACGGTAACCGGCATCGCCTTCGGAGGTAAGGATCTCAACTGGATCTACGCGACCGAAGACGGCAAGCTGTTCCGCCGCCCGTCGCTGCGGAAGGGCATTGCCGCGTGGGTAGTATCGAAGCCGCCAAACCCTCCGCTGTGAGTGTTCGGGGCTGAGCCGGCGCTCACGTTCGAAAACGGAGCCGGGTTCAACGACTACTTCGAGGGATTCACCTACGGCTCGACGCTCTCCTTCGACGTGAGCCTCTACGGCCCTTCCCTGAGCGCGCCCGACGGCGTCTCAACCTCGGGCAGCACGTTCGCGTTCAGCATGTTTTCGGACGCGGCGGGCACGATTCCCACTCTCACTGCGGACACGATTAACGGTTTCGCGGCCACAGTCGAGGTCAATCTCGATGGGACAACACATCAAGGTCTACAAAGCCAATCCCGAAGCAGAGCGGAAGTATTCACCCGCTGAAGTTTCCAGCACGGAGGTGGTCCCAGTTTGCGGTAACCCCAATCCGGCCCGCATCTGCACCTCGATCATCGAACGCAGCAACCTGAGTCTTCGCATGGGCCAACGCCGCTGGACTCGCTTGACGAACGCCTTCGGGCGCAAGTGGGAGAACCAGTGGGCCGCTGTCACGCTCTGGTACACGTACTACAACTTCTGCCGGATTCACCAGTCGCTTCGCGTCACACCTGCGATGGAAGCGGGGATTGCGGATCACCAGTGGAGAATCGAAGAGTTGCTGGCCTAAAAGCAAAACGGGTATCCGCTCGCCCCACGGTGGAGGTGATATATTCTGGAGTTGTGGCCAGCCTTCCAACTATTCCGTTTAATCGATACAAGGACGCCGCCGCCAGTCAATCGATTGTTTACAACGTCGTTAAGCTAGATCACGGGTGGAGAATCGAGGCCAGCCTTCCTCGTTCGATTTCACCTGAGGACCGCCGCACCGTAGTTAACTGGTTTCAGGAATACCGATCTCGGCTTCGGCGCTCACATCCCCTTTGGGTGGCTAATTTTCGCACTTCGGTGCGCGGGTATTCATTGGAGATAAAACCCGTGCGTGACCCAAGAGACCTGATGGAAAAGGGACAGAATCTCAAGGGAATCTGGACCGATGAGATTGCAAACCGTGCCTGATAACGACCTCGTACCAGACCCTAAGAACGTAGTCGACGCTGAGTTCACGGAACCAGAACTTCCCCAAGTCACTCCTCCTTCGACGAAGACCCCGGTTCAGTTCAACCAACAGGTAAATGTATATCAGCAGATCCCTCCTTCGGCTTGGGATCGCCTCACCCCAGATCAGGTAGTTGAACTTTCAAAGGTGATTGTGAATCAGATTGACGTAGCCGACCAGCGTCAGTTTGATTACGCCCTTAAGCAGACCGCCTCCGAAAGTTCCGGAAAAAAAATAGCAATTCTGTGCGGGGCAGCGGTTGCGCTCGTTGGATTTGGTGGGGCGGCATACCTAGGCGTGCATGGGCAGGCTACCGTAGCGCTCTCAATCTCTCTTCCCATTACGACGATTCTCGCAATCCTGATTGGCAAGCGCTTTTTGGACTGACAATCCACTCAACGCACTTTTAGGACACTACCCGGCAACGCACCTGCAAAAGGGGATTCGGGCCTTAGACTAAACTCCGAGAAGGTGCGTGCCATGCAAAATTCCGGTCTAATCGTCTCAAACCCGAAGGTGATGATGGGCAAACCGGTCATTCGCGGGACCCGGATCACCGTTGAACTCATCCTCGAGAAACTTGCGGCAGGCCAAACCGAAGAACAAATCCTCCGCGCCCATCCTCACATCACACGGGAGGGCATACGTGCGGCGCTGGAGTTCGCGGCGGAGGCGCTGCAGGCGTCGGTGGTCTATCCGCTGGAACGCGTAGCGTCGTGAGGCTGGTGGCGGACGAAAGCGCACGGGCCGCGGCGCCGAGCAACTCAGGAACACCCACAGAGTAGCGTGGCGCGGCCAGGTCGTGCGCGTGTTCCTCAGAAGCGTTGAGGGTCCATACGCTCTTCGCGACGCTGGCCATGCGGTTCTCTATGTCGCCGAGACTTCACCCGGAATCGAGGATGCGGAGGTGTTGTCGATCGCACGCTCGGAACAAGCGCTGCTTTTGACGGCCGATAAGGACTTTGGAGAATTGGTGTTCCGCAACCGTGAGCCGCATTGTGGGGTGCTGCTGATTCGGTCGCCGCAGGATGATCCGGACGAAAATGCGGCCAACACTATGGCCGCGATCCAGCAACGCGAACAGGAACTGGTCAATCGGTTCTCCGTTCTCGTTGGCCGCGCCCTGCGGATCAGAATTACGCCTTCTTAGTTTGGCCTTTAAACTCCGGTGACGTCATTGCTCTCCAGGCGTTATCCCCATCGCGCCAGATGAGAGGCGATGCCGGTTACTTCCCTGAAAGAGACCGCGCTAAACCAACTCGATGGTGACGCGACGGCCCACCATGGCAGCCGCCCGTTGCAGGCTGCCGAGCGTTATGTCGTTCTTCGGATCGAGGATACGGTCAACCTGGGTCCGGCTCGTCTTCAGCAGCGTAGCCAGCTTATTCTTGGAGATTTTCTGTTTCTTCATCGCCTCGGCGAGTTGCCACGCAACCACCTCTCTGACCGCCTGCGCTTGCGCCTCTTCGAAGATGCCCTCCTCCCTGAGGAAGTCATCAACGCTCGAACCCATATTTTTCTTGCTCATTGCTCCAACTCCTTCTTGCGCTTCCGCGCCGTTTCCAAATCCTCATCCGGCGTAGCGCGCGTTTTTTTGATGAACCCGTGCAACGCAACCAGGTGCTCGCGGTAAAGACAGAGCAACACACGCGCTGTCCGCTTCGTCGGAAGGTCCGTGCGGACCTCCCACAGGCCGTTTCCCATCGGGGGCACAGCGGCATCCCCACGGGCCACCGCCATTGCGCGCGTAGCAGGTCACTTCCTATCGCCTGGCGCTCCGCTTCATCCAGCCCCTTTAGCCACTCCCTCACCGGCTCGCTACCCGCAGGCGTGCGATAAAAAATCAGCGGGATTTTTTGCGGCTGTGGATCGTCTGCCATCCTGCACCGTATCTAGTGCAATGTACCATAAAAGGTTCATCTTCTCGGCGAGAGTGCCCGATGCCCCTGAGCCGCCCGAAGGGCTCTTGCTGCATTTCCTCGCCAGCTCTCCCGCTCTTGCAGGCGCGTCGTGGCGGATATGCTGTTGCCATCGATCTTCAGCCTATATCTCCCCTGTTTTCAACAAAACCGCCCGAAATCGCTGAAAAACCCTTGACACCTCGTTCTATAGTCGGGTTTGGGGGAGCTTCGCCGCTCTCCCGCCGCGGAAAATCCAACGAAAGACGAAAACCAACATGTCGACTCAAGCCGTCTGTCACGAAACCATCGGCGCCGAAACCCTGAACGCGGTCGCAGGCAACACCCGATTCGCGCCCGGAAACGAACTGCCACAAGGTGGTTCAAGTAACCCCTCGACCGGTCCACGCACGTACGCAGGCAAAGCCATCTCCTCTCAAAA
>PLEX01000242.1:0-149 GCA_003136575.1 Bryobacterales bacterium | reverse complement strand
AGCGCCGAATCGAATATCGCCACGCGAATCGGCATCGCTCCCGGCACAGATCCCCTCGAATCCGATAACCCCCAAATCGACGTCGCCCTGAAATCGATCGAGCGCGCCCGGGCCCACGCCCATCGTGTGCTGAAGCAATCGGAAGCGCA
>PLEX01000023.1 GCA_003136575.1 Bryobacterales bacterium | reverse complement strand
TCATCTTGTATTGGACAATTCTCCGCTGCGGATTGCCACACACGCCCGCTATACTGGATTCAGTGAAGCGTTTTGGGTCCTGCGCCGGGTAGAAGTTGTCGAGGGGCGGTGCCGTCCGCCTTCCTTGCCGCTTAGCGTCGCGTGAGCTTTTGCCGATAAGTAACGAGGAGAGAGGGAGGGAATAGACATGAAATACGACGTACTTCTCGTGCATGCCCCGAGCGTGTACGATTTCCGGGATCGCGACGACATCCTGTTTGCATATTTGAGCAATTCCGACAGCGTCCACGTCAGCCCCATCTTCGAGATGCCCCCGGTGGGCATACTCGCGCTCCAGCAGCATATCCAAAACCAGGGGCTGACGGTCGATTTCTTTAATATCGCCTCGCAGATGCTCCGGCATCCCGACTTCAGCGTCGAAGAGTTCTTCGAAAACGCGCCGGCCGATTTTATGGGCGTCGACCTCCACTGGCTGCCTCACACGCACGGCGCGCTTGAGCTGATGAAGCTGTATAAGAAGATTCATCCCAACGCCAAGACCATGGTCGGAGGCATCGCTTCGACCTTCTACCACGATGAACTGATCAGGTATCCGCAGGTCGATTACGTCGTTCGTGGCTACGATACGCTGATGCCCGTCGAGCGTCTCGTGAAATCCGGCAACGATCCGAAGGTGCTCGCCGAAATCCCGAATCTGAGCTGGAAGGATGCGGGCGAAGTTCGCAACAACGCGATGACCTACGCTCCCGCCGTTTACAGCGCCGCCGTGGATTGGGGAAAGGTCTTTTCCGGCGACCGCAAGGGGATGACGCCATACAATCTGGTGATCCCGCAGGCCGGCTGCGAATACAACTGCAAGTGGTGCGGCGGCAGCCGCTACTTCTTCTCCAAGTACATGGGCCTCGAAAAGGGCCGCCCCGCCCGCATGCAGAAGTCGCCCGAGGCGCTACGCCAGGAATTGCTCAGCATTTCAGGGGCGAATACCGGCCGCCACACGGTCACTATGATCGATTTCTGGCACGAATATCCCGCGCTGTTCGACATGGCCGCGGACGTTTTTCTGGACGACAAGATCAAGTCCGTTCACTTCAGCCTGCACCGCCTGCCGACCATCGAAAAGGGTAAGCGAATGGGCATGCCCGTGAATGCCGTTATCGAACTGTCGCCCGATTCCCACGACTTCGAGGTTTCGAAGGCCAGCGGCCGCGGCAAGTACACCATGGAGCAGATGGAAGCTTTCATCGACGCGCTGCTCGAGGATGTGTATTCGTTCGAAATCTACTACATGCTCGGTCTGCCCGGGCAGACGGTGGAGAACATTCGCGGAACGGTGCAGTATTGCGAGCACCTTCTTCAGAAGTACAAGGGTAAGAACGTAACGCCCTACATCTGTCCCATGCTCCCGTTCCTCGATCCCGGCAGCGAAATATACGATAATCCTGAGCAATTCGGATATACGATTTTCCACAAGTCGCTTGAGGCCCATCGACAGGCCCTCACGCAGCTCAACTGGAAAGACCGCCTGAACTACGAAACGAAATGGATGACGCGCGAGCAACTGGTCGACATTTCGTATGAAGCCGTCCGGGCGCTTACTTTGCTCAAGAAACAGTACGGATTTCTGCCAAAGGCATTCGCCAATTCGATTGTCGCGCTTATCGACCGAACCACCGATTTGCTGAAGGAAATTGGTGAGTTCCAGGCCATGCCAGACGGGCCGGAAAAACAGGCGCTGGATCCGATTATCCGCGGCAAAATCAGGGAATATAACCGTGACCAGCTAAAGACAGTTCGCAGCCAGCAGCGCCCCATCGATATGGGCTTCGCCGCGCAGCAATGGTTCGATACGGAAGAGGCGTTCGCAAAGGTTATGCCTCAATTGGTCGGCGCAGGCGATTAATCGCCGAAGCTGTCCCGGCAAACACCGCTCACTCCACATCGGCGTTAAGATAGCCTGTAGTTGACTCGGCTGCGCCGCCACAACCGCCTTCCATCGCATCCTCCGGAAAAGGACTGCCGTCACGCCGGGCGCGGAGCGGTTTCCGATTGGCGATCGGAGCGCCGCCACCCGCAGGACTTGTAGGGCGCGTGGCAGGGCCCTTACCGAATGGTGCCCTACTCTCCGAGTGGCCGACGGCCCGCCCAATTTCCCTCAGATGGCGTTATTGGCCGCATGTGATATCAATGGTTGAGGTACTGGCAGAGTTTAATAGTTCCGCAACCGGGTTATTTCGCGAGAACGGATGGCAGCGGTTCGCCCCGCAAGCACCTGCACGCTATGGGGAACGAGAGGGAAGCAGTTTCTAAGATTGATTTTTGCGGCCGGATACAGAGCAGATCCGCCATCAAATTCGTGGGTCATCGATAGCTACAGCCACGAATGGGACATGCGCTCGGAACTCTCGCAAAATGCTGTGGACGCGATTTGGGCAAGCGGGAGCCAATAAGTGCCGCATCACGATCGACCCAATTCAAAATTCGGCTCTTACAGAGTACAAGGGCTTCCCAAGGCATCACAGCATATGACACTGGGTGGCATCACGCCCATCATTTTGGTGGAGCTCAAAAAGCTCGTTGAAAAGGGTGCATAGGCCTGCGTCTCTCGTCCGCCTCTCCCCTCCCGCGTCGCTACGAGTTCATCAACGCGCTCGCCGCCTCCGGTCCACCATTTCCCAGGTCCGCGTGACTCGCAACGCCATCGCCAACCTGGTCTACTTCCGAAAAGTCGGCATGAGGCCGCTGATCAGCCATGTTGTCGCCTGTAGGCGGGCGCGAAGCCTATGTCGCTTGCGGCGAGTTATATTCACGGGCCTTCGTAATAACGAGATAGACCGATTCCCACGAGAGCGACCGCCAACAAACCGGTCAGCCCGACACAATTCTGCGGGGTCAAGTGCGTGATGAACTCATCCCAGTTTCCATTCGTTTCAGCCGCAAGATAGCCGATCATCCCGAGTGTAGGAAGCAAGAACAGGATTATTGCAGCCGCACGCGCTAAGATCCGCTCAGACTTCTTTTTCTCCTCGGCCTTCTCGCCCGTTGCTCGATTCCAAAAATATGACGCGGCAAGAAAAGTCACCACGCCGAACGCATCGATCAGAAGCTTTTTCAAAGCGTCTTCTTTTCCGATCTCATCCTTGAAAAAGTCAATAAACAGCGGGTCTAAGAACAGGCTGATTGCCACGATAAGAGCCTTTGGCTTCTCTTTAACTTTTCGAAAGATCGTGTATATCGAAACAGTCGTAACCGGTATAACGATGCAAGACAAGATAATGCCGCTCGCAGCAACGGGGCCAACGGCGCCGACTAGAAGGGCCGAGAACGCTGTGAAGCCTTTCCAGAACGCTTCAATGCATGGTGCCACACCACCGTTGAGGATGTCTCGAAGGTGCAGAATCAGTTCGAAACC
>PLEX01000185.1 GCA_003136575.1 Bryobacterales bacterium | reverse complement strand
GGGCTATATCGATGAAGCCTTTATCGCCGAGCGAGCGCAGGATTTCGATTTGGTGCGCCGCGCCGTTTCGTCGTACTGGCCGGATCGCGTGGAACGAATCACCGGCATACCCGAGCAGAAGCTTCGGCTCGCGGCCAGTCTTTTGGGGCGGGCGAAATCGGCAATCGTCCTGACGGCGCGTGGACCGGAGCAACAAAGCCACGGAGTAAATAACGTACTCGCGTTCATCAATCTGGCGTTGGCGCTGGGCAAGGCCGGCAANNACCGGCCAGGGCAACGGCCAGGGAGGGCGCGAACACGGCCAGAAGGCCGACCAGTTGCCGGGTTACCGCAAACTGGATAATCCGGAGCACCGCAGATTTATAGCCGGCGTGTGGGGCATCGCGGAGAGCGATCTTCCTAAGCCCGGCGTTTCCGCCTACGAAATGCTGGATGCAATGGGAACGGAGGGCGGCGTCCGGGCGCTACTCGTATTCGGCTCTAATATCGCCGTTTCGGCGCCAAATGCCGGGCACATCGAGAAGCGTCTTGACGCGCTGGACTTCCTGGCGGTCTCCGATTTCTTCCTGTCCGAAACGGCCGAGCGCGCCGATGTTGTGCTCCCTTCCGCGCAATGGGCTGAAGAAGAGGGTACGATGACCAACCTCGAAGGCCGGGTCATCCTGCGGCAGAGGGCGATGGAACCGCCAGAAGGCGTGCGTACCGATCTGGAAGCGATTTCGGCGATTGCCGCGCGGCTTGGATACGGCTCGTTTTTTGCGCCACAGCACGGCTTGCGGGCGGAAGACGTTTTCGACGAACTGCGGCGCGCGTCGGCCGGGGGCGTAGCGGATTATTCGGGCATCACGTGGGACCGGATTCGCCACTCGGACGGGGTGTTCTGGCCTTGCCCCGGCGAAGACCACCCTGGCACTCCGCGGCTTTTCCTGGAGCGGTTCGCGACGGACAACGGCCGGGCGCGCTTCCATCCGGTCGCATTCCAGCCCCCCGCCGAACAACCCGACGACGACTATCCGCTCTACCTGACAACCGGCCGCATCATGGCGCAGTATCAATCGGGTACCCAGACCCGAAGAGTCGCAGCGCTGCGGGACTCCGCGCCGGATGCGTTTGTCCAGATCCACCCGTCGATGGCCCGCACTTACGGAATCGCAAATGGCGATTCCGTCAACCTGACGACGCGACGCGGCGTTGCCGTGATGCGCGCTCAGTTGACCGCCTCCATCCGCATGGATACGCTGTTCGTCCCTTTTCACTACGCCGGATCGGGGCGCGCCAACTTGCTGACCAACCCCGCGCTCGACCCGATTTCCCGAATGCCCGAGTTTAAGGTTTGCGCAGCCCGTATCGAGAAAGGAAATACATGTTAGAGAAACCCGCATTCATTCAGGGATTGTTCCATTACCAGGGCGTCGGCCTTGATAAGCCAGTTGCGTTTGAGCCGCGGGCTATCTACAGTGTGCCCCCGGACAAACGATCCCAAACGGTTTACTTCCGGGCCGGGAATCCCGCGGCGGAGATGATTTATCTGGTTCTGACAGCCGGCGGAAAGGCGATGCGTTATTTTCCGGTCGGGGCGAAAGGCGCGATTCACGTGCCTCTCGCGGTGATCGAAGATATTCCTCCGGGCACCGAAGTGGAGATTCTGATTGCGGGGCCGTCGGGGCTGCATTCCTCGGTGATGATCGATGCCGGATTCGTGGAGATCGATTGACATGGAAAAAAAGAAACTGGTTGTTATCGGCAACGGCATGGCTGGCGCGCGGACGGTGGAGGAAATCCTCGCGCGGGGAGGCGGCGCGCAGTTCGACATCACCATGTTCGGCGAAGAGCCGACAGGTAACTATAACCGGATTCTGCTTTCCAACGTGCTCAACGGTTCGTACAAAGAAGATGAGATCTTCCTGAATCCTCTTTCCTGGTACGAAGAAAACAACGTTCGTTTGCTGGCGGGCAAGCGGGCTTCCGGCCTGCTGCGGAGGGCGAAACTCGTCTACGGTGAAGACGGAATCCCCGAACACTACGACAAGCTGATTATCGCCACTGGCAGCCGCGCGTTCATTCCCCAGATGGAGGGTACGTACATGCCCGACGGCAGTCTCAAGCCGGGCGTTTTCGTATTCCGGTCTCTCGACGACTGCCGCCAGATAGCCGAGTGGGCCCGCGGAAAACACAGCGCGGCCGTCATCGGCGGAGGCCTGCTCGGCCTTGAAGCGGCGCGCGGGCTGCAGAACTTCGGCCTCGACGTGCACGTGGTGCATATTGGCAGCCACCTGATGCCCCAGCAACTCGATCCCGGCGCGGGCGACATTCTCAGGAAAAGCATGGAATCGCTTGGGATCAAGGTGCACCTGAAGAAGAACACAACCACGATCATCGGACCGGAAAATGTGCTTGGGCTGGCATTCGCGGACGGCGGAAATCTCGAATGCGACATGGTAATCATTTCGGCCGGCATCCGGGCGAATTGGGAAATCGCCGCCGGCTGCGGCCTGACCGTCGAGCGTGGGATTGTTGTCGACGACCAGATGCGATGCGCGGACGATCCCGACATCTACGCCGTGGGCGAGTGCGCCCAGCATCGCGGGCATATGTACGGGCTGGTGGCACCGTTATGGGAGCAGGCGAAGGTGCTGGCGGATCACATCACCGGTAAGAACACGCGCGCCGCGTATCACGGTTCGAAGGTCGCAACCAAGCTCAAAGTGATGGGAGTGGAAGTGGCTTCGATGGGCATCGTCGAGCCGCAGTTGCCCGAAGACGAGGTGGTTCAGTTTTCCGAGCCGAAGCGCGGTACTTACAAGAAACTGATCATCCGCGACGGACGCCTGGTCGGCGGCATCCTGTTGGGCGATATCAGCAAGGCCGCGTATCTGATTCAGACTTTCGACCGGAACACACCGTTGCCCGAGGAACGACTGCACCTTTTGTTCGATATCGGCGATCCGCCGAAGCAGGTCACGTTCGCCGAGATGAGCACCAACACGCAGGTGTGCAATTGCAACGGCGTGAGCAAGGGAGCGCTGATCGCGTGCGTCAACTCGGGGAAGCGAAGCGCGAAGGCCGTGATGGACGCCACTCGCGCCGGCATGGGCTGCGGCTCGTGTAAGTCGATGGTTGCGGAGATCGTCGAGTGGGCGTGCGGCGGAGAAACTGAGGAAGACCCTTCCGTTCATTACTACGTTCCCGGGGTGCCGCTGACGAAGCCGGAACTAATTCGCGCGATCACGGAGCGCGAGCTGAAATCTGTTTCGGCTGTGTTCGATTACCTTGCGGGAGGTAAGGAAGACGCGGCCAGCAAACCTGGTCTCGCCTCTCTTCTCAAGACCCTCTGGAAGGGCGAATACGAGGACGAAAAAGACGCGCGCTTCATCAACGAACGCATCCACGCGAATATCCAGAAAGATGGCACGTTTTCGGTGGTGCCGCAGATCCCCGGCGGCATTACCAGCCCCGCGCAACTGAGGCGCATTGCGTTTGTGGCCGAGAAATACCACGTTCCTCTGGTGAAGCTGACCGGCGGGCAGCGCATCGATTTGCTCGGCATCCGGAAGGACGATTTACCGAAGGTCTGGCACGATCTGGATATGCCATCCGGCTACGCGTATGGCAAGAGCTATCGCACCTGCAAGAGTTGCGTCGGGTCCGACTTCTGCCGGTTTGGCCTGGGAGACAGCATTTCGCTGGCGCTGAAGATCGAGAAGGAGTTTCAGGGCTTCGACAGCCCGCACAAAATGAAGTTGGCCACAGCCGGATGTCCGCGCAACTGTTCGGAGGCAATGGTAAAAGATCTCGGAGCCGTGGCGGTGGAGGGCGGCCAGTGGGAGATTTACATCGGTGGCGCGGCGGGCTCTTCAATCCGGAAAGGCGACGTGCTGTGCAAGGCGGACACCCATGAAGATGTGCTCATGTATATGGGCCGGTTCATCCAGTATTACCGTGAGAACGCGAAATATCTGGAACGAACCCATGGCTTTGTGGAGCGCATCGGCATCGAAAAGATTCGCTCCATCGTCATTGAGGACAGCGAAGGAATTGCGGAGCGGCTCGACCGGGAGATCGCCGAGTCGAAAGCGGCTTACAAGGATCCCTGGAAGGACGCGTGGCTGCCGGAGAACGATAACCAGTTCGCTTCGGTGCTGCCGATTCTGCAATGACAGCGCATTCGGAGACGGGGCATTCAGGGACGCAGCAAGGCGCGACCAATCTTATGACCGAAATCAAATTGGGTCCGGCCGCCAATATTCCGGCCGGGCAAGGGCGCGTTTATGAGGTGGAGGGTGAAAGAATCGCCGTATTTCGAACGCGCGGCGGTGACGTCTATGCCGTCCAGGCGGAATGCCCGCATCGGGGCGGGCCGCTGGCGGATGGCCTGTTAGGGGGTACCACGCTGATTTGCCCCCTGCACTCGTTGAAGTTCGACATCAAGACCGGAGCGGCGTTGTTCGGCGATTGCGGACTGAAGACGTTTCCCGTCGCCGTCGATGCCTCCGGGCAGGTTGTACTGCTCCGCTAGAGAATCTGATAGCTCGCGGCAGATGGACGCGCGAGCCCGGTTCTTGCCCGAGTGATTGGTTGTCAGTTTCTCCCCGTAGGAGAATTCCCCGGACCTGGACCGTCCGGAACAGGATTTCGCGCCAAACGGCGCCTGCGCGGAGAGACACAAATGAACATTCGCCACAAGGCAACATCCATCAGACTCAGCGATTTCCACAGCATACCCATGCGCGCGTTCCACATGAGCTGGTTCGCTTTCTTTCTGTGCTTTTTCGGATGGTTCGGGATCGCGCCGTTGATGCCGATCATCCGTACCGAGCTTCATCTGACCAAGGAGCAGATTGGCAACTCGGCCATAGCGGCAGTCGCAATCACGATTCTGGTTCGCGTTCTGATGGGATGGCTTTGCGACCGCATCGGACCGCGCAGGGCGTACACGTGGCTGCTGATCCTGGGAGCAATTCCGGTCATGGGGATCGGACTAGCCCACGATTATCGTTCGTTTCTCTTCTTCCGGCTGGCCATCGGAGCGATCGGGGCTTCGTTCGTGATCACGCAGTTCCACACCTCCGTGATGTTCGCGCCCAACATCGTGGGCACCGCGAATGCAACCGCCGCGGGCTGGGGAAATCTGGGCGGCGGCGTCACGCAGTTCGCCATGCCGCTTCTGTTCGGCGCATTCATGAGTTACGGTGCAGGCGCGTGGTGGAGTTGGCGACTGGCTATGCTGACGGCGGGCGTCGCACTGCTGGCCACCGGAGCCGCTTATTACTTCCTGACCGAGGACACGGCGGATGGCGACTGGAAGACGCTGCGGCGTGAGGGGGCCCTCACTCATGCTCCCGGCGCGCCGAACGCGTTCTGGGAAGCATGCCGCGACCCGCGTGTGTGGGCGCTCGCTCTGCTCTATGGCGCGTCGTTCGGCATCGAACTGACGGTGGATAATTTTGCCGCCCTCTATTACACCGATACTTTCCACCTTTCGCTCGCCATGGCGGGCCTGGTGGCGAGCATGTTCGGGATGATGAATCTGTTCGCGCGGGCCCTGGGCGGCATCGTCAGCGACCGCTGCAATCGGCGGTGGGGACTCCGGGGCCGCGGACTGCTGCTGGGCTGGACGATCGGCGCCGAAGGTCTGGCCATGATGATCTTTTCTCAGATGCGCGTGCTTCCGCTCGCCATCGCCGCCATGATGACTTTGGGGTTGTTCGTAAAAATGTCGAACGGAGCGAATTACGCCGTGGTGCCTTTTGTGAACCGGCGGGCTCTGGGCGGCGTAGCGGGCATCGTCGGGGCGGGAGGCAATGCCGGCGCGGTACTGGCCGGATTCCTGTTCAAAACGGCCAGGCTGACCTACCCCCAGGCGTTCCTGATCCTCGGGATCGTGATTTTCGCGTGCGCCCCGATCGCGTGGGTGCTGCGATTCTCGGAGAGCGATGAGGCCGTTACAAAGCGCGAGATCGCGGAGCGACTCTCGGCCATGGCCGTCCACGCTTAAGCGCCGACGTGCGGTGTTTCGGCGGCGGGTCGGTTTGGGAGGTCCAGGTATTGCCAAATCGATCTTCTCGCCTGAGTGCCACCCCGGCGGTTTGCGCGTTTTACGGCCAATTGGAAAAGATCTCATTGCATAAGGGGTCCTTAGGGCAACGTCTTAGGTGTTCGGACTATGATAAAATGCTGTCCACCGATGGAGGTAAAGTGAACAGTTGGCTTACCGGTTACGTGCGCGGCGCAGA
>PLEX01000149.1 GCA_003136575.1 Bryobacterales bacterium | reverse complement strand
AATCCTTATCGTTTGCCCGGGACCAATCGTTTCCAATGCCCGGAGGATCGCCGCGACCAGTGGTAACAGGTCTTCGAGCTGGTTGGTTGGCGCGCGGACTAAAATGATCGAGGATCGTGCGACCGCCGGAAGGCTGTTGGTGAGGAATCCCCTGATCGATAGTCAACAGGACGTTGTATCCCGCGGCTTCGGCGGATCGGAGCAATTCCCCGTTCTTTCTGCCTTTCAGCCCGGCCCACTCCGCCGAATGCGCATCGTGGAGAGGAAAGCTATGGCGGAAGTCGAGCGGGAGGCATTCATCCAGGAGAATCTTCACGCGATTTTGGCGAGCAGCGAATCCTTCGCTTCTTCAAGCGATCGTACGGCCATATCGCGCGTGATGGTGGGGAACTGCCGCAGGAATTCACCCAGTGAATGACCGCCTTCGAGATAGTCGATGAGGTTTTTGAACGGCACGCGAGTGCCACGGAAGCAGGGCGTTCCGTTCATAATGTCGGGATCGGCGGTTATCATGCGTTGTTCCGTCATTTGCCCTTATTGTATCGCTGGCCGGATGACTGGAAACGCCAGGATCCACCCTCCTGGTTTATCGAGGTTTAGGTGAGGAGATCTCCCATATGGGGACTTGGCGCCCGCGTGAGCCCATTTCGACGGGTAGGGCGTTATGCGGCCAAGTGATTGCGCCCACGGATTAGCGGCGACAAGCCGACTTAGCGGGAGTAATCCGACGAGAGTTGCCCCAATGCCGTTCCGGACAGTTTGTTGATCGCCGTGAGCTATCTTTGCCGAGCCTGCGATCGGCACAAGTCCCTGTGTCACCTTCCTTTTCCAACCGTCACGAACACCTGTTAAACTCATAGCTTGCAGTGGTTTCGACAATTCGGTAGAACGTTTACGAAAGTGCGTGTTCAGTGAAGCGGAACCGTGAGCGGCCGCTTGGCGTAGACCTGTTCGCTGGGGCAGGCGGAATGAGCCTCGGCTTCGAGCAAGCCGGTTTTGAGGTGGCGGCCGCCGTCGAGTACGATCCCGTCCATAGCGCCACGCACGAGTTCAATTTTCCGAACTGTGATTCGATTTGCCGGAGCGTGGCCGACATCGACGGCCAGTACATTCGGAAGAATTCGCGCATCGGCAGCCAAAAGGTCGACGTAGTCTTTGGCGGCGGACCTTGCCAGGGTTTCAGTATGATCGGCAAGCGTGCGGTCGACGATCCGAGAAACTCCCTTATATGCCACTTCGTGCGGCTCGTACTCGATCTGAAAGCGTCATACTTCGTTTTTGAAAATGTGCGTGGGTTAACGGTGGGTGCGCATCGAAAGTTTCTGGAGGAGGTCATCGTCGAATTTCAGAAGGGCGGATACCGCATTGTCGAGGACTACCGCGTCCTTAACGCCGCCAGTTACGGTGTCCCGCAAGATAGGCAGCGGCTATTTCTGATTGGTGCCAGAAAGGGAAATCGGTTGCCCGATTATCCCGCGGAGACCCACACCCCGCTGACCGTGAAAAGGAGCGATGCTAATGGCCGAGCGCTGAAAGCGACGCCTACGGTCTGGGACGCTCTGAGGGATCTGCCTGAGGCGGATGAATTCGAGGAACTGCTGGAGCGAGATTGGGTCAAGGCCAAGTTCAGGACGGCGAGCGATTATTCGGCGGTACTCCGGGGCGGGGCAAGAGACCCGGACGATCATTCCGCCGGGCGCAAGTACGATAGAACGGTCCTGACATCCAGCCTGCGGACCGTTCATACCGCTGCCGCGACAAAGCGGTTCCGCGAGACGAGGCAGGGCGATACCGAGGCTGTAAGCCGCTATTTCAAGCTGGCACCCGGTGGCATCTGCAACACAATCCGAGCAGGCACGGCGAGCGACCACGGGGCCTTCTCTTCCCCACGACCGATCCATCCGAATTCGCCGCGCTGCATCACGGTGCGGGAGGCGGCGCGGCTGCATTCATATCCCGACTGGTTTCGGTTTCACGTCACGAAATGGCACGGATTCCGACAAATTGGAAATTCCGTCCCGCCTCGACTCGCGAGGGCGGTCGCGTCGAAGGTGATGGAGGCTTTCTCAGAACCGAAGAGACCTGAGTGTTACTCGGTTTCAACCCAAACGGAACTGCTCTCGATGGGCATGACTGCGGCAGCCGCGCGATATGACGTGTCTGCGAACGTGATTGCCCGGCGCACCCGTCCCGCGCACTAATCACGCTAACGGCGCAGTATGGACCACGTAACGAAAGAAGTCCGGTCCAAAATCATGGCCGCGGTTCGCTCGCGTGGAAACAGCACGACAGAGTTGCCGCTGGGAAAGCTTCTCTGGGGCGCAGGGATCAAGGGCTACCGCAAGCACTGGCCGGTGGCCGGAAGGCCCGATTTTGCGTGGCCTGGCCGGAAGTTGGCCGTGTTCGTGGATGGCTGTTTCTGGCATGGATGTCCCCGGCACGGGACGCGGCCCAAGGGAAATGCGGCGTTTTGGCTCAAGAAGATTTCGGGGAACCAGGCCCGCGACGCGCTGGTGAACCGCGCGTTGCGGCGGGCCCACTGGCGGGTTNNGCAAATATCTACCCCGCACCAACACGGATTTTTGGCGCAGCAAGATCGAGACGAACAAGCGTCGCGACCGGCGGGTGGAGCGATCTTTGCGGCGTGACGGATGGACCGTCCTACGGATTAGGGAGTGCGCCGTACGACAGGCCTCAACTCTAGCCCGGATCGTACGCGCGGTAAGCAGTTCCAAATAAACCCCGGTGCGAGGCTGTACAATTGGCCTTCAGTCTATAGCAGTGAGCTAAGCTAGTTGATTTCCGGTGGCCTGCTTAGAGAGAACTGTGGGATTACGTAGAGGCGATCAACATGGCTATTGGCGAAACGACACAGAAGGCAATTGCGAATCCGACGAAGGAATTCTTCGTGACGATGATCACACGCGACATCACGCTTGAAGATTGCATCCTTGATCTGATCGATAACAGCGTTGACGGCGCATGGCGCGGCGCCGGTAGCAGGCCTGTGGGCTTTTCCGAAGAGGCGGATCTCTCTCGATATTCGATATCGATAAATGTTTCCCCCAAGAGTTTTCGCATTCTCGACAATTGCGGAGGAATGACGCTTAACGACGCCGTCAATCACGCCTTCAGTTTCGGAAGGCGTTCTACCGAGGAATACGACGATTACAGCATCGGCGTATACGGTATCGGGATGAAGCGTGCTGTTTTCAAGCTCGGCACGGACATCAAGATACGCTCGACGGCCGTGGACGAGGGCAAGCGACTTGCCTTCGCGGTCCCCATCAATGTCGCAAGGTGGCTCGCAAACGACGCCCCACCGTGGGACTTCGATATCGCCGAAGATGAGGCCCTGGCAGAAGACGGCGTGGAGATTACAGTTACGACGCTTAACGGCGGCTCCGTGCGATCGTTTGAGAGCCCATCCTTCGTGCAAAACCTTCGGCGGACCATAGCCAGAGACTATACGCTGCACCTCAACCGGGGTCTCAAAATCTTACTGAACGATGAGCCTATAGCGGGCGCGCTTATCGAGCTGAGGCAGAGCGACGAATTCGTCCCGATGAGAGATGAGTATGAAGATGAGATCGACGGCGAGAGGGTATTAGTCGAACTTATCGCGGGTATGGCCGCGCTCCCCCCGGACAATTCCGACCCCGATGAACAGGACGACGGCGACAAGCGGTTCGGCTGGTACGTGGCCTGCAACGGACGGATTGTTCTGGCTGCAGATAAGACGACTCTCTCAGGCTGGGGCACGGACGGCTGGCCTCTTTGGCATAGACAATATTCCGGGTTCCTCGGAATCATTGTGTTTACAGCTGCGCATGCTACGGCCCTCCCGCTTACGACTACCAAACGGAGCGTCGAGACATCGTCGGAGGTGTACAGGCGCGCGCGGCCGCGCATGCGAGAAGTCACCAGGCAGTGGATCGACTATACGAACGCCAGGAAGCAGGCCTTGGAGGAGGCAAAGCAGAGAGAGGCTGGCGCGGCCTCGATTTCTATCTATGCCGTGAACAGGAAGACCCCTGTGAAGCTTCCTCTGCTGACGCCGAGGCAGACCGAGAGGGTCGGGAACATCGCATATGCCGTTCCGATTTCGCGACTGCGGACGCTCGGGAAGGCTTTGGGTAGCATAAATATGCCCTACCGCGAGATTGGCACGAAGTCGTTCGATTACACCTACGAGAATCTGGTTGGGGGCGAGTGATGCCTTCATTCGATGCCATTAACTATAGCCTCAGGCCGAGCAAGACCGTTCAGCGAAAGATCGTGTTCAGCGGCATGGCTATTTTGCAGCATCACCTTAACCTCGAACGTATGGCCTATGTCGGGTTCGGATCGATCTGGTTCACAGACTTTACTCTCGCGCATAGGCTTCTTGGCGTCAACGACATGATCTCCATCGAAAAAGACGACATCGGCTATCGACGCGCACTTTTCAACGCTCCCTACGCGACCGTGCGGGTCGAGCCTGGCTTTTCATACAATGTCCTGCCGAACCTTTATAGGGACGCTTCCTTGGCCGGTCGCCCTTGGATGGTGTGGCTTGATTACGATTACGAGCTCAACGAATCGATCTGCGAGGATGTCCGCTCACTTATCGAGAACGCACCGGAGAATAGCATCGTAATTATCACATTCAACGGCAAAGACGGGAAGTACGGGCGTCCGGCAGAGAGACCGGAGCGCCTGAAGGCCCTGTTGGGGTCAGTCGTGCCCGATGCGCTTCGACCGGATACATGCAAGGAAGATCGGATACAGGGGACACTCGCGAACCTGTCGCTCGATTTTATGCAATCGATAGCAGCCGATCTCGCTCGTCCCGGCGGCTTTGTTCCAGCCTTCCGGCTGATCTATAAAGACAGCACGCCGATGGTAACGGTCGGCGGCGTTCTACCGGCGAAGGGTGCGGCTCGCGTTACCAGGGACGTTGTCGACGGAGCCGGTTGGCCTGGCCGACCGGTCAAGAGAATCACTGCGCCCCATCTCACCATGCGCGAGGCAGCTACGCTACAGGCCAAACTGCCGAGCACCGTCAAGCTCTCCCGAGCTATAGTGCAGGGTCTCGGTTTCGATCTCGAAGACGAGCAAATCGAAGCCTTCCAGACGTACTATCGGGAGTATCCTGCATTTGCTCAGATCGTCACGTAGTTTTTGGGCCTCAGTCGGCGACGCCCACTGTCTCGATCCACGAGTCCAGAGTGAGGAGGTTAGCGGATTACTCCCGCTAAACGCGCTTCTGTCGGCTAATCCAGTTTGACGAAAAGTCGTCTCGGACTTGTGGAACTCCCCGGGGTACGGCGATCTGGGAAGTGTACGGCTTCCCCGTCGCGGATTCGGCCTTCGTGTGGAAACGCACGCTCGCGTCCGCGTTTTCTCGCCAAAACATTCCTACCGCGGATGAATATGGTTTGGCGATACAGGATTATCCTTCACGGTTGAATCCGTCGGGGATTCTCCATCGGCGATCTTCTTTCGGCGCTCAATCTCCCGCCGATAGTCCAGGTCAAGATATATGCTCGGCTCCATGGGAGTCCGGGTGAGAGTTTCCGCCTTGCCCAGGAACAGCAAGGCATCGCCGTCCACGCCCGAAAGCATCCGTTCCAGGGCATCACCAATCTCTGCGACTATGTCTCTGAACGCGGCGGTTCAGCTATAGCGCGGCGAATCGCGGTGCAGATCTGCGATAGCCTGAATTCCCTCGCGGACTTTCCGCGTAAAGGCCGTCCGGGCCGTATTCGGGCACTCGCGAACTGATCTTCCCGCGACTTCCATGGTTAGCGGTTTACCGAATTCACGATGACAGGATCGTGATCAACCGGATCCTCCACGGTGCGCAGAATTTCCGATGGCGACGGACTCGGGTAGCCGTATCGATCGCTACACGCTCCATGGCAAGATGACATACATGCGGTCCACAGCCCTCATGCCCATCGCGGTAACGATCCTCCACCTCGCAGCCACCCCAGCCCACGCCCGCGTCGTGCACATCGCCGTCGACCACACCGAAACCGTCGGCGCTTACACCAAACAGACCGGCCACTTCTTCGGCGAACTCGACCCAAAGCTGCCCCTCAACGCGATCATCAACGACATTTCTCTCGCGCCGCGCAACGACCGCGGCCGCGTCGAGTACTCGGCCACCTTCACGCTCATGTACGCCTCCGACCCCGCAAGAATCAGCGGCGTCATCATGTACGAAGTCCCGAATCGCGGCAACTCGCCGCTCAACGCGCGCATTCCGGAAGACGGACTCGCCGCCGGCCACGCCATGCTGAGCAGCGGCTGGCAGGGTGACCTGTCACGGCAACCAGGTCTCGAAACGCTATCCGTTCCCGTCGCGAAAAACCCGGATGGGTCGAGCATCACCGGCCCCGTGATGGCCAGCCTGATGAACCTCCCGGCCAACAGCACGACGGCCTCGCTCATGAACGGCTACGCCGCGCTTCGTTACCAGCGCCCCGTCACGCTCGATCCCACCAAAGCGCAGTTAACCCGCCAATGGTCGGACGATGGCGAAGCCATTCCCGTCGCCGCGAAGGACTGGGCCTTCGCCGATTGCTCGAAGACGCCGTTCCCGGGCGATCCCGACCCCACGAAGATTTGCCTGCGCGGCGGCTTCGACGCTACCCAGATGTATCGCGTGGTCTACAGCGCGAAGGACCCGCTGGTACTCGGCATCGGTGTTGCGGCCACGCGCGACATCATCTCGTTCTTTCGCTATGCGACGAAAGACGACCAGGGAACCGCGAACCCGCTCGCCGGGAAGATTCGTTACTCGGTCGGCTTCGGCACGTCGCAATCCGGCAACTTCATCAAGACTTTTCTGAACCTCGGTTTCAACCAGGATGAAAGCAAGAAGATCGTCTGGGACGGCGTCAATCCGAACATTGCAGCGCGGCAAACGCCGATGAACTTCCGTTTCGCGATTCCGGGCGGCGCGGCGAACCTTTACGAACCCGGCAGCGAAGGCGTGCTCTGGTGGAGCGATTATCGCGATCAGGAACGCGGTCGCCCCGCGGCGGGGCTGCTCGACCGGTGTACTGCTACGAAGACCTGCCCGAAGATCGTCGAAACCCTCGGCGCAACCGAGTTCTGGGGGCTGCGCATGTCGCCGG
This sequence comes from Bryobacterales bacterium, assembly GCA_003136575.1. Classification (GTDB taxonomy): domain Bacteria; phylum Acidobacteriota; class Terriglobia; order Bryobacterales; family Bryobacteraceae; genus BOG-234. The sequence goes on along the minus strand of PLEX01000149.1, from coordinate 21,218 downwards.
GCCTTGTGGGAACCCGCGCCGATACCGACATTCCCTTGCCCGCGAACGTGCGGCGTTACTATTTCCCCGGCGTGACGCATGGCGGCGGGCGCGGCGGTTTTCAGGTGATCGGGCGCGACGCGGCCGGGCGCGGTTGCGCGCTGCCGGACAATCCGAATTCCACCGCCGAAGCCATGCGTGCGTTGCGTCGCGCGTTGATCGACTGGATCGTGAAGAATGCGCCACCGCCCGAGAGCAAGTATCCGATGCTGAGCCGCGGCGAGCTCGTGCCTCCAGTGCACACCACGATGGGCTTTCCGGTAATCCCCGGCGCGCCGTTGCCCGATAACCTGATCAACACGTTCTACGACTACGATCTCGGTCCCGACTTTCTTTATAACGATCTCTCCGGCGCGATTTCCATCCAGCCGCCGATCGTCAAGCGCACGATTCCCATGCTGGTGCCGAAGACCGATGCCGATGGCAACGAAATCGGCGGCGTGCCGTCTGTCCTGCATCAGGCGCCGTTAGGCACTTACCTCGGCTGGAACGTGACGGCGAGCGGTTATCTGAAGGGTCGGGGCTGCGGCTTCTCCGGCGGCATGATTCCGTTTGCGCGAACGAAGGCGGAGCGTGAAGCGCTGAGCGACCCTCGTCCTTCGCTTGAAGAGCGCTACGGCACGCACGAGAACTATGTGGCGCAGGTGAAGGCGGCCGCGCAGTCGCTCGTGCAGCAGCGGTTCCTGGTGCAGGAAGATGCGGATCGACTGGTGCTCGAAGCCGACGCGAGCGGCGTGCTGCGATGACGTGCGCGAGGCTTACGAGCGATCCAACATAATCGATGAAAGCCCTCGACGGAATCAAAGTCCTCGACTTCAGCCACGCGCTGGCCGGTCCCTACTGCACCCTGCTCCTCGCCGACTACGGCGCCGACATCTGCAAGCTCGAAGCGCGCGATGGCGACATGGCGCGCGGCTGGGGACCGCCCTTCGCCGGCGGAATCTCCAGCGTCTTCCTCGGCCTGAATCGCGGCAAGCGCGGCATCTCCATCGATCTGAAACAGACCGAAGGTCTCGACCTTTGCCTGCGGCTTATCGACCGGATGGACGTGCTCGTCGAGAATTTCCGCCCAGGGTCCATGGACCGGCTCGGTCTCGGCTACGAACAAGTGCGGCAGCGCAATCCGCGCCTGATCTACTGTTCGGTCTCGGGCTACGGACAAGCCGGGCCTTCGCGCGATGAAGCGGCGATGGATCTCGTGGTCCAGAGTTCGAGCGGCCTGCTCAGCATCACGGGCACTCCCGGAGGCGAGTCGGTGCGCTGCGGCTACGGCGTCACCGATGTGACGGCGGGCCTGTTTTCGGTAATCGGCATCCTGCTCGCACTGCGCGCGCGGGAACAAACCGGACGCGGCCAATACGTCGATGTCTCGATGCTCGATTGCATGATCTCGACCATGAGTTCGAACTACATGAGCTATCTCGGCTCCGGCATCGTCCCGCAGCCCATGGGAACGGCCTTTCCGACGGTCGTCCCGTATCGCGTATTCCACGCGGCGGATCGGTCCCTCGCGATCGCGGTCGGCAGCGAAAAGCTGTGGGGAGCGTTTTGCCGCGCGATCGGACGGCCGGAAATCGAAAAATATCCCGACTACGAAAGCAACGCAAAACGAATTCAGAATCGCGCCGCGCTTGAAGACTTACTGGCGGCGGTGTTCGCCGAACTTCCCGTAGCCGAGTGGCTGCAGCGTCTGCAGTCCGCCGGAATTCCGAGTTCGCTCGTGCGTAATTTCGAGGAAGTAGCAAACGATCCGCAATGCGAACTCCGCGAAATGTTCCCCGCGATGCCGCACGCAACGGCCGGTCCGCATCGTGTAACCGGAACGCCGGTCAAGCTGTCGGAAACACCCGGCGGTCCAGGCATCCCGGCGCCGCTCCAGGGCGAACACACACGCGAGGTGATGCGCGAATTCTTCGGTCTTGACGATGGCGCGCTCGACGATCTCGAATCGCGCCGCGTCATCCTCGAAGCGGACCGGGCGGGCTAAACGACTGACATGCTCGCTCTTCTCGGCGCTTGCACCATCCTGATCCTCCTCACCGCGATCCTCACGAAGCGCATGACGCCGCTCTCCGCGCTCACCGCCGTCCCGGTCGCCGCGGCGCTTGTCGGCGGCTTCGGAACGAAAACCGCCGGTTTCATGCTGCACGGCATCCAGGGGGTGGCCGGAGTCGCCGGCATGTTCATCTTCGCCATCCTCTTCTTCGGCATCATGACGGACGCCGGTATGCCTGACCCGATCATCGACGCCATTCTCCGCGCCGTCGGCACCAATCCGGCGCGCATCGTAATGGGGACGTCGCTGCTCGCGCTCCTTGTTCATCTGGATGGCTCGGGCGCGGTAACGTTCCTCATCACTATCCCGGTCATGCTGCCGCTTTACCAGAGGCTGAACATGGATAGGCGGGTCCTCGCCTGCGCCGCGTCCATGGCGGCCGGCGTCAACTTTCTCCCGTGGACCGGCCCCATGATCCGCGCCTCCGCCTCGCTCCATATCCCGGCCGCGACGATCTTCGATCCGCTTATTCCCGTTCAACTGGCCGGACTCATATTTGTTTTTGCGACGGCGTGGTGGCTCGGCAGAAGCGAGGCGCGCAGGTTGGGACTCGACGCCTCGATTCTTCCCGCAGGCCTCCACCATCGGGCAATGAATCCCGAACAACTCGCCCTGCGCCGTCCCTCGCGCTTTTGGCCGAACCTGTTGTTGACGCTGGCGATCGTCGCGGGAATGACGGCGTTCAAGCTGGAGCCTGTCGGCGTTTTCATGCTGGGCGTTGTACTGGCCCTTCAGATCAACTATCCCGCTCTCGAAATGCAGCGCGCCCGCATCGACGCCCACGCGCAGGCGGCTCTCATGATGGCGGGCATTCTCTTCGCGGCGGGCGCATTCACGGGGATCATGAAGGAATCGGGCATGCTGGACGCCATGGCGAAGTCAGCGGTCGGACTCACTCCACCCGGAGCGGGGAAACATCTGCCATTCGCCCTGGGGCTGGTTTCGATGCCGCTCAGCGTGCTCTTCGACCCCGATTCCTTCTACTTCGGCATTCTGCCGGTAATATCCCAGGCTGCCGCGAAATTCGGCGTCGCCCCCGTCCAGATGGCTCAGGCGGCGATGGTTGGCATGCATACTACGGGCTTTCCGGTCAGCCCGCTCACGCCCGCGCCGTTTCTGCTGGTGGGTCTTGTCGGCATCGAGTTCCGCGAGCACCAGAAGTTCACAATTCCCTTCCTTCTGGCGGCATCAATACTGATGACACTGGTCTGCGTACTGCTGGGGCTATTCCCCCTATAACTACCGACAAAGGGGCGCAAATGTGACGGCGAAATGCCGATGAGACTCAGGAAGGGTTGTACCAGTTGCGCTTCCGAGTTTCAGCCTACATCGCCGGTCTCGCACTCGCCTGCGCCGCAACGGGCTTAGCCCAGCAGTACAGCTTTCAGTACTACGGCGTCGACCAGGGGTTAACCGACCTTGCCGTCAGAGCTCTCTACCAGGACTCACGCGGTTTCCTCTGGCTGGCGACTGAAAACGGCGTCTTTCGTTACGATGGCGAACGCTTTCAGCCCTTCGGACCCGATGATGGGCTTCCCGCCTCGAACGCGGCGGTTTTCGGGGAAGCACCCGACGGCAGCCTCCTTGTGGGTGGCAAGTTCGGCCTGTATCGCAAAGCCGGAACCGACAAACGGTTTGCGCAGATTCCAATGCCGGGCGCAACGAGGGTGATGTGGGGCGCAGGAATTCAGACCGACGGCCGCGGCACGACTTATGTGGCCACCGACGCCGGACTGATGCTGATGACGAGGACGCCCGGCACCACGCAATTACGACTTCGATTGCCGGACGCTCCGCCTCACAACGGCTCACCAGCCGCAAATTCGGTAATGGTTGAGAACGGCGACGCCTGGTGGGGGTGCGGCGATGAAATCTGCCGGACGTCCGGCGATGAGAAAACCGTCTTCGGCCCGTCTTCCGGGATTCCCGCAGGCCAGTGGCAGGGGATCAAGCGGGCTGGAAGCGGAGATCTCTGGGTTCAAAAAGCCGGTGGCTACGTTGCGGTGATGCGCCGGGGAACCAACCGGTTCAAGCGGGCGAACTTGCCCCTTCTGGCCGGCTTTGGCCCTCGGGGATTGATCAAGTTGGACACGGAAGGCAAGGTCATCATCCCCCTCGACGATGGCGTCTTGATTGAGGACAAGGGACACTGGCAAAAAGTCAATCGCGCCGCCGGCATCCGCGGACCCGTCTACTCGGTGCTGCAGGACCGCGAAGGTTCGGTGTGGCTGGGCCTGGCCGGCCATGGTCTCGCAAAATGGCTGGGCTACGGGGACTGGCAGTATTTCAACTCCGATAGCGGATTGGGAAGCGATCTCGCATACGAGGTCGCACCGGCGGGCAACGGCGCGTTCTGGGCGGGAACCGACGCGGGTCTGTTTCTTGGCCGCCGAACGGCAGCCGGCTGGGCCTGGACGCGTCAGTCCCAACTTGGCGATCTTCCGATCCACAGCGTTCGCCCCGATGGACATGGCAAAATCTGGCTGGGCACTGAAGTCAAAGGGGCGGCCCGGCTGGACCCGCAAACAGGCGCAGTCGAGTGGTTTGGCAAGCCGCAGGGGCTGAACGCCGAAAATCCCTACACCATCATGCTGGACCGACGGAACCGGGTTTGGGCGGCGTCGACAACCGGCCTCTTCGTGGCGGATCTGCGCACGCTGCATTTCGAGCCGGCGGACGGGATTCCCGCAGGCGCTTTCTGTCTTGCGGTTGTGGAAGCCGCGAATGGCGACATCTGGGCGGGAACGAATTCCGGCTTGTATCAGCTATCGAGCGGACATTGGAGCAGATTCACCACCGCCCAGGGTCTGAGCAACAATGAAGTGCTCAGTCTGGCGGCGGACGGGAATGGCGATATCTGGGTAGGGTATCAGTTCGGCGACCAGATCGACCGCATTCACCACGGAATGGGCGGGCTGGCCGTCACGCGTGAGCGTGGCGGTCCCACCGGCACGAAGGGCACGACCTATTTTCTGGGATTCGACGCGAACCGAAGGCTGTGGGCCGGCACGAACCGGGGTGTCGATGTGCGGAACGGGGAAGCCCTGAGCGGCGCGGAGTGGGAACACTACGACCACCACGACGGACTGGTCTGGGACGACTGCGATCTGAATGGCTTTCTGGCCAATCCCGATGGCACGGTTTGGCTGGGAACCAGCGGCGGACTGGCGTTGTTTACTCCGCGCGCAACGGTTGCCCGAAGGAACCCGCCTGTGGCGATTCTGACGAAGCTGACTCTGCGAAAACAAGTCGTCGACGGGGAGAGAAGCGTCTCCGTGGACCACACGATGAACTCGCTGACAGCAAGGTTTTCAGCCCTCACGTTCGCGCGCGAAAACGCGGTAATGTTCCGGTACCGGCTCGCTCCCTTGTTCACGGAGTGGAGAGAGACATCGGAACGCGAACTCGAATTCCCGGGATTGCCCGCGAACCAATACCGCCTTGAGGTCCAGGCCCGCGATGGATGGGGAACATGGAGCACCGAATCCGCCTCGTTTTCATTCGAAATTCGGCCATCCTTCCGGAACGCCTGGTGGTTCATCGCATTATGCATGGCGCTCCTGCTCGGCCTGGCGGTTCTTGCGATCCGCCTGCGTGGCAAGGCAATGCGCCGGCGGGAAGACGTTTTGAGGCGTCTGGTGGACGAGCGAACCGTTGAATTGAAGCACGTCAATCGCGACCTCGAGGAGACAACATCCCAACTTCAGGCCGCGAACGAGAATCTGCTGCATCTCTCCATGGTGGATGGACTCACGGGCATATCGAATCGGCGCGTCTTCGACCAGACCCTGGAGAAGGAGTGGGGAAGCGCCTCCCGTTCCGGAATGGCGCTCTCGGTTATCCTTGCCGATATCGATTACTTCAAGCGTTTAAACGATGCATCCGGCCACCAGACCGGAGATGAATGCCTGCGCCTCGTCGCAGGGATGCTGGCGGAGGCAGGAAAGCGCGACGCCGACTGCATCGCCCGCTATGGCGGCGAAGAGTTCGCCATTCTTCTGCCGGGCGCCGATGCCAACCAGGCCAGAGCGCTCGCCGAAAAGGTCCGGAGAGCCGTCGAGAAGTTGGCGTTTCCGCATCCCGATTCGGGGGTGAGCGGCACGGTCACGATCAGCCTCGGAATCGCGACCTTCAATGGCGCAAACTACGCGACCGCCCATGCACTGGTAAGCGCGGCGGATGCCGGGCTTTATGCTGCGAAACATCAGGGGCGGAACCGGGCAGTTGCCTGCGGGGCCGATCTGTGCCCCATGGAATCGGGTGCGTCCCACGACCTTGAAAGCCTCCTGCGCGCGCAGGTGCCCGAACCTTCGACCGTCTGAAACGCGGGGTACCACAGGGGCGGTTCGCCCGTCCGTTGCCGCCTACGGGGCGATGCCTCTCAGACCGCCCCAGGTGAACACGGCAGGCCGAACCGCCTGCGCCGCGCGACTCGCAGCCAGTCAATTACCGCTTGCGCTCGAAGTCGGAATAGTGAAACTACCCGACGGCGTCGTGATCGGTATCGTCACGGGATAACTGCTGTTGCCATCCAGATAAACGATCAGCGGCTGGGCCGGTCCGGTTGGCTCGTTCGGGTTCAGCAGAAAGCTCACCTGATAAATCCCGGACGATGGCTGCGACACCGTAAGCACAGAATGCATCAGCCCGCCCACGCCGACTTGCACGCGCGATGTCGCAATTGTTATACCGTCAGGCGCGAAACCGGTCAAGCTCACCGTCAGCAGATCCCCCTGCGCTGCCGGAAAGGCCTGGCTAATGGCATTGCCGGACGCGTCCACGACGCTCGTTATGTTCGCCGGTTGTGGCGATATCGCGACCGTCAACGGGTATGCGTTCATCACGCCGTTGTTCAACTGCATCAGCGCGGCACCAGCCGGAATATCGGACGGAATCTGCAGATTGATCTGCGTCGGCGAACTGTAGAGAAGCACCGCAGCCTCGCCGTTGAATGTCACCGAGGGCACCGCGTTCCCTGCGGCCAGGTTCGAGCCATACAGGCCTACCACCGCTCCCGCGTACGAACCGGTGAGGCCCGGCAAGGCATTCGTCAGAGTCGGAATCGGCGCCGGCAGGCCTGCCATCGCCGGCGTGATCTGGAATCCAGCCTTAGCGGTAACCATCTGAAATCCACTGAAAACGCTGACATCCGGATTCGATAGCGCCGCTCCGGGAGCCACGGAAACGTCCGCCTGCAGATGATTGGGGCCCAGCACAAAAACCTGATTGACAGCAACGTCGCTGGTCCCGAAACCCACCGTCGTTTGGCCCGCCACAAAATTGAATCCACTGCCGGTGATGTCCACCATCGCTTCGGCGCCGGCGGGCAACGATGCGGGGCTGATCGACGAAATCGTCTGGGCAGCGGCGTTGGCATACATGTAAGTCGCGGGATTCGCCGATTGCACGAATTGCGAATTCTGGCCATCGGGATTGTAAACCGTCAGGATAGCGGTCTGCCCGCTTGCGCCGGGCGGCGGCGTGACAATCGCAGTCCCCGCGTTCTTCGCGTTCACGCTCAGAGAATTCAATTGTGCGGGAAGGCCATCGAAATAAATTGCGCTGCCCGCCGCCCAGTTTGTGCCGGTAATCGTCAGCGTGCCGTCGCCATTGGCCACAACCGACTGGATCGACGGCGGATCTTCCTCGGTCAACCGCACCGCCGAGGGCAGAACGTGAATGAAGCCGGGCGTCGTGAAAATCAGATGCTGCGGACCGGTCGACGAAAACGGCGTGAAAACGACATCCAGCGCGATGTAAGTATTTCCGCCGGACTGATAAGGCTGCACGCCATTGCTCGCCACGATAGCGGAACTTCCCACGAACGCGGCATTCAGTCCTGGTGCCTTGCCATTCGAACCCAACCCCACGCCCGACGCGGCGACCACAGCTTCGCCCGCGCCGATATTCAGAAACGCCGGCTTGATTGCGACCGTATCGTTGGCATAGTAGCCATACACGCCTACGTCGTAAATGGGCAATACCGGCAGGCTCGCGACCGATATATTAACCCCGGCGACTGTCGCCCCGACCCCTACGTCGATCGGCGTCGCCTGCTCAACACTCATGGTTCCCGGATAGAAAAGCGCATTCGTGGGTCCCGAAGCCGCCGCCACGCTGCCATCGGCATTCCACGGACCCGCGATATTGGCGTCCGGCGGCAGCGCATGGGCATAAACGAAGTACTGCCCCGGCGGCACGCCATCGATCTCGTAGGTGCCGTCCGGATTCGTCAGCGCGCTCACCGCGCTCGCTCCGGACCGAATCGCAACAACCGACTCCAGGTGCACACCGTTCCCGCCACTGGTGATCTGGCCCGCGATGGTTCCGGTCTGCGCGAAGTTGGCGTTGGGGTAGAGCGTGGATATACCGGCGATATCGTCAACATCGATAGGATTCGCCTGCGAGGTCGCGCTGGTGGTCGCCTGAGACATGGCCGCCGACGTGAATGTGTGCTGGAGACCCAGCGCATGCCCCATCTCATGCACGACGACCAGCAGGAACGCTTCGTCGTAACTCGGGAAGGGAGCTGCGAGTGCATTCAGGTTCAGATGTATCGCCGAGCGGGCGATTGGCACGAAAGGAGCGGCACTGGCCGCCGATGACGAGGTCCTGGCCATACTTCCGCGCGCGCTCTGCGACGAATGAGGGACCCCGGGGGTCGGAACCCCTGTGTCTGGCGGCGCCGTGCCGTTGACGGGCGTGATCGCCGTGGAGAGTATGGTCGGACCGCCAAGGCCGAGAACACCCGGGGCGAGATCTTCGAAAACCACATCGGCCGCGGGCGTATTCTGCTGCGTATTCGCGTTCTCAAAGCCGCCGAAACCGACCCGCAGCGCCGACGAACTCACTCCATTCCAGATCTGCGTCGCCTGGCGAATCTGGCCGACCACGGACGCGAAATTGTCGTCGGTGCTGAAAGAAGTCGGCCCGGCTTCGGAAACGAAGAACCAAACCGTGTTGTTGGGCAGGGCCGTCAGGTCGAACTTCGCCGGAGCGTTGCCCGAACTTAGGTAATAGACGAAATGGTAGTAAGCGGAGGCCGGAATCGAACACAACGCCGCAGCGGCAGCCAGCGCGAAAGTGAAATACCACCGCTTCATTTCGCCGCCCTTGCCGGAGACGAGCCGGCGCCCGGCGCCTGCCGCACCCGCGCCTTCATATCCGGCAATTTCATGCTGATCGCCCGATCCGACACCCGATGGCCGGACGCATTCAGCATCAGTTCGCCACTCTGCCCGCGGCTTGCGACCACCGAGCCATCCGCCTGCGTCGCGACTTCAAAAATGCCCTGCGTCAGCCCGATGGTATGCACAATGCCGGTGGTGGGCGATTTCCAAAGAAACAGCACGTATTCGCCGCCGACCCGCAACTCCGGAACGCCAGGGAAGCTCTGCTTTTGTCCGTTGAGGTCGCCGCCCGGCAGCATGACTTCCGCTTCCACCGCGCCCTTCCACACCTCGATGGCGGCAAGTTTGTAATGCGTGTAAATCGTTGGTGCACCGGGACTTGCATGAAGCTGCGCCGACGAACCCGTGACCCGCGCTCTCACGATCGCCGTAGCGCTCTGGCTCATCTGATCCATGGAAAGCTGCTGGAGCGTGGCGGCGTTCGCGACGGCAAGCGCCGCCGTGAGAACCGGGATAAGTCGCAACTTTTGGAAAGCCGGAAACATGGAAGCCCATAGCCGTAACCAGCAAGCCGGTGTCCCTTCGTGGATGTTGATTCTTCAGGGATTAAACACTGGTGCACGCTCAGGATGGTTCCACCGGGACACGCGGGTGGGACAGGGCGTCCCATCCCATCGACAGATTTCCGCGCAAACGGTGTGCGAATTGCGAACTACACAAGCGCCGCAAGTGAAGTCTTCGACCCGAATCTGTGCCTGCCGAAGGATACTTGCAGGGTTCCTGGAACCACGGCCGCGTGGAAGCGCACCGTCACCGGAGACGGTGCTGCCCGAACAACCAATTACCCCGCTTCAGGACCGCTACGAAGGCTCGCGAACCACCAGAATCGGCAGATTCAGCGCATGACGGACCGGGTCGATGGTTGTCCCGAAGATCAGATCCTTGATTTTCTGATGTCCGTGCGCCCCCATTACGAGCAGATCCGCCCCTATTTCCCGCGCATATGCCACAATCTCCGTGCGCGGCCGCGATCCGTGCCGAATCGCGGTCTCCACGTCGATCTTCATTTCGCTGAGTGACGCGACGAGCCGGTCCAGATACGCTCGCCCGGCCTCCACTTCGGCGGTCGAGGATTCCGATCCGTACATCTGGCTGGTGACGCCCTCTTCCACGTGCAGCAGATACAGGGTCGCGCCGTCGCGCAGCGCGAGCCCGGCGGCGTGACTCAGGGTCAGCCGGTCGAGGCGCGAATGATCGAGCGGCACCAGAATCCGTCGATATCTCTGAAGCGTAACCAGTTCACGGGTTTGCTCTTCCACGCCGAGCGTCGGCAGTCCGCGTCCGGCGAGCTTCGATAGCGCGCGCTCCCGCCAGGGCTGCAGCGTAATCCATGCCAGCAGGCCCAGCAGCCCGCCGCAAAATGCCAGCGACACCGTCCAGACCAGCGGCGCATAAGCGCCAGACTCCGCAGCCCAGTCCCTGATGGATTGTCCGGCCAGCCACATGTTCAGCCCGAGGACCACCACTGCGGTCGCCCATCCCATCGCGCGAATTCTCCTGCCTGTGGCAAATTCGCCCATCCTCCGGGGGTCGTTCGTGAACTGCAGCAACGGAATGATGGCGAAGGGAAGCTGCAGGCTCAGAATCACCTGGCTGAGCAGCAGTAACTGGAATGTCCCATGGCTGCCGGCCATCCAGATTACGATAAACGCGGGAATGATCGCCAGAGCCCGGGTGACAAGCCGCCGCAGCCACGGGCGCACGCGGATGTTAAGAAACCCTTCCATCACGATCTGCCCCGCCATCGTGCCGGTCAGCGTGGACGATTGGCCCGACGCCAGCAGCGCGATACCGAACAGTTTAGCCGCGAGCACCGTCCCCATCAGCGGAGCCAGCATCGTATACGCCTGCTGGATCTCGTTCACTTCCTTGTGAGCGCGGAAGAAAACCGTTCCGGCAAGAACCAGAATCGCGCCGTTGACGAACATCGCGCCGTTCAGCGCAAGCACGCAGTCGATCAGATTGTAGTGGCACGCGACTTTCTTTTCTCCCGTGCTGCGTCCGATGCGCCGCGTCTGCACCAGCGCCGAGTGCAGATAAAGATTGTGCGGCATCACCGTCGCGCCCAGCATCGCGATCGCCGTATAGAGCGTGCGGTGGTCGATGATCGGAATCAACCCCAGCGCCACGCGCGCGTAGTCCGGCTTCGCCATGACGATCTCGACCGTGAAACACCCCGCGATGGTCACGATGAGCGCCAGGATAAAAGCCTCCAGATAGCGAATGCCCGCTTTCTGGAACCAGAGGACCAGCAGGGTATCGAACGAGGTCACGGCCACGCCGGCCAGCAGAGGCAGGTGGAACAGCAGATTCAGCGCAATGGCCGCTCCCAGTACTTCGGCCAGATCGCACGCCACAATGGCGATTTCGCACAAGAGCCACAGCGCAAGATTGACGCGGCGCGGATAGGTTTCACGGCACGCCTGCGCCAGGTCGCGGCCGGTGACGATGCCGAGCCGCGCGCTCAGCGTCTGCAGCAGAATCGCCATGGCGTTCGACATGACGAGCACCCAGAGCAGCCGGTAGCCAAACCGCGCGCCGCCGTCGAGATCCGTGGCCCAGTTGCCGGGGTCCATGTAACCGACGCTGATCAGATACGCCGGACCGGCGAACGCCATCATGCGCCGCAGCGTGGAAACGTGGTCGGTGGAGACGCTCTCGTGAACGTCGGAAAGGGAACGCGACCGGGCTGGGGTGACCGTAGACACGTCTAAGCTATAACTGTATCGCCTTTATCCTTTGCGTTCCGCCGGGCGATACCCAAACTCTCGGTCTGATCGCTGTCGCGTCGGCGAACGCCTTCCGTCCTGGCGAGCGCCTGGGGGCCCGCCGGAGAAACCCGGCGCAGCCCGTCCGCCTCTTTTAGTGTGTAAGAGCGACTCTATGTCGCGACTACCGTGGAAGACATGGAGAATCACGACATCGTCATCCTCGATTCGGTAGACGATGACGTATTGCAGCACCGGGAAACTACGCAAACCAGGGCGCAAATCGTCTCGGCTCCGCCCGGCATCGGGATTTCTGGAGAGCGCGTAGAACCGCTCTGTGAGGGCCGCGACGACCGATCTGCCCTGTCGGCGCTGCCGCTCTCCATGGCGATGTAATACCAAATGTGGTCGAGATCCGAATCGGCGCCGGGCGCGCGTCGATGGGCCATCAGCGTGATTGTTGCGCGGCAAGGCGGGCGCGGCCGCGCTGGCCGACATCATGGGCAAGCCGGCGCATGGACTCTTCCCTGACGGCTCGCCCTTCGCCGCGGGTCAGAGACGCCTCCGCGATATCCACGGACGCCAGAATCTCCGCACGCCGGCGTTCTCTTGCTTCCCATAGCGAGAACGCCTCCTTCGCCGCTTCTTCGGGACTAAGCAGGCGGCCGGAATCAATGGCCTTCCGGACCAGCGATTGCTGGTTGTGCGTGAGTTCAACTTCGATACCTCAAATGTAGGGGTATTGCCCGGATGTGTCAACACCGGACAAATGGCGGAGCGGCGGCGCGACGGTTAACGCCTGGAAAGGGGCACTCTTCAGCCTTTCAGCGCTCCAAATGTCCATCTCTATGCGGTATTGATATCCTCGAATCACGATGCCCTCCATACTCATGAAACAAAGCCTTGCTGCCGTTATTTTCGGATGGAGCGCGTTTTTCATCGGATCGCCGCTTTTCGCGGATACGACAACCACACAACCGGTCCAAACCACCAAAACGGATCGTCTGAACTTCGCACCGGGCGGCACAATCCGCCTGGACAATTCGTTCGGGTCCCTGTCCGTCGAAGGTTGGGACGAAGCCGAGGTCGAGATCACGGTCGTCAAATCGATGGGCTACAACGCGGGACCGTCGCAGAAGGCCGAACAACGCATGGATGAACTCAAGGTTCTGACCGATCGCCGGTCTGAAACCGAGTTGACAATCTCAACCACCCGCCCGGCTCGGCCCAGCCGGTTCAGGCATCCGCTCGGAACCGGCAGGGAAGCCGTAGCGGAATACCGCATTCGCGTGCCCCGCAATTCGCGCCTTGTAATCAGCCATGCCCGCGGTTATGTTTCGGTAACTGGTGTGACCGGCGACATTGAAGCCACAAACAGCCGGGGCGATATTGTATTGCTCCTTCCCGATCTGACCGCGTACACGATCAATGCGCGTACCAAGGTCGGCCTGGTTACTTCCGATGTAGCGGGTGCGGTCCATAATAAACATCTGTTGGGTGAGACTTTCACGCGCGGCGACGCAACTCTCTCCCGTCGGCTATCGCTCAAAATGGGTTTTGGCGGTATCACGATCAAAGAGCTTCCACGGGACGCAGTAGCGCCGGTCGCAACGGGTATCAGATAATGCGCGCCGACTCGGTGGGTTGTGGGGGACAAGCGGCGGTGGTTCGCTCGAAGTGCCAGTCCGTCTTCTCGCCGCGCCGATCCCTGGAACCGGTGCCGGCACTATACCGGTGCCGGCACTATCAAGCAAGCGGCGCGGTGGCGAAGGGAAGCATCGCGAAACCGGGTTACTATCGTTAAGATCGCTGCGCGGTCAATGGAACAGCCGTCGACGGAACTGCCCACCTCCGCGCTTCGGGCCGGAGGCTGGCGATGGGTTGGAAGGAGCAAGAGAAACAACAATGGACGAGTGGATATATGCGCAGAGCGACCCTTCCGAACGCCTGGCCAGGCTGCACTACTTCTCGGTAAACAAGAAGCACGATTCCGGCGAGATTGAACTCCGTATTACCGTAAAGGAGTTCGCCACTCCGGAAATCGGATCGCTTCGCTTTTTCGCCATGGCCGATTTACCCTTTGACGGAACGACGAATTATCAGCCCAGCGGATGGGCTAATACTTTGCTGGGCGCGTTGTCGGAGTGCCTGGCCAATTGCCGAAAGTTTCCGTATGAACCCGGAAAAACTGCCGGAAGCGCGACCGAATAACCCACCGTCGGTTTTCGCACCGTTGCTCTCGCCGGTCGTTTTGGGAAGCCCAAGATGAGGTCGCGCGGTTCGGGACGAGGCCGGCCTCGTGATGGCTCACCGCGTCAGACCTTCAGGACGTCGTTTTCGCTCGCCACGAGTTCATAAAGCGCGGGGTTGACGAAAAAACCGAGGAACAGCCGCGACATCAGACCGGCGACCACCACAATGGCAAACGGCTTCTGTGTGTCGCTGCCCACGCCGGTCGCCATCGCCGCCGGCAGTAAGCCGAGGCAAGCCACCAGCGCCGTCATCATAATCGGCCGCAGCCGCAGCAGCGAAGCGGAGAGTGTCGCGTCGTGGATGCTCATTCCTTCCAGCCGAAGCTTGTTGATGTAACTCACCAAAATCACGGCCGTCTCAACGGAAACGCCGAGTAGCGCCAGCAACCCCAGGAAACTCGACACGCTGAACGGCGTATGCGTCAGTTTCAGTGCGATCAAAGCGCCGACCGGTTCCGTCAGTACCACTCCCAATGCGATCGAGATCGGAAACTTGAAGTTGCCATAGAGCGCAAACAGGATCAGGAAAATCAGCATTACGGCCAGGGGGCCGATGATGGCGAATTGCGCCTTAGCCTCAAGCAACTCACTGTACTCGCCACCCCATTCGAGACGGTAGCCCGGAGGAAGATGGACGGCTTTGTTCACTGCGGCCTGGCCATCGTGAATCACGCCTTCGAGATCCCGGCCTTTCACGGAGAACTGGACGCCGATGTAGCGCGAGTTATTTTCCCTGTAAATGAACGACGCGCCGGATGCTTCACGGATCGTGGCCAGTTCCGACAGCGGTATCTGCTGTCCGGCGGGCGCGGGGACGAGCAGATTACCGATCTCCCGCTGCCCGGAACGATACTGCGGATCCATGCGCACGATCAGATCGAACAGCTTTTCCCCCTGAATAACCTGCGTCGCGGCCTGGCCGCCGATTGCCGCCGATACCACGGCTCCGACATCGTCGATGTTGATGCCATACCGGGCTATCTTCTGGCGATCGGGAACAATGGTCAGGCTCGGCTGGCCGAGTTCGCGCACAACCGTGAGTTCTTCGAACCCCGGAGTATGGTCCAATGCACGTTTGATTTCGACAGCTTTGCTTTCCAGAACGTTCAGATCTTCGCCGAAGACCTTGACGGCCAGCGAACTCTTGAGTCCCGTAAGGGCCTCGTCCACGGCATCTTCCGCTGGCTGCGTGAAGTTGAAGATAACGCCGGGAAAGGTTTCAAGCCTCTTCCCCAGGTCTTCTATCAGATCGGCTTTGGTGCGAATAGAACTCTGCTGCCAGGTCTTGTCATTGTAAGGCCGGAGGCCTACATAGAACTCGTCGTTGAAGAAACCGGTGGGATCGGTTCCGTCGTCGGGCCGCCCCAGTTCGGAACCAACCACGGTGACCTGCGGGTAAGTCTTCAGAATCTTCATGACCTTCGGCGCGAAGGCGGCTGAATCTTCGAAGGAGATCGTGTAAGGCATGGTGGCGCGCACCCAAAGCGCCCCTTCGTCGAGATGCGGCAGGAACTCGCCGCCAATTTTCGGGATGAGCAGAAGCGATGCGCAGAAAATCAGAATCGAGCCAAAGATAGTTAGTTTCGGGAATCGCAGGCAGCCGCCGAGCAGAATCTCGTAGAAGTCGCGGACCCATTCGAAAATCGGGTTCTTTCTGTCCTTGACGCCACCCTTGAACCAGAACGACGCGACCACGGGAACGACGGTAAGCGTCAGTATGAGCGCGCCAATCAGGCCAAAGGCCATCGTGTTCGCCATTGGACGAAAAAGGAGTCCGGCGGGGCCTGTGAGGGCGTAGATTGGCAGATAGCCCGCGATAATGACGGCGACCGAATAGAAAATGGGGCGATCCACATCGCGAGCCGCGGTCAGCAGTACGCTGTTGAGCGTATACCGCTGGCCGTGGCGCAAGCCAAGTTCGCGATAAATGTTCTCCACCATTACGATCGTGCCGTCGATGATGATGCCGAAATCGATAGCGCCGATCGATAGCAGATTAGCCGCATCGCCCCTGGCTTTCAGGAAGACAAAAGCGAACATCAGGGCCAGCGGGATCGTCAATGCCGAAATCAACGCGGCGCGGACGCTGCCCAGAAAGAAGATAAGCACGACGACCACCAGCAGCATGCCGCGCAGGAGATTGGCTTCCACGGTGTCGGTGGTAACGCGAACAAGGTCGCTGCGGTCGTAATACGGCCGAATCTTCACATCGGGCGGCAGAACCGAGCGGTTTAGCTCTTCGGTCTTCTTCTCCACGCCCTGAAGAACCGTCTGCGTCTGCTCACCGCGGCGCATCAGAATCACGCCTTCGACGGCGTCGGGGTTATTTTCGAAACCGAAAATGCCAAGCCTGGGCGCGTGGCCAATTTCAACGTGTCCGATGTCTTTAATGCGCACCGGTGCGCCGTTAGCGCTGCCGACCGGCACCTCGCCGATATCCTCGACGGTACTCAGAAGCCCAAGGCCACGGACGTAGTTAAACTGTCCGCCTTTCGAATAAAACCCTCCGCCGGTGTTGGAGTTGTTGGTGGTAAGCGCGTTGACGACCTGTATGACGGCGATATGAAAGTTATAGAGTTTGACGGGGTCGAGCAGAACGTGATACTGCATCGTCGGGCCACCGAAGCCCGAATCGTCGGCAACACCCGGTACCCCGCGATAGGCGCGCTCGATGACCCAGTCTTCGAAAGTATGGAGTTCCTGCGGCGTTCGGTCCGGGCTCTCGATTACGTATCTGTACACCAGTCCACTCGGGCTGAACAGCGGCGCCATGCTGGGCGCGATCCCGTTCGGCAGCGTAGCGTCGGCAATCCGCTGAAACGCGACTTGCCTGGCGAAATAATCGTCCGTTCCCTCCTCAAACGTGAGAATGACGTCGGAGAGGCCGTAAAGAGAGATGGACCGCATCACGCGCATTTTCGGCGTGCCGTTCATGGCGAGTTCGAGCGGCAGCGTGGTTAGCCGCTCCACTTCCTCGGCCGCGTGGCCGGGCCATTGCGTAACCAGTTCCACCATCGGAGGGGAGAGGTCCGGATACGCATCCACGGGCATTTTCAGAAACGAATACGAGCCGGCGGCAATCAGCAGCACAACCAGCATCATCATCAGGAACCGCTGTTTCAGGGCGAATTGAACGATGTAATGAATCATGTTTTGCCCGGTCGCCCGCTATTGCTGCATTGAATTCTTAAACTGGAGAAAGAGGCTGCCGTCGCCGGCCACGCTTTCGCCCTCGCGAAGTCCGGTCCTGATCTGCGTTCGTGAGTCCGCCGAATCGCCGATCGTCACCAGACGCCGCGCAAATTGATTGGCTCCGTTTTGGACGTAAACAAACGGTTGGTTCTCGGTATCGCGCAGCACCGCCGAATCCGGCACGAGCAGCGCATTTTCCGTAACGCCCGCGCGGACCACGGCTGTCACATACATGTCCCGCTTCAGCCGGTGGTCGGGGTTTTCGGTTTCGATTCTCTCCTGCAGCGTTCTCGTCGTCGGATCCATGGCGGGGGCGATGTAAGAAATCCGCCCGCGAAACGCCTGAGGGTAAGCGTCCGTTGTAATCTCGGCCGTATCGCCGATGTGCACGCTGCCCATGTCGCTCTGGTAGACGTTGACCAGGACCCAAACTTTGCTCGTATCGGAAATCGTGAAACACTGTGTTGCGCCGGCCACCAGCAATTGTCCCGGCCCCACGAGCCGTTCGACGATTTCTCCGCTCACGGGCGAGAGCACGGGTATCTCAAGAGTGGTTGCAGGCTTCACGTCGGGGTCGGGAATCCCCAACACGCGCAACGCGTCCCCGGTCGATTCCACGTCTGCCTCCGCCTGTGCCCTGTCGGATTCGGCCTGCTCCAGATCGCGTTCGGCGATCGCCTTATGTGCGTAGAGATCCTGTGCGCGCTTGTAGTTTTTGTCGGTCAACTGCAACACGTCTTTCGCCTTCCGATAGGCTGAGCGAGCCTGTGAGTAATCCGGGCTGCTGACGCGCAGAAGCGGTTGTCCGGCGCGCACCGCGTCGCCGGGTGCGACCAGTATTTCCTTTACCGGCCCGCCCACCGCGGAAAAGACAGGAGTGGTCGCCAGCGCGTCATAAGCCACGCTGCCGGTGAACCGCAGATTTCGCGGCAACGAAGCTTTCACGGTCTTCACCACCTGGACGTGCGCCATCTGATCCGCGGGCACGGTGAAAAGCTCGGCTGTTTCGGACTTCGTTTCGCTCGCCGTATAGGACGTCATCTGCGAGGTGTTTTCTCCCGCGCGAGTCCCGCAACTGCTCAGGCCAAAGGCCAGGGCGCAGGTCAAGAGACCGTGAGGCAGAAGCCGGTGCCGCGCGGCGACGCGGCTCCCTGGGTTCAGGTTCGTCATATTCCCTTTCATGGAAGACTCCTTGTTCCCGCCGCGGAGCGAACCTGCTCGAGCGAAAGCATGTAGGCCGCCAACGCCTGCCGGTAGGCCAGCTGGTTCGCGCGATAACTCCGCTCCGCGTCCAGGAAATCGAGCAGACTGGCTGCGCCGTGCTGGTACGCATATTCCGAAATATCGCGCGATTGAGTGGTCTCGTCGAGATAGCCGGACCGGTACAGTCCGACGATCTCGTCGTTCGTGTGCAGTCCCTCGTAAGCGTTCACAACGTCCGAAGTCACTTGCTCCTCGGCCTCCCGAAACAATTCATCGGACTGCGTGACCGTGGCCTGCGTGCGCGCGATTTCACCCTGATTGCGGTCGAAGATCGGCACCTCCATATTGAAGAAAAAGGCGGCCGAGTTTACTGCCCCGACGTGAGTGTAGCTAAAACTCAATCCCAGATCCCGTTTGCCGTTCGCCTGTGCGAGCGACACCTGGCTGTGCGCCGCGGTGACGCTCTGGCGCGCAGCGGCCAGATCGGGACGAGAACGTATCGCCAGAGCTTTGATGTCGTCGAGGCCGGCATGCACGGGTTCGTAGTCGAGCGTTCCCGTGACGTCGTAGTTCTCGGGTACGGATTCGAATCCGACCAGTTGCCGCAGGGCGGCGAGCGCCTGAATTTTGGACAGCTTCGCGGACGACACATCCTGCTGAAACTGCAGGAGCTGCAGTTTGATTTTCAGCAGGTCGCCCTCGCTCATGTCCCCCGCCCGCAGCCTCGCCTCGCTGACATCGATGGTCTTCTGGTAGCTGTCGAGATCCTGTTGCGCCAGATCCAGCATGGACTGAGCCAGCAGCACGGCCACAAACTGCTGACAGACGTTGAAGGTGAGCGTCCGCTGATTATCCAGCACCTGCGAGCGCGTCACCGCAGTCTGGTCGCGCGCCGCCTGAAGCCGGTTCTGGCGTTTCTGGCCGCGCTCGATCGTGTATCCCACGCCCAGGTCGAACTGGGCCGAGTTATTGAAGTAGCCCGGAGTGGCGAACTGCGGGAGATCGAACAGCGGGATGAACTGCGAATCCCACGACAAAACCGGATTCGGGCGCAGATTGGCGGTTATTTCCTGGGCCTGATTCTGAACGATCGTGGACCGCGCCGCTTCAAGAGAGTGATTATGCTGCAGCGCCAGTTGGATGGCTTGCTCGAGTCGAATCCGCACGGGACCGGCGGGCGGAGATGCAGGCTGCTGACAATAGGCGGCGGCGCACGCCAGCAGCAGCGCACGTACGACTCGCCATACCGGCGCCAATCGCCCTGTGACACGAGGGTCACTGTCCCGACTCGTTCCGACCGGATCTTGTGCAAGTACAACCAAACGATGCGCCCCTGATTTCAAAATCGACCTCCTCAATACCCGTAACGCCTGATGAACGCGCCGCTTGCGATGGGAAAGAGGAAACGAGCTGAAGGATGTTTACCGGAAGCATGGCCCGCGAGAACTGGCGGGCAAATAAACGATGCTGTTCAAGGACGATCCCTTCCCCGATTCGACTTGCGCGACGCAAGCGGAAAATAACGCCTCAAATCGTGGATAAAGAAGGGGGACCACGCGTGAGTAAGACGACGACACCGCGGGACTCAATGCGTCGCGCGGTGACGAGAGGCGCCACCAGACTCCGCAACTCCGGCGCATGCACGATCTGGACAACCGCAATTTGTTGCGCCGTCAGATGCGCAGCCGAGCAAACGTCGCATCGATCAATCGGCTCTTTCAGATGCGCGTGGGAGGCGGAAACCGATGCGGCGGAAACGCAGAGCATCGCGGTGATCGCGAAAATCGCGGCAACCATCCGAAGCGTGCGCGGTGCCATGATGACTGCTCGCATACCCATTAGAAGATATCACCACCGGGTCCGCGCTTCCACCCCGGCATCGCCGCATGTGCGATGTCCGCTACCAGACCAGGCCGAATTCCACCGTATTTGCCCCTGAACTTACAAACTGCGTTTCGCCGGCGCAGCCGCGTTCAGCGGGCCCGCACGCACAACACGCACTGTCCGCCGGATCAGGCTCCCGCGCTCGTCCCGCCGCCATCCCGGTTCTCTCAGAAACGCCTGGGCCGCACGACGCGGCGCCAAACGATGCGGGAACCCGCAAGTCCATTCGCGATTGGCGACTCCGTCGCGCGCGTCAAAAGCGCACGGGCTGCGACGTGCGGCTCCAAACAGTTGAGGAACGCCCGTTCAGCCGGCTGGCGCGGATTTAACGTTCGCACGTTCATTAAAAATGCATCGCCAGCGTTAACGTAATAGTCCGCGGCGTAACATAGTGCGTCCCGCTGAAGGTGGACAGGAAGTTATACAACGCCTCCTTATTAGCCAGATTAATCACCGTCAGCCGCGCACTTAGCTTGTACGTATCCGTTTTCAGCAGATTGTCGTGTCCGATCGCCGCATCGAAAAGGCTGCGTTCCGCAATGCGCGCCGGATGATGATCGTCGTTGTCCGTCCCCGCCGCGGGAATCGATAACAGCGTCGACCCGTACTGTGACGCGGGGCAAAGTCCGCTCGCACTGATCGGCGTTGTCGGCGTGGCATGGACGCTGCCGCAGTAAAGACCGCCTTCGAATTG
>PLEX01000163.1 GCA_003136575.1 Bryobacterales bacterium | reverse complement strand
GCTGATAGGAGTACCGAAGGTGCTTGGTGAACGCCACCGCTTTCACGAGCGACTTGGGCAGCAGGGGATCGACATATTCGATAAGTCCCGCGCGCATGTCTGTGCCACTGAGCTTCTGCAGGCTGGCGTCCTGAAGCATGCGAGTGAAACGGTCACGGTCGCGGATGATGACACAGGCTTCGGCTTCATAGTCGATAAAGAGGCGCGGTGCCAGCGCGCTGCTGACGCAATACAGCCAGTAGTCGGAAGGCAACTGGACCGTGACATCGACACGGGCATGCGGCAAGTCCCGCGGCACGTCATCGGGATTGCTGACGACGGTCAGCAGATCATCGCGGGTCGCGACGAACGATAGAGGCACACTCAGTTCGTCATCGTTAATAGCCCGATTATGAGAGGCCTCGGCAAAATATGTGGCTGGCTGAATCCGCAGTGCGCCGGATTCGTACACAGACTCCATATACTTGCGCTTGCCGTACTTGATGAAGACATCGCCAGCGGATGTCCGCCAAGAATCGAGCTTTGCCGAAGCCAATTTGGCGAGGTCGGAGGCGAGGTTCGGCAACGCACCATTCGCGAGTGAGTGCCGGTCGATTCCATTAGGGTATGGCCCGCACCGGATGGCGAATTCCTCCAGGATGTGAGTGAACTTCTCCATCCAAACGGAGGATTCGTTTGAAATCGCCTCGGGGTCGATTTCGCTCATCCGGATTCCTATTCCGCGCGTCGATAACGTGAGCAGGTTGACCATGATATCCCGCAAGCACTGGTTAAGCTCTTCGAGTGACTGGAGCCGGGCATAACGGTCACTGCGATACTGATGCCGCCATGCGTCACTACGGGCCATTCGTATGGGCTCCATATAGTCGTTGACTCAGGAATGTTTCACTTTGCGGTATCTTCGACGGCGATCTGTAACCCCTCAAGGTATGGTCGCGAATCTGAGAATACCTGCTCGTGAGAGTTCCAAACGATCATATCGTTAAATTTCTGAACTTCGTCCGCAGTCAGCTTCGACGATCTTTCCGTGTGAAGCTCAAGCAGCACCATCGCTTTCTTTGGTGACAGCGGATAATATAGTTCCAGTCTTTCAGGTGGTGCGCCAGAGCCATATGTTGCATGAATGTTAATGACAGGCTGATCGCCGGTAATAAATGGCGAGGCTGTATCGTTATCAAGCAACACGATTTTGAACTTCTCTCGGTCCTGATAGAGTGAATCTGCAACGCGCATTGCTGCAGCAAGAGTAAACAGATTGCCGCACCGCTTCATGTCCGCACCGGGGACGGGTGCGGTGGTTATCTGCGCAAAACGATCTCTCATCTTCTTTGTCCGCATATACTGCACACATATAGCGTGAAGAAATTCTTGCGACGACTCTTTGTCAGAATAGAAGGCTGTCTTTCCGGCCAGCATTTCGTCCAACGCTGGCATCAAGGCGTTTTCGATATCGCAATGGAAGTTCTCTTCAGCATTAATGATCTGCTCGTCAAGCCATGCAGATATCTCGGCAACATCTGGTTTTGATAGGTCAAGCAGGTTTTTCACTGTAAGTGGCACAGTAAAGTTATAAATCAGAAGCTCACAACGTTCCTTTACATGAGCAGGAGCATTCTGCAACATTACACGCCTCACCAATTCCACGTCTGCCGCCGTTAGAGTCCTTGCCTGAAAGAATATCGTGTGAATGAGTCAAGTTTTTAGGCAGCGAGTTGTTCCTCCTCACAGCAGGCATCGATCACGGTGTTGGGGCGGTCGAATGCGATGCGCAGAGCCGAAGGGATCGGTTCTGGCCGGGGCATGATCTCGGCGAGCTTGGGGCGCAGCAGCCGCGCGCAGGTTCTGGAAAAGAACAGCGCAATGCGCAGTCCATCGGCTGTGAGTTGGTAACGATGGCTGCGCGGAATGCGTTCGATGATTCCGTGCAGGCGAAGACGGCGCAGATCGCAGGTCATCCTTCCGATGGGATATTCGGCAGGGTCGAGACCCGGCAGTTGTGCCAGAAGCACACGCATTTCGCGGTTGTTGAACCCTCGGAGCTGGAGACTGAATACGACCAGTACGGCAAACAGCGCCTGTACGCGCTTGTCGCCGAAGCGGAGGGCTGAGGCTCTCTGCCCTTCCACCTCGGCGGGACGAACCACTTTGTCAAACGCGTCTTCGCCAATGGCACAGTCATGGGAAATTCGCTGGACGTCGAGAAGACGCCGGTTGGCCTGAAAGCCGATCTGCCTGAGTGCGGGCAGATTCTTCAACAGTTTGCCGATGCCGAAGTCGCGGGTGTTGTTGATGGTGGTTTCCGTGCGGAGGGCGCGGCCCTCCTTGTGATACTGCTTGATCCGTGTGTTCTTGTAATCGACGTGCAGCGAGGGAACCACTCCGTCGGTGATCACCCTCGTACGAAACCGGCCCGGCGTGCGCGCCGTGACGCGGCGGTCGAAGATCAGTTGCACCTGACCGGGTCTGCCGATGTCGAGATTCTCGCGAATGACTTCCTCGAAAGACACCCGCCCCGTAACGGGCCTGTCCAGGACCTGAGTGAGAGAGAACTCCGCCTACAGAATCGAGACCTGG
Organism: Bryobacterales bacterium; assembly: GCA_003136575.1. Lineage (GTDB taxonomy): Bacteria > Acidobacteriota > Terriglobia > Bryobacterales > Bryobacteraceae > BOG-234. Next base: position 32,285 of record PLEX01000163.1, on the reverse strand, counting down.
TAACGGTAGCCTGCCTTGCGGTCGGCGGCGCTGAACGGATGCGGCAGCAATCGCAGCCACGTTGTCAAGCGCTTTGAATCCGATTCCTTTATTCGCCAGCTGTTGTTTGGCGTACTCATGTCCGTTCAGGCAGAGTTTGGCATTATAGGGGAAATAAGTGCAGAACTTGACGAAGAACGGTCCGAAATCCCGATCCACACAGTAGATGTCGAAATGGTTCACCACGTCGAACGGACGATCCATGGATAGCTGATACCGGTCTTCTCATTGCGCCGGCGTTCCGTGCGGAAAACCGGCGTTTTCTCCTGAGCCTTTCCGATGAAGACAACGCCCTCGGTCTCTTTGAACTTCTTCCGCTGTTCGGCGGCGATGTCGTCTTTGCCTTGCCCTTTGCGGAACTGAATCACCGGAACCTTCTCCCACCGCGCATAGTTTTCCAGCGCAGCCACGAACTCCTTACTGACTGGGTCCATCAGCGCTGGAGACGAACTGGTTGCCGCGATGAAAGCGAAAGAAGTTCCCGACGCCATGTTCCCGCTGCAGGCCGGGATTATGCTCTACGCCGCGGATCTTCCGGAATACACCTCGTCGGTCTGAGGCAGAACCTCGTTAGTTTTCAGGCGGGGAGTACTGATCGATGGACAGCCCGCAGTGTGAACAACAGAATCGCCAGAGCGTGGAATCGTCAACCCGAAATTGCTTTCGGAAGTCCTGGGTAAACATGCCGTGAAAGATTTCATCGCGGCCTTGCAGATTCAACCGAAACCAGATGTTGTGTCGGAACTCAACGTGATCGTCGCGGAGTTCCGTCAACGATTCGCTCCGGCAAACCTCGTCGAAAATGTCCTGGGTGACGATCTCGCGCACTTCGAATTTCGTTCGCGTCAACTCAGCCGCATAGAGGCCGCGCTTTGGAACCGCTGCATGGCTAATGGCGACAGGCCCGTTGACGTCCGGTATCGCACGGCGACAGCGTTCGATCGCATCAGCAGGGAACTGAAATCCACCGGAAGGCTGATGGACATGTCGCATCGCAGTTTTCTCCCTCGGACTCAGAAATCTTCAGGAGTTTCAATCGCGACGAATCAGGCGCGAAGCGCAGAACGCTGCGCAAGCTAAGGCCGAGCCGCCTTCCGCGAAGAAGCAGGTTCACCCTGTCGCGCTGCGTCTTGCATCCCCCCGCGCCGGCGACAGCGGTTGCGAAAAAACGCGTCGTAAACACAGCAGGCCTCTTCTGCGTATCGAAGAGGTCTTAAGGCACCGGGCGATTTCCATTCATCGATCCGAAACACTGCGCTACGATGGCTTTCGGTGCCTGTTCTTAACCTTCGCGCCTCGTTCCTGATTACAGCGGCCACATTGTCTGTGCTGCTGCCGTCGGGTTGTGTCCGCTACCAGCCGCGCGCACTTGATCCACCGCGCTCCGAACAGCAATTCCGTGACCGGTCCCTTTCCGATCCCGGCCTTGTCGCGTTTCTCAAACGCCCGGACTGGCCGCCGCCGAAACTCCAACTCCGCGACATCTATGGGATCGCACTCTACTACAACCCGGAACTCGATGTCGCCCGCGCCCATCTGCGAACGGCGCAAGCGGCGATCATCACCGCGAATACGCGGCCGAATCCGACGATTTCAATCGGTGGAGGCTGGACCAACGCTCCTGAATCTCCGGTCGTATTTCACTTCGATCCTGCGATGACCATCGAGACCGGTGGCAAACGAGCCCTCCGTACACTCGAAGCCGGCAAGCTCGCCGAAGCGGCGCGCGTCGATGTGGATGCGACGGCGTGGCGCGTGTTGAGCCGTGCTCGCGCGACGTGGCTCGACTACGCAATGGCGCTGCGGTCGGTCGAAGTTCTGAATAACGAAATCGCCGCACGTAACGAGACCATCGCGATACTTGAAAAACGTCTCAGCGTGGGTGAAGGCGCGCGCCCGGAAGTTGAAACCGCCCGCGCGGCGCTGATCGGCGTTCAGGTCGAAGCCCGGGCCGCCGCAACTTCAGTCAACGAAGCGTTGGCCAACCTGGCGGCCGCGATTGGACTCGTCACTCTGCCGCCTGTCGATACGAGCGCGTTACCGGAAACTCCTGTGGAATATCCTTTGGGCGATATCCAAAAAGCGGGACTGCTGCATCGGGCCGACGTTCGCCGCAGTCTGCTCGAATACGCCGCCGACGAAGCGGCGCTGCAACTGGAGATCGCGAAACAGCGACCCGATATCCAGCTCAACCCCGGCTATGACTTCGACGAAGGTCATCACAAGATCACGTTCGGCCCGGGTTTTGAGATCCCCTTGTTCAATCGGAATAAAGGCCCGATTGCCGAAGCCGAAGCCCGCCGCACCGAGGATGAAGCCCGCTTCGATGCACAGCAGGCCGTGGCGATAGGCGAGATGGAAACGGCCCTCGCAAGGTATAAAGGTTCGCGGAACGAATGGATCGAAGCCGACCGGGCGCTGACCGAAATCGGCACAACGCGCATGGCGGCTGTCAGTCGAGCCGTCGCCGCGGGTGAGGAAGATCGCCTGGCGCAATCCGGCGTGCGCATCGAAAGCGCTGTGGCCGCGCGCGCTCGCCTCGAAGCCGAGCGGCATTTGCAGAGCGCGCTCGGCGCGCTTGACGACGCCGTCCAGCAACCGCTCGAAATCCCGTTGTCCGCGTTGCCCGATCCGATGTCAAGGGTCAAGCAATGAAGAAACGAATCGTTGGCTGGATCCTGACCGTTGCAACTCTGGCCGTTATTGCCGGCCTTCTCTTGTGGTCTTACACAAGCCACCACGCCGATCTCACGTCTGAGGCGGCGTCCGGCGCGGCGATCAAAAATCCCGCAAAAGTGGCCGAAGAAGGCGGGGAACCGGTGGTCACGCTCGACGACGACGTTCAGGAACGTATGGGCGTTGAGGCGGAGGCCATCGCGCCCATGACGCGGCGGCAACAAGTGGTGGCGTACGGCGCTCTTGAAGAAGATTCAGCCGGATCGTTTATTCTGCGCGCTCCGTTGGCTGGAACTATCCGCGGCAATGCAGACAAAGCGTGGCCGGCGCCCGGTGAAAATGTCGCCGATGGCGCACAGATCGGGCAGGTGGAACCAAGGCTAACGCCGACGGATCGGGTGAGTCTCAACGATCGCCTCGTGTCCGCGCAGGCCGACCTGGAAGCCAGCCGCGCATCTCTCACGGCCGCGCAATCGGCGCTCACTCGCACTCGCGCCCTGAACGCCGACGACAAGAATGTTTCCGACCGCGCCGTGCAGGAAGCCGAGGCGAGGGTCGCGACCGAACAGGCAAAACTCAACGGCGCGCAGCAGAGCGCGCGGTTGCTGACTGCGGCGCTCGCCTCGAGCCGCGACGCTTCTTCTGAAAGCGCGAAAGTCCGACCGCCAAACGCGGCTGAAAGGGACGTTCCTACATTGTCTGGCGCAGCGCCCGGCGGCCCTTTCGCTTCCGTGCCACTCGAACTGACGCGCGGCGGCATCGTAGTGGAAGTTTTGGCGCATCCGGGTGAGTCGGTGGAATCGGGCCAGCCAGTGTTGCGCGTTGCGCGTTTCGACAAACTCCTCGCGCGCGTCGACGTTCCGGCGGGAGAAACCGTCGCGCCGGATCTGACATCCGCCAGCATCGTTCCGCTGGGCAACGAGGCGAAACCGCTCACCGGCGAGCGCGTCGGCTTCGCGGGCACGGTGGACCCGAAAACACAGGGGCAACCGTTCGTTTTTCGGGTGACCGACCTCTCCGGCGCACTGCGTCCGGGGCTTTCGGTTACGGCTTATTTGGAGGCGCCAGGACCGGCGCGATCTGGCGCGGTGGTGCCTCGTCCGGCGGTCATATGGCAGGGCGGGAAAAGCTGGGTGTACGTGCAGACCGCGAACGAGAAGTTCGCGAGACGCGAAGTAGCGCTGGAAGATCCGGCATCGGGGGGATGGTTTACGCGGTCGCTGAAGCCCGGCGATAAAGTGGTGACGCGCGGCGCGCAGATGTTGCTGTCGGAAGAGTTCAAGTCGCAGATTCGCGTCGAGGATGACGACAATTGAACACGTACGAGACCCTTGTGGGGCAGGCGGTCTCGCCTGCCTGTGGAGCAGGAGTTTTCGCCTGCGACCCTAACCCTTACCAGAGAGCGCGCACTCGATGATCCGCGCCCTCATTGAATTCTCCATCCGTTTCCGCGGCGTCGTTATCGCGCTTGCCTGCGTGCTCACGGCTTACGGTATCTATGTTGTCCGTAACGCGAAGTACGACGTTTACCCCGAGTTCGCGCCTCCCGAAGTTGTCGTCCAGACTGAAGCCCCGGGCCTTTCTCCCGAGCAAGTGGAAGCGCTGGTCACTCAGCCCATCGAAAACACGCTGAACGGCGTGGCGAGCATCGTGTCGCTGCGCTCGGAATCCACGCAGGGGCTTTCCGTCATCACAGCGATCTTTGAAGAACACACCGACGTTTATCGCGCCCGCCAGGTAGTCGGCGAGCGCCTGACCGAAGTCTCTGGCGCTCTCCCGCAAAGCGTCCGCGAACCCGTCATGGCGCCGCTCACCTCCGCCGCCAGCATGGTCCTCGCTATCGGACTCACCTCCGACACGCGATCCCTGATGGACATCCGCACATTTGCGGACTGGGTGCTGCGCCCGCGGCTGCTTGGCGTGCCGGGCGTCGCAAAGGCCGTCATCTTTGGCGGCGAGATCCGCCAGTTGCAGATTCAGGTTCTGCCCGACCGCCTCGCAGCCTTTGACCTCACGATCAACAATGTTCTTGACGCCGCACGCGCCTCGACCGGCGTGCGCGGCGCGGGCTTCGTCGAGAACGACTCCCAGCGCATTGTTCTCGAAACGCAGGGCCAGGCGCGCACCGCCGAGGAACTCGGCGAAGCGGCTGTCGCGCACCACAACGGGGTCACCGTCCGGCTGAAAGACGTCGCGCGCGTCGAAGACGCGCCCGCGCCCGCTATCGGCGCGGCGGCCATCAACGGCAAGACCGGCGTGATGATCATGGTTTCGAGCCAGTATCTGGCGAATACGCTCGAAGTCACCAACGAACTCGACAAAGCGCTGGCCGAAATCAAGCCGGCCGTCGCGGCCGAAGGCATCGTTCTCGATGACAACATCTTCCGCCCCGCGAACTTCATCACGACTTCCGTTCACAATATCGACCAATCGCTCATGCTCGGAGCCGCGTTGGTTGCGGTGGTGTTGTTCGTCTTCCTTTACAACATCCGCACCGCCCTCATATCGCTGACGGCGATTCCGCTTTCCCTTCTGATTGCCGTCGTGGTCCTGGATTACATGGGGATCTCGCTCAACACCCTGACGCTCGGCGGTCTTGCCATCGCCATCGGCGAAGTGGTTGACGACGCCATCATCGACGTGGAGAACATTTTCCGCCGCCTGCGCGAGAATAAGCGACTGGCGCACCCCCTGCCGGTCCGCAGCGTGGTGCTGAGCGCGTCGATGGAAGTGCGCAACGCGGTGGTCTATGCGACGTTCGTTGTGGCCATGGTCTTCCTGCCCGTCCGCAGTATGAGCGGCGTGCAGGGCCGTTTGTTCGGTCCGCTGGCCGTAGCTTACATTCTGGCCATCATGGCGTCCCTGGTGGTAGCGCTGACCGTGACTCCGGCGCTTTCCTCGCTGTTGCTGCCGAAGGCCGCCGAGCAATCCGAACCTCTCTTCATCGCCTGGATGAAGCGGCATTATTCCTCGCTGATGGGAGGCCTGATGTCGCGCCCGATCCCCGTAATCGCCGGCGCCGCTTTCCTGTGCATTGCAGCCGCTGCGGCCTTGCCTTTCTTCGGCAGTGAATTCCTGCCCGATCTGAAAGAGGGCCATTTCATAGTCCACATGTCGGCGGTGCCGGGCACCTCGGTTAAGGAGACTCTGCGGCTTGCACACGCGCTCACTATGGAGTTCAAGAAGCTGCCGTTTGTGGCGTCCACCATGGACCAGATTGGCCGTGGAGAACAGGCCGACGACACATGGGGCGTCAACTACGACGAAGTTCACGTGGAACTGAAACCGCTCGAAGGTGACGAAGCCAAGTCCGCGGAAACTCAGCTGCGCGCCTCCCTGGGCAAGTTTCCGGGCGTCTACTTTGCCATTCGCCGCTTTTTGTCCGAACGGATCGAAGAAACGATTTCCGGTTCCACGGCCGATGTCGCCGTCAAGATTTATGGCGACGATCTCGATGTTCTTGACGCCAAGGCTAAAGAGGTCGCCAAAGCACTGCAGGCCGTGAAAGGCGCGGCCGACGTGCAGGAAGACTCTCCGCCCGGTTCGCCGCGCATGGTGGTGAGACTGAAGCCGGAGCGGCTTCGCCAGTTCGGCTTTCGTCCGGTGGATGTGATGGAAGCCGTCGGCACCGCCTATCAGGGAACCACCGTTGCGCAGACTTACGAAGGCAGCCGTGTTTTCGACGTGGCCGTAATTCTGGACGAGCGCGTACGCCAGGACCCGGCGCAAGTGAATTCGTTGTTGCTCTCGAACAGCGACGGCCTGCGAGTGCCGCTGGGCCAATTGGCCGATATCTACGAGGATTCAGGCAGGGCCATCGTTTATCACGAAGGGGCGCGGCGCAGGCAGACGATTAGCTGCGACGTTCGCGGACGCGATCTCGAATCATTCGTCGCCGACGCGCGACAGCAGATTACTGCGAAGGTGAAATTTCCCAGCGGAACATACGTAGTGTTTGGCGGCGCGTCTGACGCGCTGGAGCAGGCGCGCCACGAAATTCTGCTTTTCTCGCTGATTGCGGCTGCGGGAATCCTGCTACTACTGGCCGTGGTCNNTCTTTCGCCAGTTCCGGCATCTGATGCTCGTGCTGGCGAATTTGCCGTTCGCGCTGGTGGGCGGAGTGCTCGCCGTGTTCGCGACGGGCGGATTGCTGACGGTCGGCGCGATGGTGGGCTTTGTCACCTTGTTCGGCATCACGATGCGCAATTCGATGATGATGGTCTCGCACTACGAGCACCTCGTCAATAAAGAAGGGATGATCTGGGGCGTGACGACGGCGATTCGCGGAGCAAGCGAACGCCTCGTCCCGGTGCTGATGACAGCGATCGTGACTGCGCTCGGACTGCTGCCTCTGGCGATAGGCAGCGGCGAACCGGGCCGCGAAATCGAAGGTCCGATGGCGGTCGTCATTCTCGGCGGGCTGGTGACTTCGACTGCGCTGAATCTGCTCGTACTGCCGACGCTGTCTTTGAAATACGGCCGGTTCCTCGCCCCGGCGCCGGAGCGGGGATAATGAACATCATGCGAGTCTGGCCATTATTCTTCGCCGCGCTTCCTCTGCTTGCCCAGTTGTCGCCCCAACAACAACTCGCGCGCGAAATCCTCAAACAACTTATCGAGATCAACACCACCGATTCCGTCGGCGACAACACGAAGGCAGCCGAGGCGATGGCCGCGCGCTTCCGCGAGGCTGGCTATCCGGACGCCGATATTCGCGTGCTCGCGCCCGTCGCTCGCAAAGGTAATGTCGTGGTTCGGCTACGCGGGACCGGAGGCCAGAACGGTCCGCGGCCGGTTCTCTTCATCGGCCATCTCGACGTGGTTGAGGCGAAGCGCGAGGACTGGTCGGTAGATCCCTTTACGCTGCTCGAAAAGGACGGTTACTTCTATGGGCGCGGAACGCTCGATATGAAAGGCGACGACGCCACGCTGGTTGCCACGTTCCTGCGCCTGAAGCGCGCAGGGTTTCGGCCGCCGCGCGACCTGATCCTTGCGCTCACTGCCGATGAAGAGAACGGCCCGTCGAACGGCATTCAGTTTCTGGTGAAAGACCACCGAGATCTGATCGACGCCGAGTTCTGCATCAACCCCGATTCGGGGGGCGGCGATATCAAGAACGGCAAGCATCTCTTCATGACAATGGAGGCGGCCGAGAAGGTATATGCCAGCTTCAAGCTCGAAGTGACCAACGCGGGCGGACACAGCTCGCGGCCATCGAAAGACAATGCCATTTATCATCTCGCCGAGGGCCTCTCGCGCCTCGCGCAGTTCGATTTCCCTGTGCATTTGTTCGACGTCACGCGTTCTCAGTTGGAACGTTCAGCGCCGTTCTATGAAGGGCAACTTGGCGCGGACATGAAGACCATCGGCGCTGACCCGAACAATGCCGCTGCTCTCGCCCGCTTCACCGCGCAGCCGCAATACAACGCGCTGCTCCGCACGACGTGCGTTCCGACGCTGCTGAGCGGCGGCCATGCGGAAAACGCCCTGCCGCAAGTGGCGACCGCTACAGTGAACTGCCGCGTTCTTCCCGTCGATAATGTCGCCGCTGTGGAGCGCACGCTGAACCAGGTTCTCGCCGATGCGCAAATCAAAGTGGCGCCGGTCAAAGCAGCCACGACCACACCATACACGCCGATCGACCCGAAAGTACTGAGCGTTGTGGCCGCGGCGACGACGAAGCACTGGCCAGGTCTGCCGGTGGTTCCCAAGCTGATGCTCGGCGCGAGCGACGGAATTTATCTGATTCATGCCGGCATTCCGACCTACGGTGTGAGCGGCATTTTCAGCGATGAAGACGACAACCGCGCACACGGCCGCGACGAGCGCATTTTGACGAAATCGTTCGATGAAGCGGTCGATTTTATGTATGATGTGGTGACTGGTTTGGCGGGGAAGTAGCGATTGAAACGGTCGTGTTACGATGGGAACGTTCGGTCAAAGCGGGGACGTAGTTCAGTTGGTTAGAACGCCGGCCTGTCACGTCGGAGGTCGCGGGTTCGAGCCCCGTCGTCCCCGCCATATACCTGACGCTTTCTCTTCAAGTACTGCCAAATTGCAAGGCTGGTTGGCACTAGACCTTGCGAGACTCTCCCCGATTTCCGGCTTGATCGCCCCGATCACGTCGGCCATCGCATCGCCCCGGATTTTCGTCGCCGCGAGTTCGACGGCTTCGACTGCGTCGGCGCAAATCGATGAAGGCCGATTGACAATTCACGCGGTGGCCGGCCATCATCTGAAGGTCATGAAACCATTGTGAGCAAAACCTGCGGAAAAGATCTGACTTCAGGATATGATGTGATCTCAGGCGGCACAAATGCCCGGAGAGTCCGCAAAGTGCTGTAAACCGCGCCTCGAACGGAGGGTTCTACGATGAGCGTCAGTCGGATGCGAGGCGTTACAGAATCCACGGTCACGTCGAGAATTCCTTCGTCCCCGATCATTGCGCGCCCGCGGAGAGCGGAAGGCAGGGTGAGGGTGTGATGGACACGGGAACGCGCGCATCGGACGCGATGCCGTGAGAGCGGCAAATTTTCGGACGGAAGGGAGCGGTGCCAGCGCATGACACAAGACTCAGGAAACAGGTTTCAGGTGTTCGTCAGCCACAAGCATGACGATCACGCACTGGCAGGGACGGTTAAGAGATCGCTTGAAGGCTTGAGTGCCAGGATCGAGTGCTTTGTGTGCGGCTCCGACCTCTCGGCCGGCTCCGATTGGAACCTCGAGATCCGATCCCGGCTGGCCAGGAGCCACATGCTCATCCTGCTCTTCACAGAGCCTTCACGCAATTGGGACTGGTGCCTTTACGAGGCGGGTCTGTTCACCAGCCTCGGCGTAGCGGCGGACGACTCAGTGGTGTGCCTTCACCGTCCGGAGGGCACATTACCAAGTCCGCTCAAGAACCTGCAGGGTGTCGCTGCGGAGGCCGTCACGCTCCAGCAGTTTCTGAGCCAGCTATGCAGAGAGACGTGGCGAGTCGCGAAAGAATGGCGCTTGGGCGCGCTTGTCCCCCGAGTCCCCCAAAAGAAGATAGAGGCGGCCTGCGACACCATCATCCAGGCGTTCGTCCCCATGGTCGTCGAGGCGGCGCCCGATGTGTGTAAAGAGCATCTCATCTACCACCCGTGCCATCGGCTGGTGCTCGACCTCGGGACTGTCGAAAAGATCGAGGCGGGTGTCCCGCGTGAAGCCGTCGTCGTCGAGGGAGATGGCGCGACATCGAACTTCACGTTGGCGCTGTTCAACCTCGCTCGCGGGCGTCTGGCCCGGACATGGGGGGATCTGGTCGACGCAGGCGGCGGTGCGGACGCGGCCTGGCTTAGCGAACTCGACCGGCACTTCGTCGCCGCACTCCACGAGGAACTGTTTTCGCCGTCGACGTCGATGATCCAGCTATGGGACACCTGGCGCCTCCATCGGCGGAGCTACCGCGCCATCCTCTACCGAATTGTTCGGGAAGGGCGGTCGGGAATGGGCGCTGGCGCGAGTCCCGGTCCCCTCGGCCGGCCGCTGCAAGTCACGATCGTCCTCGATCCCGTGTCGGGAACCGATCAGAAAAGCCCGGCGACCCCTCAACCGGGACCGGAGACTGGAGTTCCGCAGGGCGCTCAGTGAACGCCATTTGCGACCGTGTTGACGTTGCGGGCGATTTTGCCGAGTCGCACATCGCGCTAACACGCCGCCAAAACACGCTGATACCATCCGGTTTCCGGCTACTCGCCTTCATTAGAATCAACGTTTAGCACTGGACAGTACACAGCGAAACGACCGTAAACGCGCTCGAACCCGTCGTCCCCGTCATACTCACTCAGTCCTTTTCGAAAATCCGCGACTGACATTTGTCGACATTTTCGCTCTGGCTGTCGCCTCTTCTCGCCCTGCGGCCATCGCGTCCCCTCAGATTTTCGCTGCTGCCAGGTTCCGTGTCTGGCGCAGGGCTGGGGGGATACTAGTGGTCACATCTGCCCGATTGGTTTGACCAGGACCGCTCGCTCATCATATGCGCGCGCCGTCGTGGCTTTCAGCCGTCATACACATGACGAAGCAGGGCCCCCGAGGCGCATCGACATGACCCGTCAGATAAAGAATTTGGCGATCGGGCGAAGGCTGCGACCCCTGCTGCTGATTCCATTAACTAACTAACTCCGGACGCCCTGAACGAGGAGTCTGGATTAAAAAATACGCTTAACTAGCCCACTGAGCCGCAACACTCTGTAGACTGGGACCTGAGGCATCGCCGCCGCATGGGATCATTTCTTCTCGGATTGTTTTTGTTGTGCGCCAGCACATTGATGTATGAGGTCGTTTTAACACGGCTTCTAAGTGTGACCTCCTGGTATTATCTGGCCTTTGTGTCGGTATCGATGGCAATGTTCGGCATGACGGCGGGCGCACTTTCGATTCAACTGCGTCCCGACTGGTTCACGGAGCGGCTGATCCGTCGCCGACTGGCTCAGTCCGCTATGGCGACCGCTGTCGCCATGCCGCTGTCGCTGGTGACCATGCTCGCAATCCCGGTGGATGTCTCATTCGCACTCCAGACCGTCTTCAGCTTCGTGCTTTTCTCGGCCGTGATCTCGGTACCTTTCTTTTTTTCCGGAGTAGCGGTCTGCATTTCGCTGACACGGTCGCCGTTTGCCATGGGCCGGGTCTACTTTACGGACCTGGCAGGCGCTTCTTTCGGCTGCCTGGCCTCGGTGCTTCTCCTGAATCTGATCGACGCCCCGAGCGCGATTTTCATGATCGCGGCGATACTCTTTATCAGCGCCGCGGCCTACGCGGCCTATGCGGACGAAACGGCGATTCGCCGTCGCTCGCTTTATGGCGTGGCTGCCATGCTGGTCTTTGGAATTGCCAATTCATTGACATTGCATGGAATTCAGCCGATCTGGTCCAAGGGCGCCATCGACTACCGAACCAACATCCTGGCGGAGAAGTGGAATCCTATCTCGAAGGTCCGGGCAACTCCGGCGATTACAGCGGAACCGTTGATGTGGGGCCCGAGTCCCAGGATGCCGGCCCGGACTGTTGATGAGATTCTGCTGAATATCGACAACGACGCGGGGACGGTGATCACGCGGTTCGATGGCGATCTGAAATCGCTGGACTTCCTGCGGTACGACGTGACCTCGCTGGGCGCGCAACTCAGGAGCGGCGGGACCGCTGCCATTATCGGAGTCGGTGGCGGACGCGACGTTCTGAACTGCGCGGCACAGGGATTCACGCGGATCGTCGGAATCGAAGTGAACAGCGCCATGGTGAATCTGACCAGCAAGCGGTTCGAGCGGTTTTCCGGTTTCTCAAAGATTCCCGGATTTGAGCTTCACAACGACGAAGGCCGCAGCTACCTGACCCGGTCCGGAGAGCGCTTCGACCTGATCCAGGCATCGCTTGTCGATACATGGGCGGCGACATCGGCCGGGGCGATGACCCTGTCGGAGAACGCCCTGTACACAGTAGACGGATGGAAGATCTTCTATGAGCACCTGAAGCCAGGGGGCATAATCACTTTCAGCCGGTGGTTCGCGGACGCCGAGCGCGCGCAGACCTTCCGCCTGTACTCGGTGGCGCGGGCCATGCTGATTGCCGAGGGGGTCGCGAATCCGGAAGCCCAGCTGGCGCTTATCAAGTCGGGGCGGGTTGCGACGCTGCTGGCGAGCAATCGACCGTTTTCTCCGGCCGACCTTCATAAGTTGAACTCCATTGTCACAGATATGGCCTTCACGCCGGTCGTCATTCCGGGCCAGCCGATTCGGGAGCCGGAGTTGCAGCGAATAGTTGCCGCCCGAAACCTGCAGGAACTGGCGGCCCTGCGCGACGGAAGCGACGTGGACTATTCCCCCACATTCGACTCGTCGCCCTATTTTTTCAACGCCGTCCACATCAGAAACATTGTGAAGCTCGTGAGGAGTGCCGGTCGCGCCTCGAATCTGCGCGCCATCCTTTTTCTGCTTGTCTTCATGGTAGCCGCCCTGATTCTCGTCCTGACAACGATCATTCTGCCTGCGAGGCTCCTGAACTCGCGGACAGATGGCGCTCCGAAGCCTCTGTACGGGGCCGTAGTGTATTTCATCGCCATCGGGCTGGGATTCATTCTGGTGGAGATGGCGATGATGCAACAGCTTTCGATTTTCCTCGGGCATCCGATCTACTCGATGGTAGTGGTCCTTGGTGGTCTAATTCTTTCGGCCGGAGTCGGAAGCCTTGCCTCAGACCGATGGCAACTGAAGGAGAGTTGGAAGAGCCGGGCCCCTGCGCTGTTTGCCGCTGTTTCGGTGGTCGCATACTCTCTTGCAGTGCTGCCGGTAATGCACGCGTTTACGGCGGATTTGCTTTGGCAGAGAATCCTGATTTGTCTGGCTCTGATTTCTCCGTGCGGTTTTCTCCTCGGATTCTGCTTTCCCGTCGGGTTGCGATGGTTGAACGCTCTGTCGCAGGGGCAGAACCTGCCGTGGATGTGGGCTCTGAACGGCGCTGCAGGAACGCTTGGCAGCTTCATCGCCATCCTGGTTTCAATGGACCTGAGCATCGGGTTTTGCGTCCTGACGGGCGCGGGATGCTATCTGTTCGCCGGACTCGCCATGCCGGCCCACGCTGTTCTCCCTGCAAAGCTGCGTGAAGTTGCGGAATTAACCCCGAGTCCGAGAGCCAGCAAAGCGAGTGCTTAGGCTCTGAAAAGCGCAGGAGCGACCGGACGTGACGCCATGCGGTTTCGTCGGCCGCGCCGCGCAGGGACTCTCCCCTGCCGATGTCAACTAATCCCGATGTCTGGGACAAATTCGGCGACTCCTTTCGGGGAGGATCCGGTAAAGCCTTTATTATCAGATTCATTTGTTTGGCAATCGGCCTGCACCGTTTTACCAGATCTCTTTCGCCGAACAACACAAGGGTCCTCAGGGCGCATGTTGGACCGGCCCCAGCTCGAAATGGAAACGCGCTTCAGATCGACGGATTTATGGAAAGCCAGATGCGACACGTTCGGCAACACCGTCCATCCTCCGTTGTGCCATTTCCGCATGAGGGAACTTTGGTTTTCGTAACTCCCGAGTCCATACTTGAAGACTACGTTCGGTTCCGGGTCGGCAGTTCAGACCGGGAGCTATGGCTGGATCTCGAGGACTTCGCCCGCGATTTCGCGCGGGTCTGAAGAATACCCGGCGCCGGTATCGTGACCCGGTCAGGCCTTGTATAGCCGGTTGACGGAACGCGAGCGAAAACGGTCGTTGTTCTGTTCGGTCCTGCGCCTCTGAGGAACGAGTCCGAGTTCGGGCAGCCGGGTTGGGGCGGTCTGGGAGGGATGTTTAACCCGCCGTGAATCGCCGGGCGGACAATCTGTATCCAAAGTCCCTGTATATTTCCCGGCCCCCGGTACTTTCGTACCCGAGTACTCCTCAAAAAACGCAATAAAATTAAAACGCTTGTATTTCGGACGGAATACAATTAAACTCCATACCATAGTCTCATTACTCCGGCGCAGGAGGAAAAGGCTTCGGGCCCATCCTGGTTGTCTGCGGACGACAGTCAGACCAGCGGACTTTTGGACGGGAGGAAGAAATGATTTCGACAGAATTGCCGGCCATTAACGGCGGCAGACTACTTGCAGGCGCAGTAATACTGCTTCTGGCTTGCGGAAATGTGTTCGCCCTTGAAACACTAACCATTACGGACTCGGCGTGCGGCGGCTGCACTGTGGTTCTGGCCCCGGTTCCGGACGGTAATAGCCTATTTTATGCAGGGGCAGTCGGTTCCTGGACGGTGAGCGTATCGGCTCAGGATCTTGGAGATCCATCGGATCCCAATCTCGATCTGGACGTCCTTGGTTCCACGCCGGGGAATCCTTCTGTGAACGACCCCGGAACACTGGCCGTTACTTTTGCGGAAACCGGCTACGCTGGCAGCCCGCCGCTGATTCTTTCGGCGGGTATAGGCGGCCTCGACCGAGGCACGCAAACCAGCACCAACGTGTGGGTTGCGGGTGTAGCGCAGCCCGAACTCTCTTATGATGGCACCGCGGGTTCGAACAACGGAATCCAGGTGGTGCCCTACCAGTACAGCGCGTCGAATGTGTCAATTTTCCCAACGACTCAGCCGTTTGCCATTACGATACAAACCGTGATCACTCCGGCGGTTGGAAATTTTGCCAGAGACGCGGCTTCCGATTACCAAACGGAAGGGACGTTGGCGCCGGAGCCCCGTTTCTACCTCTTGACGGGTCTTGGCTTGGCCGGACTCCTGGCGGTTAGCGCGGCGCGCAGCCGGAAAAAACGGGAAACAACGTCTTAGTTTCGCGACTTGCCGTGCGTCCGGCCAGCCGCGTCGGGCGATACTGGTTTCTTGCCATCCGCGTCCCCCCTTATCGAACTCCGCAACGTTACCGTCATGCGTGGCGTCAACGTCGCCCTGCGCAATATCAGTCTGACGATTGGCGCGGGTGAGCATGTCGCGATTCTCGGCCCGAACGGCTGCGGCAAGTCCACTCTCATCAAGACGATAACGCGCGAGTGTTATCCACTGGCGCAGCCCGGCTCCAGTGTGACCATTCTCGGCGAACGCGTCTGGAACGTGGTCGATCTGCGCACCATGCTCGGCATTGTCTCCAACGACCTGATGGCGCAGTGCACGCGCGAGATTACCGGTTTCGAGATCGTGCTCTCGGGCTTCTTTTCGAGCATCGGCATCTGGCCGAATCATCAGGTGACGGAGAAACAGCGGCGCAAGGCGGCCGATGTCCTGCGGTTTCTCGAAGCTGCGCATCTGGCGGAGAAGCCGGTGGACGAAATGTCGTCCGGCGAAGCGCGCCGCATGCTGATCGGCCGGGCATTAGTGCACGATCCAAAAGCGCTGCTGCTGGACGAACCCTCGACCAGCCTCGATTTATTCGCTCAGCACGAATTGCGCGAAAGTATCCGGAAACTGGCCAGAGCCGGCGTCGCCATCCTTCTGGTCACGCACCATCTTTCCGATATCATTCCCGAAATCGACCGCGTCATCATGATGAGCGGCGGAGAAATCGCCGCCGATGGCCCGAAGGAAGAAGTACTCACCGCCGGCGCGCTGCGCGAATTATTCGGCGTCAAAGTCGAACTGGCGCGGCGAGACGGTTATTATCACCTGTGGTAGGGATATGACAACGACTCCGGCGACCGAAGCTAAACACCGAGCCGACGCGGAACCGCGCTGGCCCGCGCTTATGGCCGGCATGGGAGCGGGGATCCTGTTTTATCTGATGCCCGACACGATGGTGCTGGGGCCGCGCTGGCTTCCTCTGGTGCTGATTTCGGCGATGCTGATCCCGGCGAGCGTTTTTCACAGGGTGGGGCGTCACGATTTGAACGACATTTTTGGGTATTCGGGCCTCGCAATTACGACGCTTGCGCTGGCTTCGTCGCTGACTTTGCTGATTCTTCGCCTGCCTCAGCGTCTGGATCAGCCCGTTGTATTACTGCGTGCTGCCGCGGCCCTGTGGATCAGCAATGTGCTGGTTTTCGCGTCCTGGTACTGGCGGCTCGATGGAGGCGGCCCCAACGAACGCGACCGCCGGCATTCGCACCAGGCCGGTGCGTTTCTTTTTCCGCAAATGACGCTGAGCGAGGAACTTCGCAGGGAACTGGGGCAGCATCCGTGGAACCCCGGCTTTGTCGATTACCTGTTTCTGGCGTTCAATACGAGCACGGCATTTTCGCCGACCGACGTACCGGTATTGTCGCGGTGGGCGAAGGTGATGATGATTCTGCAATCGACGATATCGCTCGCCGCGGTAGCGCTGCTGGCAGCCCGCGCCGTCAATATTCTGTGATTTTGGTGAGGCAGGGCTTCAGCCTGCATGGGGGTAGTGGTCGGGTTCAAACGCCGGCACTGTCCGCAGGCCCAAGCATGGTGACGCGATAGCGTCACTGGCAACGAGACACGCAAATACGGTCACCGGAGAGCAATGACACAATAAGAGGCTTCCTCTCAGTGGGGCTCCCTTGCGCTGTCATTCGGAACCGAATTGGTCCATGAGTTCCCCTCTCCCAACGCATCACGTCGAGACGCCGGCGCCAAAGCCTTGCCGGACGGGTAACATGCTGCGGGGAGTTTTCCGGGTCCGGCGTCGTCGGCGCCGCGGTTCAGCCCGCGTTTTGCGCTTTCGCGATCGCCGACCGGAGCTCTTCGGGCTTATCGATCAACCCTTCAAACCGCTGCACGGCCTTTCCGTTACGGTCCAGCACCACCGTAATCGGCAGCGCGGAATCCATCGAGCCGGACCCGATCCCCACCGTGTACTTCATCGGATTCCGCTTCAGGAACGCCTTCACAACGTCCGCGCCATCCTCGTCCATGGAAATCCCGACAATCTCTACGCCTTTCGACGCCAGATCCTGGTGCAGCTTGTTGAACTCGGGAATTTCGGCGCGGCACGGGATGCACCACGTCGCCCAATAGTTCAGCACAACCACTTTGCCCTTCCAGTCCGCCGTCGATATCGGCGCTCCGTCCAGCGTCTTGAACGGTGTGTTGGATAGTCCGGTATCAGCCACGCTGGCCGGCGCCGCCGTCCCGCCGCGCGTGTTCAGAAACGCAAGATATTCGGACGAATCGCGCGTCAATCCCTTCGGGAAGGTCGCCACCACGTTCTGGTTTGAGTCGTACAGAACGTAGAACGGAATTGCCACTGTCTTAAAGGTTTCTTCTTCGAGCTTCTGGTTCGCGACCGATGCGGCATCCGTGCCATCGGTGTAGAGATCCACCAACACCATGTTCTTCATGACGCCCGACACCTCGGGCTTCGTGAACATATTGGCCTTCATCCAGTGGCAGTTCGTGCAGGCGTAGCCGGTGAAGTTCACCAGAACGTATTTGCCGCCAGCCTTCGCCTGCGCGAACGCGCCGGTCAGATCGTTTTCGATCCATTGCAGATCGCCGCCAGCCGCGGCGCCACCGAACCCGCTGCCCGTGGGCGGAGGAATGTAGGCTTCGATCTCTCCCAGGCGAGAATTGAACATGCCAGGCACCAGGCTGCAGGCGTTCACGATCAGGAACATACCGATCAGCAACCGAAAAACGCCAAGATCTTCATCCTTCGAAATACCGGGGAGCCGGACAAAACCGAGCAAATAAGCGCCTGCGACGGCCAGCAGCACAATCCACGTGGCAAGGAAACGCTCGCGCGTCAGGATGCCGGTCTGCAGTACCGCGTCGAGGCTGTACAGATACTTGAGCATCGCCGCGAGCACGAAGAATCCCATCACAACCTTCACCCGCGCCAGCCACTCTCCCGACCGCGGCATCTTCGCCAGCCAACCCGGGAACAGCGCCAGCACGAAGAAGGGCAGCGCAAGTCCGCTGGAGAACGTCGCCATGCCAATGATCGGCCGCAGTTTGCCGCCCTGCACCGACGCCGCCAGCAGGGTTCCCATAAACGGCCCCACGCAGGCGAACGATGCGAGCGCGAAAGTAAGCCCCATCAGCAGCGATCCGATATATCCGCCGCTGTTCGAAGCCGCGTTCAGCTTCGTAAGCACGCTCGACGGAATCGTGATTTCAAATGCGCCCAGCAGGCTCAGTCCGAAGACGAAAAAGATCAGCGAAATGAAGCCGTTCACCCATGGACTCGATCCGAGTTGGGTCACGCCGGAAGGGCCAAGTAGCAGCGTCGTCGCGAGTCCCATGCTGGTAAATAAGACGACGATGCCCAGGCAGAACGTGACCGCCTGCGCCACGCCCCCGCGTTGTCCCGTGAAGTACGACATCGTGATGGGGATCATCGGGAAAACACACGGCGTAAAGATGGAGGCCAGCCCAACGCCGAACGCGACGGCGAGAAACGCGAGGATTCCGCCTTCGCTCGACGGAACCGCGTCCGTCGCCGCGTTTGCCTGAGCGCTGTTCGGTTTGGCTTCGATATAACCGGCAGGAATCGAAAGCACGGCAGCGGGCGTACCCGCCACGACTTTTAAAACCGCCGTCAAGTCGCGCGTGCGCGCCGGAATGCACTGCGTTCCGCTGCAAGTCTGGTAGCGTGGCTGGAACGCCAGCGTGACATCGCCGGGCGCGACGTCTTTCTTCAGCTCGATGCGAGCCAGGAAAACCTGCGTGCCTTCGTAGGTTTCCGTGTCGGCCGGAAAATTGGCGTCGTACTTTCTTATTGGCGGCGGTTCGAAGAAGGTGACATTCGCGATCGCGTTGCCGTTCACGGTCTTGATCGTCGTCGGAATCGGCCCCGGCGGCGTGGTGAGCGAATACATGTGCCAGTCGGGATCGACGCGGGCTTCCAGATGCGCCAGAACTGTCGCGCCGGGCGCGGCCGATGTCTGGTCCAGCGTCATCGTCCACTGGACGTGATTGAAACTCTCGCTCTGTGCGAAGGCGCACGCTGCAAGTGAAAGAAAGAGGGACAACAGCCTCATCGTTTAACCAGTCCTCTTAACCAGCTTCTTAACCGGCTTTGGCGAATCCGCGCAGTTCGTCTTCAATGCGCTGATTGACTTTGCTCGAATAGAACTCGGCCGAGACCCGAATCGCGTTCTTGATGGCGTTACTGTCCGAGCGGCCGTGGCAAATGATGCAAACGCCTTTGACACCCAGCAGCGGTGCGCCGCCGAACTCGGAATAATCCACGCGCTTCTTGAATTCCTTGTAAGCGGACCTCGAAAGCGCGTAGCCGATCTTCCCCGAAAGCGTCGCCTCCAGCGATTCCCGCAGCATGAGCCGGATCATGTCAACCAGCCCTTCGCTTACCTTGAGCGCGACATTGCCCACGAAGCCGTCGCAGACGATAACGTCGGCTTCGCCTGAGAAAAGATCGCGGCCTTCCACGTTGCCGATGAAGTGCAGCCCCAGCACCTTGAGCAGCGGCGTGGTCTCGCGCGTCAGCGAGTTGCCCTTATGCTCTTCCTCACCGATCGAAAGGAGGCCGACCCGCGGGCGCTTCACTTTCAGAACGTGGCGCGAATAAACCTCGCCCATCAGTCCGAAGTGCGCCAGCATTTGCGGCTCGCAATCCACGTTGGCGCCCACGTCGAGTACTACGACCGGGGTGCCTTTGATCGTCGGGAATACGCCGGAAAGCGCAGGCCGATCAACCCCCGGCAATTTCCCCAGCACCATCTTCGCGATCGCCATGCATGCGCCGGTGTTTCCCGCGGAAATAAATCCGTCGGCCTTCCCGGTCGCTACCAGGCGCGCGCAAACATGCATCGAACTTTCGCGCTTGGAGCGCGCCGCCTTGGCCGCGTGGTCGTCCATCGTGATGCGCTCGGGAGCGTGAATCACTTCAACCGGGAGGGACCTCGCGGACGGATGGAGATCGAGTTCGCGCTGCACAGACACCCGGTCGCCGACCAGGAGCACCCGATGCCCGAACTGCCTGGCGGCATGGATCGCTCCTTCGACTTCAGGTACCGGAGCCTTATCGCCCCCCATCGCATCTACGGCAATGGTTACCATTCGCTCAGGTTAACGCGTTTTCAAGGCGGATTATTCCGCCGCGGTTTCGATTACTTCACGGCCCTTGTACTGCCCGCACTTCGGGCAGACCCGGTGCGGCTGTTTCGGCTCGTTGCAGTTCGGGCATTCCGAACCGGCCGGCTTCCTCAGTGCGTCATGAGCGCGGCGGGACTGCGTGCGCTGGTGGGAGTGTCTGCGTTTTGGATTTGGCATTGCTTTTCTCTATGCTTCTTTTNNGATGAAATCTTTCAAACTAAACTCGCGATACTAATGAACCTTGATGTCCCGCAGCGCCTGCCAGCGGTCGTCCGCCGTCATCGTGTGAACGACGCCGCAGTTGCAGGAAACTTCGTTGCGGTTTGCCCCGCACGACGGGCAGATTCCCTTACACGACTCGCTGCAAACCCGCTGCATCGGGAGCTGCAACAACAACTGCTCCCTCAGGATATCTTCCAGCACGATGCCTGGCAACTCGTAAAACCCCATCTCAGCCTCGCCCTCGTCGATGGCGACTTCCTCCGCGGTGACTTCCAGTTCGACGGGCCGGTAAAACAGGTCGAACGAAGTCGAAACCGGAAACGTCGCGCGGCCGAGACAGCGGTCGCAATCGGATTCGAGAACGGTTTCTACCTTACCGTGAACCCGAACTTCTTCGCCGGTATGGGGCAGCAATTCCGCCACGCCTTCGGCCCGCAGCGGGGCCGTTTGACGAACCCCGGCATCGGCAAAATCGAAATCGATCTCTCCAGGCTGCCACGTTTCCGCAAACGCGATCTTGCGGACTTCCATCTCCTTAATACTCAGTAACATGGCAATGAACGGGGAAAATAAGATTGTAGCACGAGCCGGGAGGGCGGCCGCTGGACAACATTAACAACTCGCAGCGGCGTTTGGATTGGCTCGGGGCGGGCGGAAAGTCGGATAAGCATTGCCCGGGCTCTCAAATGCAAGCAACCACCTAGCGATCCTCCGGCCGCTTCCAGGACTATACTGACAACATGTCCGAGCCTTTCCTTGAGGAATGCCTATCCGTGTTGACGCGCACACCCGAAGTTCTCGATGTGCTCCTTCGCGATCTGCCGGAAGCGTTGACCATGGCAACCGAGGGCCCTGGAACGTGGAGCCCTTACCTGGTGCTTCGCCACCTCATTTACGGAGAAAAGACCGACTGGATGCCGCGTATGAAGATCATTATGGAGCACGGCGCCAACCGGATCTTCGATCCATACGACCACGAAGCTCAGTTTCGTGAGCAGGAGCGGAGGCCGCTCCCGAAACTGCTGGACGAATTCAGGGATTTGCGGCGCGGCAGTGTCGCTGATCTGCGGGCCATGAACCTGACCACCGGACAACTGGAATTGAACGGAACACATCCGGCGTTGGGTTTAGTGACAGCCCGGCAGCTCATGGCAACGTGGACCGCGCACGACTTGGGTCACATTGTGCAAGTCAACCGCGTCATGGCGAAGCGGTATAAGTCGGAGGTCGGCCCCTGGGTGCAGTATCTGTCTCCAATGAAATGATTTGTGGTTGACGCGCGTGCGCAATTCAAGCTGACCATTCGCCGCGAGACCGCCGAAATGCCCGTTTATGCTCTCGTGCTTGCGAAGAGGGGTACGAAACTCAAGCCTTCGAACGACTTCAACGGCGTCCGTGTCTGGCAAAACGATACCGGGAGGCATATGGAGGGATCGGTGAACATGGAGTTTCTGACCCGTTCTCTCACTGGTATTGCAGGGCGCATGGTGGTGGACCGAACCGGCCTCACCGGGAATTTCGCGATCACGCTCGAGTGGACACCGGAGAATTTCAATCCGCCCGATGGCGTTGTTGCATCGGTATCGATTTTCACGGCCATTCAGGAGCAACTCGGGCTGAAGCTTGAGCCGTCAAGAGCGCCGGTGGAAAAGCTCAGAATCGAGCACGCGGAGAAACCGGAGACCGACTGAACTGAACAAGGCGGGGAAGTGGTTAGACACCTACGTCGTCAGACGCCACAACCATCCTCGCCATCGCAAACAAAACCAGGAACCCCGCCAGCAACCCCATTGACGGCCCGAGTCCCAACAGCACCGGATCTCCCCGTTGTCCCCGCCAACGCAGCGTGGCAAGGAACAGCAAATTCACCGACACCGGTGCTACCGCGGCTATCACCGGCAGCCAGGGACGATCCAGCGCGAAACAACACCGCGATATAAGATCCATCAGCGTCCAGCCGATCAGGCACGGCGCCAGACCCAGAAAAACGTTGGCCACCAGGTTCGTCGATTCCGCCGTAAAGCTGCCGCGCTGAAAAAGAATTGCAATCACCGGTGTTCGCAGCAGCAAACCCGCGCCGCAGCAGACCACCGACGCGATCGCCATCAGGCCCACGCTCCGCCGCATCAAACGATACGCATGCGCGGTATCGCCCGTAGCGCGCAGCCTGGCTATCTCCGGCATCAGCGAATTCGCTACCGGGTACACCAGATACGCAATCACCACATTCACGCATCGCATGGAATAATCCAGCGCCGCGGCCATCCCGGAGCCCGCATGAGTCGCGAAGGCTCTGGCAACCACGATATTCGAGGCTATCAGACCGGCGTAAAGCAAATACATGCCGGGTTTCGAGAGAATCGCCGCGGAACGAATCTCCGCTCGTTCCGCCGGAGCCGCGCGCAGATCGCGGCTGGCGAACCACGTTAATGCCAGCTGGATCGCCGCGCCGAACGTGTAGCCGACGGCTAACGCGTATTCTCCTATTACGTTCCAGAACAAGAGAGCGCACACAATCATCGAGCCGTTCAAACAAAGCTGATAGGTCGAAGGAACCACGAACCGGCGCGCGGTATACAGCAGCGACGCGAAAATTGCCGACGCGCCGGAGAACAAAATCCCTGGCGCCAGAATCTCCAGCAGGACGGTCGCAGTGTGCCTCTGCTGGGCTGCCAGGCCCGGGCCGAGCAGCGAAATCAGTCGCGGCGCGAAAATCGCGATTATCACGCCGACGCCCGCCAGAATCCATGCAAACACGCGGCTGGCCCGGGAAAAAACCGCCAGCCGGTCGTGAGATGGCCGCAACATCAGCATCGGCACGAACGCGACCAGCAACGTGTTCATGACGACGTTGCAGATGGTATCGGTAAGGCCGGTGGCGACCGCCAGCGCGTCGGCGCGCGCGTGGGTTCCCAGCAGATACGCGGTCACCGCAACCCGCACGAAGCCGGCGATATTGCCGATCAGAATCCCCGCGCCGATCACGAGGCTTCCCCTCACCAGAGCGCTTTGGCGAAGCCTCGCGATCGTGCTGGAGACGGAGGCTGTCATGCGGGGCAGGCGCTGCCGCCCGTTCGATGGGACCTAGCTCGCAACGGCGGCGAGCACGGCGTCGTAATTGGGGTGGTTGCCGACTTCGGGCACATACTCGACGTACTTGAGCTTATTGTCGGGGCCGACGACGAAAATCGCCCGGCTGTGGATCCGCAGTTCTTTGATCAGCGTGCCATATGCCTGGCCGAACGAGCCGTCCTTGTGGTCGGAAAGCATCTTCACGTGGTCCACCGCGAACGAGTTGCAAAAACGCTTCTGCGCGAAGGGCAGGTCCATGCTGACGGTGTAGATGTCGACGCCGGGATGCTTCACGGATTCTTCGTTAAAGCGCTTGGTCTGGGCGTCGCAGACCGGCGTGTCGAGCGACGGCACTACGCTGAAAATCCGCGTTGTCCCGCCGGTGCCGGCGAGCGTTACTTCTTTCAGCGAGCCGTCCACAACGGAAAAATCCGGCGCGGTATCGCCGACTTTGAGTTCCGGTCCGATTAACGTCATCGGGTTGCCTCTTAATGTTGTCGCTCCTGGACGTTCCATTTAAGTCTCCTGTTTTCGCTTTGAATAAAGTTGGTGGAAACGCCTATTCTAGCAGCCGCGCGAGATCTTCCGCGTTTGTCGCGGGCATCCGGCAGGCGAAGTTTTCGCAAAGGCAAACCGCCGCCGGTCCGCGCGCCAGTTCCAGCACTTCCGGATGAAATCCCGCAAGTTCCGGCCCTGCCCGCAGCAGCACGCGGTTGGGGTCGAACTTCTTCCAAAGCTGGCGGATCATCCCTGGTTCGGGTGTTCCCGCGACTATAATCTCTCTTTGCGGGGCGAGATCGAACTCGCACGCCGCCAGCACCTGCGGCATGCCGAACGGCGAAGCGGCGACGCGCGTCGAGAAGGCCCTGATCAGATTTCGGGCCGACGCCAGCAGATCTTCGCGTCCGGTGACCCGGTGCAGCCGCAACAGGTTCATCAGGGCTACCGAATTGCCCGAAGGTTCCGCCCCATCGTAGTCGTCTTTGATCCGATTCAAGCGTCCGGCGTCTTCCTGCGCCGAAGCGAAGAAACCGCCGTTTTCGCGATCCTCGAACCGGGATCTCTGGTCGTCAGTCAGTTCGATAGCTGCGTTGAGATATCCGAATTCGAACGTGGCCTCGTAAAGATCGATCAGCCCATGGACGAAGAATGCGTAATCGTCGAGCATGCCGCCGATCGCGGCTTCACCCTCACGATAGCGCCGCAGCAGGCCGCCATCCGTCGCCCGCATCGTCGTCAGCACAAAGTCGGCGGCGCGGCGAGCGGCTTCGGCGTAGGCTGGCTCGTCGAGAATCGCCGCGCCTCTCGCAATGGCGGAAATCATCAGGCCATTCCACGCCGTCAGGATCTTATCGTCCAGATGCGGACGCACGCGTTTGGCGCGAGCCTCGAACAGTTTCCGCTGCGCCCCGGCGAAAGCAACTGTCGCGGCATCGCCCGCCACATCAAAATGGTGCGCCGTCTCTTCCAGCCCATGCGCCTGAAACAGAATATTGCGGCCAGTGAACTCATGGTGCGGATCGTTCACCACGTTCCCGCCCGGCTCCATGCCGAAACGGAAGGCGAACCAGCGGGCGTGCTCCTCGCCCAGCAACTCCACAACCTCGTTCCAGCTCCAGATGTAGAACCAGCCTTCGCTTTTGTGGTGAGGATTCGCCGGATCCACCACACTGTCTGCGTCTTCAGCCGACCAGAACGCCCCTTCCGGCGCAGTCATCTCCCGCAAAACGTAATCGATGGTTCTCCGTGCCGCGAACGACAACGTGGCGTTCCCCGTGATCTGGAAGGCTTCCAGGTACGAACTCGCCAGCTGAGCCTGATCGTACAGCATCTTTTCGAAATGCGGCACAAACCAGTACTCATCGACGGAATAGCGGTGGAACCCTCCACCCAACTGGTCGTTCATGCCGCCGTTCTCCATGGCGATCAGCGTTTCCGCCACCATGTCCAGCGCCTCGTTGTTGCCGGTTCGCTTCCAATAGCGCAGCAGGAAATTATGGACCGATGGCCGGGGGAACTTCGGCGGACCGCCAAATCCGCCCAGTTTCGAATCGTACGACCTCCGGAACTGCTGGTACGCGCTATCCATCACGGTGGAAGGAATGCGGTCTGGGCCGGCCGCGGACATGGCCGATTGCCTCCTCAATTCCTCCATCACCTGATTGCTCGATTCCACGATCTTCGCCCGATCCTCGCGCCAGGCCTGTGCCACACGTTCGAGGATCGCCGGAAAACCGGGCCGTCCGTAGCGATTATCGGGCGGGAAGTAGGTGCCGCCAACGAACGGATGCAGATCCGGCGTCAGCCAGACCGACATCGGCCAGCCCCCGCCGCCGGTCGCAGCCTGAACGTAATTCATGTAGATGCGGTCGATATCCGGCCGTTCCTCGCGATCGATCTTCACCGGGACAAACCATTTGTTCAGCAGCGCCGCGGTTGATTCCACCTCGAACGACTCGCGCTCCATCACGTGGCACCAATGGCAGGTGGAATAGCCGATCGAAAGGAAGATCGGCTTATCCTCGCGGCGGGCCTTCTCAAACGCTTCCTCGCCCCAGGGAAACCAGTCCACCGGATTCAGGGCGTGTTGCTGCAGATAGGGGCTTTTTTCGTATTTAAGTCGGTTGGCTGGCATGGAGTATAGAAAGCAAAACCGCCCGTCTCCATTGTGGAAGAGACGGGCGGTCAGATCAGAAAAATGAACTTGCGATCAAAGCAGCCGGAAATTGACTTCCACGACTGCGCGCGTTTTGACCGCCTGCCCCTTATTCATTCCGGGTTTGAAGCGCCACTTCTGCACCGCTTCCACGGCCTTCTCGTCGAGGCCCATGCCGATGCTCTTCACGACTTTGATGTCCTCGGCCCGGCCTTCCAGGTTGACGACGATCGAAAGCGTGACCGTGCCGTTGTACTTGGCCTTGCGGGCTTCCTCAGAATATTCCGGATCGATCTTGAGGATCAGCTGCGGAGCTGTCGTGCCGTTGCCGACGGAGTAGACGCCGCCGCCATTGCCGCCGCCTGCGCCGCTGCCGTTCCCGTTGCCGATACCGCTGCCGCGGCCGTTACCAATGCCGCCGCCGCTGCCGAAACCGCCACCGCCGCCGATGGACCCGAGCGGGTTTCCGATAGCGCCCGTAGGGGCTGCCCACGCGTCCGGAGGGGCGATGAGCGAAGCATCCATCGTCAGGGCCGGGTGCTCAATCGTAACCAGAGGTGGAACAAACTGCTTTGGCGCCGGCTTCGGGAGTTCGGCTTTCAACGGAGGAAGAGGCGAACGCGAACCGCCGCCGCCACCCTGATTCGGTTTCGCCTGCACAGGCTTGGGCGGAGGAGGGGGCGCCATCAGAACCATGTTCGTCACTGCCTTCTGCACCTTGGCGTTCGTGCCGAGCAGCATCAGTATCGTAACGACTATTCCCTGAAAAAGCACCGACGACGCAAGCGCCTTGGGATCCGTGCCCTTTCCCCAGATGTCCTTGACCGCGACTGGCTTCGACGTCAACTCCAGCGGCGGCAGTTTCTCCGGCTTAACCAGTTCCAGAATGTTTTCGTAGATCGATTTGTACCAGGGAATTTCCGTGTCGGGCGCAAGCAACCGGCTCAGATGATCTTCGGCTTCCACGCGCAGTTTGATGTTACCCTGTGCGTCGTGAACGGCGACTTCCGCGTCGTAGTGATGATGATGTTGTTGTTGAGATTCAGACATTCGGATGTTCCCTGGAAACCGCGATTGCCACTTTCTTCATAAAACGGAAACCCCTCGCCAGCCGTTCCACTTTTGGGAGTGTATCACACTCTTTCACTATAGCGGTTTTAAACAGGCTCTGGACGCCTCGACACTTTGCAACTGTACAATCGACGAGAGCGGACGACCCTAAGTTACACCATACGTTGCCGGTAGCCATCGTGCCAAGTAATTAAACGTCAATGAAATGCGTCACTTGAACCCTGCATGCCATTTCGCCCGCGCCGATAAACTCCGGGGCTGCCGCATCTCTTATATATAATAGCCCTGTGCTCACATGTTTAGACGTCTTCGACGGAGAATTGGCAGCCTCGCGCCAATTCTCCCGGCTCGCCGCAGGGAGGCTCTATAGCCCGAACCGGCCGATCGCTCGGAGCGCTCCCGAACAGTCGGCCGTGCCCCTGGCGGGTGGTATTCGATGAGCGATCTGGTCGGAATTCGCGTCGCCCCGTCGGCTGATAATTCGGTCATCCGCCTCCACTCCACTGACAACATTGCCATTGCGAGGGTTCCGATAGCGGCTGGTACGTCGCTGAGGGTGGATGGCGTTGAATTTGCGGCAAAGGACGACATTCCGCCCGGGCACAAGATCGCCCTGAAGCCGATTCTAGCCGGTGAACAGGTGATCCGATACGGCCAGCGCATTGGCCCGGCGAGGCGGAACATCGAGACCGGCCGGCACATTCACACCCACAACCTCGGTTATCAGGAGCTGGAATTCGCATACGAATTTCCCGAAACGGACACGCCAATCCCCGGCCCGCCGCCAAACGGCCCGACGTTTCTTGGCTACGTCCGCGAGGACGGCCGCGTGGGCACTCGCAACTACATCGCCGTCGTGGCCGCCAGCAACTGCGCCGCCCACACAACCGAACTGATCGCCGAATCTTTTCGGAATGAGGAACTTCCGGCCAACATCGATGGCGTTGTGGCGTTTCCGCATGGCGAAGGCTGCGCCATGGCCATCGGCCCGGACACGATTCAACTGCAGCGCACTCTGGCGGGCGTGCTCGCTCACCCGAATGTCGCCGCCGCGATCATTCTTGGCCTGGGATGCGAAACGAACCAGATTTCGCACTACCTCGGCGACGCTGCTCCTCGTTCCAGCAGGCTCATCGGCATGACGTTGCAGGAGAGCGGCGGTACCACAGGTGCGCTCGAATCGGCCAGACGCCATATCCGCCAGTTGATGGAAGAATGCGCGGATGAGAAGCGAACGGAAGTTTCAGCCTCGAAACTTGTAGTTGGACTTAACTGCGGGGGGTCCGATTCGTTTTCCGGCATCACAGCTAACCCAGCGCTGGGCGTTGCGTCGGATAAGTTAGCCGCCATCGGGGCGGCGGCCGTCCTTGCGGAGACAACTGAAATCTTCGGCGCGGAACATCTCCTCGTGCGACGCGCCCGCAATCGTGATGTTGCCGAAAAACTGCTTGGTTTTGTAACAGGTTACAAGACTTATCTCAACCGGTTTGGAGGTAGCTTCGACGACAATCCCTCGCCAGGAAACAAGGAAGGCGGGCTGACCAATATCCTGGAGAAATCGTTGGGTGCCGTAGCCAAGGCCGGCACTTCGCCGCTCAACGACGCTGTCGACTACGCTGCCCCGGTAGTTGCGCCGGGCTTCAATTTTATGAACACTCCGGGATACGATCCGGTCTCTCTGACGGGGCTCGCAGCGGGCGGCTGCAACCTGATAGCGTTCACCACAGGCCGGGGAAGCGCCATCGGCTTTCCGACCGTTCCGGTACTGAAGATTTCCACGAACACGGCGACAGGCAGAAGAATGAAGGACAACATGGACATCAATGCCGGCGTCATCGCCGATGGCGATTCGTCGATCGAGCGCGTGGGTCAGGACATCTTCGATACGCTACTGCGCGTTGCGTCGGGCGAGAAAACGAAGGCGGAGATCCTCGGGCACAGAGAGTTCGTCCCGTGGCGGATCGGGCCGGTCATGTGATGCGGTCGATTAGGGTCTGTCAGGACATCACCCCCCGGGTGCCGGATGCGGTTGTACTACTGCACCCTGATTTCTGTGCACGCCGCGCAGATTTTTACCGAGATGCGACCGTCAGGGAGTGGTGTCAGGCAACCCGGTTGCGGCTCCACAAGGCATCCGCCAAGCTCTGTGGAGTAGGCGTTTTCGCCTGCGCCGTCTCGCTGTTCGCACAAACGATCGCACCCTCCGCCCCCGGCCGGCCAGCCGCGCCGCCAGCGCCCCAGGCACCCGCCAACCCATCGAACCCGTCCACTACCGGCGCCACAGCTCTCGATAAACCCGCCCTCGAAGCCTACCTTCGCCACCTGTTGATGTGGACCCCCGGCATCGCGGTGAAAATCGGCGACCCCACACCCGGTCCACTCCCCGGATTCTACGCCGTTAAGGTGCGAGGATCGCTGGGCGATCATTCGCAGGACTACACGTTCTACGTCTCAGCGGATGGCCAAAAGATCATTCGTGGCGACGTACTCGACGTGAAGGCGAATCCTTTTCAAGCCGATCTGGACCTCCTCAAAACGGACGACCAGCCATTCCTGGGCATCCCCGGCGCTCCCGTGACGATTGTCGAGTTCAGCGATTTCCAGTGTCCCTACTGCAAACAGGAATCCGCCATCATGCGGACGCAGTTGCCGCAGGCCTATCCAACCGACATCCAGATTGTCCATCTCGATTTTCCGCTCGAAGCCATGCACCCGTTCGCGCGCAGCGCGGCGATTCTCGGCCGCTGCATTTACCGGCAGAACAACTCCTCCTTCTGGGCGTGGCACGACTGGGCGTTCGCGCACCAGGGCGAACTGACGCCCGCCAATCTTCGGGACAAGGCTCTTGAATACGCTAAAGGCGATAAGAATCTTGATATTACCGCGCTTACTTCATGCACGACTTCACCCGAGGCACGCGCCGAGGTTGATCGCACTCTGGCCATCGGCAACGCGCTCAACATTACCGCAACGCCCACCATGTTTATCAATGGCAGGCGTCTGGTAGGCGCTCTCGCTCTCGATGAACTGAAGCTCGTGATCGATCATGAAATCGAATACTCGAAGACGCGGAAGAAGGCAGCCGATTGCTGCAGCATCCAGTTGTCGCTGCCCGGAATGGGGCAACCCGCAAAGGCTCCACCGAAATGAACGCTCGCCCGAACCCGCCACGCCGCGCAGCAATTGTGCTACTGGCGTTTGCCGCCTGTCTTGTCGCGCTGGAAGCTCCGTCTTTCGACGCACAGCGATATCTGGACCACATCCGCTACCTCGCGTCGCCGGAACTGAAAGGCCGGGCCAGCGGATCGCCCGAACTCGAAAAGGCCGCGAAATACATCGCCGACAAGTTCCACGCCGATGGCCTCAAGGAGTTGGACGGCAGCTATCTACAGCCGTTCGAAATCACCACCAGTTCGAAACTCGGCAAGGGCAATCGCTTTGAATCTGTAGTCGCCGGAGACACCGAGACGCTCCAGATCGGCAAAGAGTTCGTCCCCTACAGTTTTTCGGTGAGCGGCAAGGCGAGCGGCGGAATAGTCTTTGCCGGTTACGGCATCACGGCGCCCGAATACAACTACGACGATTACACCGGAATCGACGTCCACGGCAAGTTCGTGCTGGTGCTCGCCCACGAACCGCAGGAATTCGACGAAAAGAGCGTTTTCGAGGGCAAAGTCTACACCGATCACGCGCAGGTGTACAGCAAGGCGTTCAACGCGCGGCAGCACGGCGCGCGCGGTGTCATCCTGGTTTTCGACCGCGTCAACCATAAAGACGCGGCCGGTGAACTCGAACCCTTTGGCAACAGCAGCGGCCCGTCAGACGCGGGAATTCCTTTCGTGCAAGTGAAGGAGGCGGCAGTAGAGCGGTGGACTCGCGCCGCCGGTAAAGATCTGCTCGCCACTGAAGAAGCGATCAATGCCGATCTCAAACCGCGGTCCTTCGCTCTGCCCGGAGTCGAGGTTCGCGAAAACATCGACGTCGAACGCGTCGTCAAGACCGTCCACAACGTCATCGGCTATCTGCCGGGCGAGACATCGGATTACCTCATCCTGGGAGCGCATTACGATCACCTGGGGCTGGGCGGCCAGTTCTCGATGGCCCCGTCGATGACAGGCACCGTCCATCCGGGCGCCGACGACAACGCTTCCGGAACGGCGGGAGTGCTCGAACTAGCCCGGTATTTCGCCGCCGGACCGAAGCCGAGGCGCGGCATCCTCTTTATGACATTCGCGGGCGAGGAACTCGGCCTGCTCGGCTCGGGTTACTACGCCAACCACCCCATCCTGCCGCTTGACCACGCGTTCGCCATGTTCAATATGGACATGATCGGGCGCGTGCGCGAAGACAAGCTCTACATCGGCGGAGCGGCCACGGGAACCACCTTCCGCGCCGATCTTGAGGAACTGGTTTCAAAGACCAGCTTTCGCGTCGATTACTCGGAGAGCGGCTACGGATCGAGCGACCACACCTCATTCACCGCGAAGCAGATCCCGGTCTTATTCTTCTTTTCCGGCCTCCATGGCGACTATCACAAGCCGAGCGACACCTGGGATAAGATCGATGCGCCGGCCGCCATTCGCGTCCTTCAGCTGGTTGCGGGCATGGTGCAAAAGCTGGAAGACGAAAAGGACAAGCCGGTTTTCGTCAGCGTCAAGGAAGAAACCAACCCGCATTCCGGCTCCATTGCTCCATCGGGCAGCGGCGGTGGAGGCGGATACGGCCCGTATTTCGGCAGCGTTCCCGATTTCGCCGAGCCGCCGACCGGCGTTCGTTTCGCCGACGTTCACCCCGATTCGCCCGCGGGCGTTGCCGGGCTGAAGGCCGGCGACATCGATCTGATCATCGTCGCCACCACCACCGCCGACCTGACCTTTCCGGCCACCGCCTGCATCGTCCAACGCAAGCTGGGCGCGCCGATCGGCATCGCCTTCGACGTCCAGGCGGTCTGTTCCGGCTTCGTCTACGCCCTGGCAGTGGCCGACAACTTCGTCGTCCGCGGCCAGGCCAAGTGCGCGCTGGTGATCGGCGCGGAGACCATGACCCGGCTGATGGACTGGACCGACCGCGGCACCTGCGTGCTGTT
>PLEX01000224.1:6495-29294 GCA_003136575.1 Bryobacterales bacterium | reverse complement strand
GCTAAGCTTCCCGGACGCAACGAAACCCGAAGACGCCGTCCCTGCCCTCGGGCTCGTACCTGCCGCGATTCGCCGCGCGCAGGCCCCTGGAATAGTCGACCCAGCAACCCCCGCGCACGACTCTTGTCTGCTTTTTCCCGTCATACCAACTGTCTTGCCATTCAAACACGTTTCCAGCGATATCGTCAAGACCCTCGGGCGTGGCGCCGTCGGGAAACAATCCGACAGGCGAAGCCGAACCGACGTGCGCGTCGTCGTAGTTGGCCCGGCTGACATCGGGCGCATCGTCGCCCCACGGGTACTTGCGCCCATCCCTCCCGCGCGCGGCAAATTCCCATTCTTCCTCGGTCGGCAGTCGGTGCTTTACTCCCTTTTTCGCGGTCGCCCATTGGCAATAGGCACCAGCGGCAAACCAACTAACATAGACGACCGGTCGATTTGGATGCAGAACCTGTTCACCCCATTCGTCAGGCCTCGGCTTACCCTCAAATCCCCCGTTCGTCCAGAACGTGTCCTTGCAGTAGCCGGCTTCTTCGTCGCTAACAAACTCGCCGAACTCCTGAACGGTTACCGCGTATTTCCCCATCTTGAACGGCCCCACGGTAACTTCGCGAACGGGTTCGTCATCGTTGGCGTCCTCGTCGTACATCGGTTTTCCCTTACGCGTCTTCTGCGCTCCCATCCAAAACGTGGCGCCTTTGAATTCCACCCAGTTGTTTTCTTTCAATCGCGGATCGTCTGCTTCGCCAAGCGCTTCCGCGGCTTCCAGTCGAACCTTCAGATCGATCGAAGCAGAGCGTCCCTTATCGAAGATGGCGAGCGTCTCGTCGAGAAGAGCCTTGTAGCGCGCCTCTTCGCGAGTCTTGTAACCCAGAACCTGCAGGTTTCGAAGCGTAGTTCCCAGCAGCCCCGCAATCCGTGCCTTCTTTGCCAGTCTGGCAGACGGAACCTCCGAATAGCTGAGCGCCGTACCGAAGAGTGCGTTGATGCGCATCCTTCCGATTCCGTACAGAATGCACGGGAACAGCAGAAACACTTCCCGCCATTCCGGCTGTAGCCAGCGCTCGGCTTCGAAAAGATAGGTGTCCGGCCGGTCGGCACAGGCGCGTGCCGCAAGATATTCCTGAAAAGTCAGATGCAGAAATTCGAGGTAATTGCCCCGAGCCACCAGGATTCCCGTGTTGATAATCTCGTCGCCGATCAGAAACTCTCTTGCCGCCGCCCTTGCGGCTTTTTCCCCTTCCGGCCCCTCCGATTCCCGAAACAACGGCCACAGGATCTCTTCCGCTTCGTCTATCTCGATCTGCTTGATGCGTCCGCCTTCGTGGCTTTGCATGGCGAGCGCCAGTTCCGCGTAGATGTTCAGGCGCGTCTGGGCCGGAAGGCGGTTTGGCTTCGCGGTCAGCAGCCAAAACAGGATGGAATGGTAAAGGTCCGCCCGGTGGTCCGGCAATTTTTTTTCGTTCCAGTAGATCACCGCGACCGCCGTCAGCATCATGGCATTGGTGATCATCTCCCTGATGTCGCGCCTGGTTCCGATCGCCGCCACCAGTTCGGCATGGTGTCGCCGGGCGCCCGCCGGATCGTTGGCGAAAAGAAGCGTCGACCAGTGCGCCAGAAAACTGACCTGTGCGGCAGTGTCCAGTTTTCCAATAAGCGTTTCCTCAAAGCCTTCGAGGGTGGACTTGCCCTCATACGACGCTGGCCGGGTCGTGACGACGATACGCGCATCCCGATAGGTTCTGGTGACGTTTTCAAACAACCTCGCCATTGTTTCGCGCCTTGTCGCGGACGGCACTTCATCCAGGCCATCGAAGAGTATCAGGGCATTGCGTTCCTTCAGTCTGCTGCGGAAAAAGACGGCGTCGAGTTCCCAGTTGAATTCGTCCGCGCAGGCTTCGAGGTAGCGAGGCAGCCAGTCGGGCGATTCCGGCCCCGGAGCGTCGGGCGTTCCCCGCTGGGAGTTCTTATAGATGTATTCCTCAAACGCAGCGATCCGCACCAGTACGGGAAACTGCTTGCCGCCCGGACCGCTTTCGCGGTAGGCTGCGAATTTCAGGAACGTCGATTTGCCGCTCCCCGGATCGCCGATCACGACGATTCGCTTGTTTTTCAGCACGTCTTCGAGCGTGACTTTGCTCTGTTCGCGCCCGC
Organism: Bryobacterales bacterium; assembly: GCA_003136575.1. Classification (GTDB taxonomy): domain Bacteria; phylum Acidobacteriota; class Terriglobia; order Bryobacterales; family Bryobacteraceae; genus BOG-234. The sequence goes on along the minus strand of PLEX01000224.1, from coordinate 27,140 downwards.
TCTGGCGATCATCATCCTCGAACCGAGCGCCGCCGGCGACGGTCAGTGGAATATACACTTCTTCGATGGGCAATCGCGGCGCTTTGCCGCTCCCCACGACGAGGCCCCGCACGTCGATGTGCGAACACTTCTCGTGCAGGTCTTTCAGGTACTTGGTCGGGTCGGATTTACCAGGAGTGAAACTGCGCAGAATGAACTGTTCTACCGGTATACCGAGCCTTTGCGCCACGGCGATCGCAACCGGGGTGTCCACCGGTTTTCGGGTCTCCATCTTTTGGTATGTCGAAATACCGATGCCGCAATCGGCGGCCATTCCCGACTGGCTCAGGTTACGTCGCGCCCGCTCGTCGAGCAATAGCTGATGGTCGACGATGACCGTATTTCTTTGCCGCCTGCCTTCCATGAAGAGAGCTTAGCACCACCCCCTGCCAGACGCAATGGATAAAACATGGTTCGCAATTAAGTAAACCATTCTCATGTGATCCGTCGGCTGGATTTCAGGTACGCTCATCTCGTGGCGGTTCCAAAACGGGCCGTCCGGAAAGAGGTTACCAGATGAAGTGGATCGTCAATTACACACAGTTTACCCGAAGGCCCCGGAATTGGAAAGCTGTTTTCCATGGTGTCACTCGCGGCTCCGCGGCGCTCGCGCTTTTCGCTGCCGCGGCCTTTGGCCAAAACACCATTTACGACGCGGCGTCGGTATTTGAACCAGGTTTCGCCGCCGGAACCGACCCGACGGGCCCTTGGACGTACGGCTATTCCAACGGATTGACGGGAGCGGTCACTCCCTATTCGCAACGTTTGCAAAACGGCATCAATGGCCCCAACGCCCAATACTGGACGTCGCCCGGCGTCAATATCGGCGACTCGCCCAGCGTGGAATACCAGAATGGCCCGAATTACGACGACGGGAACGTCGATCTTCTGGCGAACCAGCTGGTTCTGGTCTCGGGGATCGGCGGCGAAACCTCCGATCTCGTGTTCACCGCCCCGGCGAGCGGCATATTCGATGTCGACGCCACCTTTCGTGGCGATCAGTTCGGGATCGGAACAGCCGTGGGCGTCTCGATCGACGGTACGCTTCTGTTCGATTCGGGCGTTCACGCCGAAGGGCAGACCGTTCCCTTCTCCACGGAGCTCACATTGACGATCGGCGACCAGGTCGTCTTCAGCGTCGCGCCCGACGGTGGCCTGCAGAACACAGGTATCGAAGCGGACATCACGCAAACTCCGACGTCGCAGACGCCGGAACCGTCGACCTTGACGATGGTGGCGATCGCATCACTTCTGCTCGTAATCTCATCCAAAAACACACTAAAACAACTAAAAAGCATATTGCATGTAAGTGCAGTAACACGCAGAATTAAACCGGGTGGTGCATCCGCCCGAAAGAGGAAAACAATGAAGAAACTAAAAGACGTAGTAGCAATCCCCACAGCGCTGCTGTTCGCCAGTTCGCTGTTCGGCCAAGTCGGTATTCTGGGACCCGCCATGCCCGTATCCGGCGCGCCCGTACCAACCCCCACATCGGGCCCCGTGACGGGTACGCCAATACACGCGCCGGTCGGTATCAACAATCCCGTGCGGTTGAATCCGTCCCCACCCGCCAAGCCACAAACCATCAGTTTTCCGGCCCCGAATAATATCGCGTTGCCCGCGTCGGCATTCCTGGCCAGCGCTTCGGCGAGTTCGGGTCTTGCAGTTACAGTTTCATCCAGCACGCCGGCGGTATGCACGGTCAATGGCGCGGCCGTGACTGTGAAGGAGCCTGGCACTTGCTCGCTTGTCGCCACACAGCCAGGCAACGGTACCTATGCCGCCGCAAATTCGGTCGTCCGCAGTTTTTCAGTGACTGTGAGTCCAGGGGCTCAGCTCTGTAACAGCGGCCAGAACGGCCCGGGCGGCTACTATAACCCCTCGACTTCGGGCTGCCAGAACGGGATGGTGGTTCCGTATGGCGACGAGGTTTGCGGCACCGGCGGACAAGCGACGATCTACAGCCCGTCGCAATCCTACTGCCAAAATGGCGTCGTCGTGCCGTTTGGCGGCGCGTACTGCGGCCGGGGAATAAACGGGCCGGGCGGGCCGTACAACCCGCAGACGGAGTACTGCGACAGCGGAGCTGCCGTGTCCTTCGGCGACCTGTATTGCACACGAGGTGCTAACGGCCCCGGCGGCGAGTACAGTCCTCGCTACGACTACTGCAGCGCAGGCAACATCATCCCGTGGTGAGTAGTTGCGAAACTCCCGATTTGCGGGGCAGCCGTCGTTCAGCCGGTTGCCCCGCAAAGATCCCCCTCAATGCCGGCGAAACAAAACAAGAAAGAGGTCACCCGTGAAAATGAAACGGAACCAAACAACAGTCATTCGCATGAAGGCGCGGAAATACACGCTGCCGCTGGCCATGTTTCTGGCCGCGATGGCCGACGCGCCGCCGGTCCGCGCCGATGGCGCGTCGTTCGGCCTCGATCTGCGGCCCTTTGCCCTCCAGACCTTCCCCAATTACCTCCCGTCGATCAGCAAGATTCCGGCCTCGGCAAGGACCGTCCCGATCAACCCCTCGGACGCGGGTGCAGGCACGCCGATCCTGATTCCCGGCTCCTCGGTCCAGCCTGGACCCTACGTACCGCTGAGTCTGAGCGCAGCGCCGGAACTCAGGTACAAGCGGTTCACGCTCCGCGCCGGGCTGATCTGGAGTCCGACGGCGCTGGCCCCCCTGGCCAGCAAGTGCTCCTGTGGCTCCACGCAGGAAGTGAACTACCAGGGGTCGGGAAGAACGGTCGGCGCCGCACTCGCCTTCTACAGTGGCGAAGTCCGACCCAGCCCCGTCTCCACCTTCGGCGAAGTGGAACTTCGCGCGGTTGGCCCGTTCTCCGTTTTGTTCGGGTATCGGCGCGCCACAAGCAACGTTTCCATCCTGACGGGATGGGACAGATACAACAGTTTGTCTTCTGACCAACGAATTCCACTTTCGTCGGACGAGATGGACGAACCCTACGCGGGAATCAGGTTCGCGTGGAACGGCGGCGGAATAAGGCAAGCCATAATCCTGAACGGCGGCCCGGCGCTGGTGACGAAGAATCCCACGGCGCTTGGCAAGGCCGCGGTCCTCGATTACACCGGGAACCCCTACTTCATCACCGTCGCTTTCAGTCTCGAGTTCACCCGGGCTGGACGGCGGTAGACCGGGTTCGACGACTTTGAAACAAATGAAAAATGACGAGAGGCACGCGTTTAGCAGTTCGCAGTCCAATCCAACAAAAAGAGAGGAATCGAAACATGAAACAGACAGTTCAATCCATTGAATCGCGCGCGAGAGCATTCCGCCAACATCTCGAAGCCAGAGGTGCGCCGGAAAGAACGCGGGCGTTGATCCCCCATGTACGGGCATTTACCGTTGAAGCAGGAAATACGATCGAAGCGGAGAAGAACGAAGTCCGGACTCGTTACGGAGTGGATTACGCCAGATGGCACGGCGTCGAACCCCCACGGAACGCCGCACCCGACGATCCTTCTTCCTCGCGCGTCGGCGCCATTCGCGCCGCCGGCGTAGCGGTGGTTTGCGCGGAGGCGGTTTTTTCCGCGCTCCTCGGCATTCTCACGTTCAATGCACCTCCCGCGGCGGCCGCTCTGATAGGGAGCGCTTTTTCGCTGACGATTTGTCTCGTAACGCTGGCTGTCTGGCGGGTTCTCGTCGTACCCGTCGACCGGGACTTTCCGGGAACCGCCTTTCAAACCCTGAAAAAGCAGCTCAAAGTGCTCGCGCCTTGCTGGGGAATTGCGCTCATTGGCGCTTTGCTCGTGGGCCGGATCATGACATCCTCCACATCGGCAGGCACGACGGTTTTCCTCCTGTTACTCACCTGTCTCAGCGTGCTCAGCCCAATGCTTTCCGCCGTCATGGCCTGCATCGCCCACCAGATGAACTGGGCGGGTCGTCATGCGGCCGAATTCAGGTATCTTACGAAAGTCGAATTCCTGCTCGACTCTCTCGACCACACCTGCAATTCGGTCGAGCGTCGTGTGGGCGGGCCGCCACCCAGGGCCATTTCCGCGGCGGCCGCAGCATCCGCGTTCGTCATCCTGGCCATGGCGGGCAAGGCCTCGGCGGCGGACTGCGGCAACCAGGTCTGGATCGACGCCACGCGCTCCGTTTCAGCCGTCGAACGACAGCAGACGGTCGATAATTTGCTGGAATTGCTCCCGGCCTTAGCTCAACTGAATTGCGGCGACGAGTGGCAGTTGTTCGGTTTCGCGGGCGGGGCATACAGCGCCACGCCGTTTTTTACGATTCAAATACCCAATTCGCCGTCAGGCGCATGTTCTGTGCCGCCGAGCCCGAAATCCAGCGAGATGGGCACCATCTTCCGTGCGCCCGCCAAAGCTGACGCAGCTGAACGGCGCGCCAATTGCGAGGCCGCTCACACGGAGGAGCTCCGCAAATATCGGGCGGCGGTCCAACAACAGGCTGACGAAGCGCGCGAAACATATGCGCGCTTCTCGGCGGGCGTGCCCAGGCCGGACCATACTTGCATCGCGGACCTTTTCCGGCGGCTGGCGGATCCCCGCGCCGGTGTCCGGCGGGCCGTTGTGATTACCGATGGGAGCGAGAATTGCGACTCGCAACATAACTCGATCCGGCTGCCTTCTGCACCGCCAACCGTAGCGATGGTGATCGTGTCTCAGGCTGACCCTCCAAAATCGCTAACCCCCGGCCAATACTACGACATGACGAGTCTGAAATGGGGCAAATCCGCGCCTTGGGTGGTGACGATGCCGCCTTTTGCGGTCACAAAGAAAGATTTCGGAGCGGTATTCGGTCTGTCGGCGCAGGGCGCGGCAGGGGCGAACACGGCGCAGAAAAAGTAGAAGCATCAGGGGCATGGTGCCCAAATATTCGCTTCGAGCGGCGGCGAAGCCACTGCGGCGTCTGTAGAGCGGGATTTCGCCCGCAGCGCCCGCAACTCGTGCCACAAACCGCCGCCGTCCGACTTCATTCACACCTATTTTTGCCTCTATCTCCAATAGAATCAGCACGCTCTCCTCAGAGCCTGTTTTCGCGCCTGCATACTGTTGGCGTATGACGATCTTCCTGTCGGCGCAAATCAAACCAGACCGCGCAATAGGTGTGGCCAAACCACTCCCGCGCAGTTTCCGTCGGGATAATTGCCCGCGCGGTTTGATCCCACCAACTAACGGAAAACAAAGGACAAAGGAAAAACGACGATCCCACCAGAACCCCTGTCGATCCCACTTTGAGGCCATTCCGATCCCATTTATTGGGGTCGTCCGCTTCGCCAAATCCACTCCCACCTCATTCCCGCCGATGCGTTGTTGCGGATCGAAAGCGTTCTGCTATACTCGGATTTCAGTGGTCGGACTCAGGCAGTGGGCGAAAGCCCACTTTTTTATTGGAATTTGGGTATGAATCGAAGCGCTATTGTCGCGAAGATCGAAGAAATCGCCGAACGCGTCGCGCAGCCGGAGGGCATCGAAATCGTTGAAGTGGACCTGAAGGGCGCGGGGCGCCATCAGGTGTTGCTCATCGTGATCGACCGGCCACCGGACGCTACCGTCGCTACCGGCTCCGACAAACCAGCCGGGGTCACGCACGGCGATTGCGAATTCATTTCGCAACAGGTTGGCACGATTCTGGATGTGGAGGACGTCATTCACGGCACTTACAATCTGGAAGTGAGTTCGCCGGGCATTGAGCGCAAACTGCGGAAGTGGAAGGACTGGGAGCGGTTTGTGGGAGAAAAGGCGAAGGTGGTACTGCGCGAACCGGTAGCGGCTCCGGACATCGCGAAGGGCGACCTGAAGTATTTTGAGGGCGTGATTGCCCGCGCCGACAACAGCGCTCAGGCCGTAACCGTCGAACTTCCCGACGGCGCCGAAGTCACCTTCCCGGTCGATAAGGTCGATCGGGCAAATCTGAAGTTTGAGTGGTAAATAGCCACCATATTTCGTATTCCGGAAAACATAAGACAGCGACAGGATCGAGGAATCACCGTGGACAGCATCTATCAATCAATCGAGCTTCTCAGCAAGGAAAAAGGCATTGACACCCAGATCGTACTGGACGCCGTCAAGGACGCCATGTTGCTGGCGGCGCGCAAGCATTTCCACACCAACGAAAATTATGAGGTCGATTTCGACGACCGTTCCGGCGGACTGAAACTGTTTGCCGTCAAAACGGTTGTCGAGACGGTAGCCGATCCCGCAACCGAAATGACGCTCGCCGAAGCGCAACGCACGGATGCAAAAGCCGAAGTCGGCTCCGTGCTCCGTTTTGCCAAACCCGGCGAAGCGCTGGGCCGCATATCCGCGCAGACGGCCAAACAGGTGATCTTCCAGAAAGTCCGCGAAGCCGAGCGAGAAACCATCTACCGCGAATATGCGGACCGCGTCGGAGAACTGATTAACACCACCGTCAAGCGCATTGAGGGTCTCGATCTGGTGGTCGATCTCGGTAAAACGGAAGCCCGTCTGCCGAAGCGGGAACAATCGCGCCTTGAAAGCTTCAGTGTCGGCGACAGGATTCGCTGCGTGATCAAACTCGTTGATAAGTCGTCAAAAGGCCCGGGCGTGGTCGTTTCCCGAGCCGATGCCGAACTGGTCAAGCGCCTGTTCGAACAGGAAGTTCCGGAGATCTACGACGGCACGGTGGTTATCAAAGGTTGCGCGCGCGAAGCCGGCGAACGCACCAAGATCGCCGTATCCAGCCGCGATCGCGACGTCGACAGCGTTGGCGCGTGCGTGGGCATGAAAGGCATGCGAGTGCAATCGATCATCCGCGAATTGCGCGGTGAAAAGATCGATATCATCGAGTTCTCCGAAGAGCCAGTGCAGTTCGCGACCCACGCGCTGAGCCCCGCCAAAATCACGCGGGTTACCATTATCAACCCCGAAGAGCGGCATATGGAAGTGATTGTGGACGACTCGCAGCTTTCGCTCGCTATCGGCAAGAAGGGCCAGAATGTCCGGCTGGCGGCAAAATTGCTCGGCTGGAAGATCGATATTAAGAGCGAGGAAGAGAAGCGACAGGAAGTGCAGGGAGCGATCGAACTGCTTTCCACGGGCGCGCCGGTTTCCATCCTGATCGAATACGGCCTTGCCGAATCGGTGGTGGACTCGCTGGTCAAAGGCGATATCGGCACCGTCGAAAAACTGGGCACTATGACGCCCGAGTTGCTGGAGGCGCTTGACGGAATCGACGAAAATGCCGTGAGCCTTATCCAGCAAGCGATTAATCGCTACTACGGACAGGAGTACGCCGAAGAGCCGCAAGCCGAGCCCGCCCCGGCTGATGGGGAAGCCGAGTCCGCCCCCGATGGGCAGGCCGAAGCCGACGCGACGATGCCCGTCGTTTCCGGTACGCCCGAGGCTTCTGGTACGATTATTGAATCGGTCGAAGTAGAAGCCGACGCCGGGTCGGAAGGGCAAGCTGCGTCTCTACCCGAGGTTGAGGCTTAGTCAGCCGATTCCGTTTTTTTTGAAGATGTTGTGTAATGCCGGCCCCTGGGGAACGTTGTCCCTGGCTGGCGGTTAAGTGAAACGCCTTAAACATGAGTAAGATNNCGAATCAATGAGCTGGCGCGGCAGCTCGAAGTGAAGTCGCGTGAGGTCATCGATAAACTGCACGAACTCGGCGTCACCGAGGCGTTGACCCATTCCAGCTCGATCGACGACGACATGGCCGATAAACTTCGCCGGTATTTCGGCGGAGACACCTCGGTGCTGGCGGCTCCGCCGCCGTCTCCTCCAAGAGAGACCCGCGGTAGTCGGACGACCGACGAAGTTGCCCCCGCGCCCCGCGCCGAAGATTCATCCCGTCAGATGCGACTGGATGATCTGGCTTTTACGCCGCGACGGGACGAACCCATTCGCCCGCCGATTTTCCGGAGCGTTGAGCCGGCAACGGAGCAGGTGCCGCAAGCGCGGCATTCCGATATTCCGAAACGCAGCGCCGCCGGCGCGTCTTCCTCCCCGCCAGTCGAAACGACGGGAGCGGAATCCAAGTCCGCAGCGGCTGCGCCGATTGCCGCAACCGTCCCCGGCGACCAGAAATCCGCGCCAAAGGAGGAACCGGTTGCCGATGATAAGCCGCGCGCGATTCCCCTGCGTCCTCCAATGCTTGGACGCGGTGCGCCCATTCATCCTCCGGTAGGTCCCCGTCCGGTGACGCCTGCTGCGCCACCGCCCGGGCTGGGCTTGCCGTTGCGTCCGCCACCACCGCCGGCGAGGCCCATCCCTTCCGCTGCGCCACGTCCCGGCCAGATACTTTCCGGACCGCGACAGCCCTTGCCGGCTGCGTCGACTGTTGCTCCGCCGCCGCGGCCACCGGCGCCGACACAACCTCCCGCGCTACCGACTGCTCGTCCCGGCGTGCCCATCGCGCCACCGCCGCGTCCGGCAACAGGGCTTGGACAGCCACGTCCTGCCGCTCCACAACGCCCGGCTCCGTCTCATCAACAGGCGCAGGTCGGCTCTCCATCCTCCGGACAGTCAATGGTCGGAAGATCAATTGTAGGTCAACCTGCCAGCCGTCCAACCGTTCCGCCCCGCGCCGACCTGGCCGCGAGGTTGGGGCAACAACAGTCCCGCTCCGTGCCAGGACAGATTTTACCGAGGCCTGTGACTGCCGGCCCGGCCATGCCCGGTCCGGCGACACCCCGGCCTGGCGTCCCGATGCGGCCCGCATCGCCGCGCCCCGGGCAGCCTCTATATCAGGGTCCGCCGCGTCCCGGCCAGCCATCACCCCAGGCACGAACCGTTCGGCCGGGCGTGCCAATGCCCGGGCAGCGCCCGGGTGGACCGCGCCCGATGCATCCAACATCGCGCGGAGGGGCCTTGCTCGGCCCCGGCGCCCCGCCACCTCCGGATCAGGCGGCTGCACGCCGGCCCCAGGCCAACAAACGCCCGCGTACGGCCCGCGACCGCAGCCGCGAGGCGGAAGAAAAGATCCTCCGCCCGCAAACGCGCCGCGAACAGGCCGCGCCGCCACCCATCAATCGCGATATCACCATTTCCGAGGGCATTACGGTTAAGGAGCTGTCGGAAAAGCTCGACGTCAAGGCCAATCTGGTCATTAAGAAACTGGTTGACCGCGGCATTTTCGCGACGATCAACCAGACGCTCGACAGCAAACTTGCCACCGAACTGTCGCGTGAATTCGGCGCATCCACCTCCGCCGTTACGTACGAAGAGGAGGCGATGCAGGACATTGAACTCGCCGAGGAAACCACCGATCTTTTCCGCCGTCCGCCGGTGGTCACGATCATGGGCCACGTCGATCACGGCAAAACGTCGCTTCTCGATGCTATTCGCACCGCGAATGTGGCCGGCAAGGAAGCCGGCGGCATTACGCAGCATATCGGCGCTTACCACGTGGAGCACAACGGCCAAGTGATCGTCTTCATCGATACGCCGGGCCATGAAGCGTTCACCCGTATGCGCGCCCGAGGCGCCAAAGTGACCGATCTTGTCGTTCTTGTGGTCGCGGCGGACGATGGCGTCATGCCCCAAACGCTTGAGGCCATCGATCACGCCCGCGCGGCCAAGGTTCCGATCATTGTCGCAATCAACAAGATCGATAAGCCCGACGCCCAGCCGGATCGCATCAAGCAGCAATTGGCCGATCGCGGCCTGAATCCGGAAGAATGGGGCGGGGACACCGTCATGGTGCCGGTTTCCGCCAAGAAGAAAACGAATCTCGATCTGCTGCTCGAAATGATTCTTCTCGTTTCGGAAATCGCCGACCTTCGCGCCAATCCCGCGCGCCCCGGCATGGCCAGCGTGCTCGAAGCCAAGCTGGATCGCGGCAGGGGCCCCGTTGCCACCATTCTCGTTCGCAACGGCACGGTTCGTGTGGGCGAAGATTTCATCTGCGGCACCGTCTTCGGCCGCGTGCGCGCCATGATTGGCGATCGCGGCGAGCCCGTGAAGGAAGCTGGTCCGTCGATGCCTGTCGAGGTCCTTGGTCTCGAACGCCTCCCGGAGGCCGGCGATAACTTTCAGGTTGTTACCGACACGGCCAAGGCCAAACAAATCGTCCTCTATCGCGCCGAAAAAGAGCGCGCAGCTCAGATGGCCAAGACGGGCCGCCTGACGCTCGAACAACTGCATCGCAAGATGGCGGCGGGCGAGGTTCACGAGCTTCCGATCATCCTCAAGGCGGACGTCAGCGGTTCGGCCGAAGTTCTGCGCGATACGCTCGAAAGGCTGTCCACGGATAAAGTCACCGTCCGTGTGCTCCGCGCGGGCGTTGGTGCCATCAACGAGTCCGACGTTCTGCTCGCCGCCGCATCGAACGCCGTCGTCCTGGGTTTCAATGTCAAACCAGAACGTAACGCCGCTGCCGCCGCCGAGCAGGAAAAGGTCGATATCGAGCTGCACACCATCATCTACGAGGTGGTGGATCAGATCAAGAAGGCCATGGCCGGACTGCTTAAGCCCGTCTACAAGGAAGTCTATAAGGGTAAGGCCGAAGTTCGGGAGATGTTCAAGGTTTCAAAGGTCGGTACGGTTGCCGGAAGCCTGGTGCTCGATGGCAGCTTTACCCGCGATGCCAATTGCCGCGTTCTGCGCGAGAATGTCGTCGTGCATACCGGCAAAGTCAGTTCATTGCGCCGCTTCAAGGACGACGTCAGCGAAGTGCGCAGCGGTATGGAGTGCGGCATTACGCTTGAGGGCTTCAACGATTTTCTGGCGGGCGACATTATCGAGGCGTACGTGCTTCAGAGGGTTGCGGTCGACCTCTCTTAATCCTGGGTGGCGCGGCTGCCAGCCATCCTGATTTATGGCCACAGTCGGCGTTCTTACCATGGAACTTCGCATCGACGAGGCGCATTCCCTCAAGGAAAAGCGCCACGTTGTCAAGAGCCTGAAGGATCGTCTTCGGGGAAAATTCAACGTCTCGGTGGCCGAGATCGACGACCAGGACCTGCACAACAGCGCCGTGATCGCGGCCGCCGTTGTATCCTCCAGCCGCGATTTCGCGTCTCAGGTGTTGAGAGCCGTGGAAGACGAGGCGGAGAGTCAGTTGGGTCCGATGCTGATCCGGTCGAATCTGGAGTGGTTGTAGCTTAAAGCGCCGCCACGGGCCTCCCACGCGCGGAGCCGACGAATTATGGATGAAAATCGCACAAGACGCGTGTCGGAAGCGGTCCGCGAGGAACTCGCCGAAATCATCGGATTCGAGATGGACGATCCCCGCCTCGCCGACGTATCGGTAACCAGCGTGGACGTCTCGCCCGACATGCGCCACGCCCACGTCAAGGTCGCGATCAACACGGATGCGGAGCGCAAGGTTCTGGCGGGCCTCGACCACGCCAAGTCATTCCTGAAACACGAACTGGCTACCCGTCTGAGCCTGCGCCGAACGCCCGACCTCCACTTTGCGGTCGACTCGCACCCGGACGCCGACAGCCGCATCGAATTTCTCCTGCGACGGGCAAAACGCAATCAGGCGCGGGGCTGAGCGACGTAGAGTCACGCGAGGCATCAGGAGACTTCAGAGTTTCGCGCAGGCCATAATGGTCGATATGGCGAGTTTGCCAGTCACGCCGCTTACCGAGGAGCAGTATCTGCAAATCGAACGCGCGGCGTTCGAAAAAGCGAATTCCACGACGGGCAGATGTTTGCCATGTCCGGCGGTTCGCTGAACCACTCGCTGATCGCCAGTCGCATGTTAGCGCTGCTCGACCGCCAGATGCCGTCGGGATGCCGCACCTTCAAACTCCGATCTGCGCATCAAAATCGCTGCGGCTGGCCTATACACGTACCCGGACTGCGGTGTGTTTTGCGGCGATCCGCAATTCGCAAGCGACCAACGGGATGTGGTTCTCAACCCGCTGCTCATCGTCGAAGTCCTTTCTCCTTCCACAGAAGGCCATGATCGCGGGAAAAATTTCGAGATGTACCGGACCATCCCGAACTTTCGCGAATATCTGATCGTGCATCAGGATCGGCGACGCGTCGAACACTACTCCGGACAGGACGATGGCAGTTGGCTGCTTCGGGAACACGTCGGCGCCGGCGATTCGGTCGCGATACCACGTCTGAATGTCCGCATTCCGCTTGCCGATCTCTACGGTTCCGCGCTGGATGTGGGTTGATTCGTCAGTACCTGCGGCAAATGCCCGGCATGATCGGGAGCGTGACGCATTGATTCGGATCTCGGCGATCTGCACTTCGCGGTCGACTCGCATCCCGACGCCGACAGCCGCATCGAATTTCTCCTGCGACGGGCAAAACGCAATCAGGCGCGGGGCTGATTGTCGTAGCGTCGCAGCCCGGGCCGCAAAGGCAAGCGGGGCATCAGGCTGGATTTCAAGGTTCCGCGCAGGCAATAATGGTCGATATGGCCAGTTTGCCGGTTGCCCCGCTTACCGAGGAGCAGTATCTGCAAATCGAACGCGCGGCGTTGGAAAAAAGTGAGTTCCACGAAGGACAGATGTATGCAATGGCCGGTGGATCGCCGAACCACTCGCTGCTTGCGAATAACATCGGCGCTATCCTCCGTGGACAGGTGCCGCCCGGGTGCCGAACGTTTAATTCCGATCTGCGCATCAAGGTCGTCGCGGCCGGGCTCTATACCTACCCGGATTGCAGCGTGATTTGCGGCGATCTTCAGTATTTTGGGGACCACCGGGATGTCGTCCTCAATCCCATCCTCATCGTCGAGGTTCTTTCTCCCTCAACTGAAAACTACGATCGCGGAAAGAAATTCGAACTGTACCGGACCATTCCGAGCGTTCGCGAATACCTCATCGTGCATCAGGACCGGCGACACGTCGAACATTACTCCAGACAGGACGATGGCAGTTGGCTGCTTCGGGAACACATCGGCGCCGCCGATTCGGTCGCCATCGCCCGTCTGAATGTTCATATCCCGCTTGGCGATCTCTACGCGTCCGCGCTCGACTTGGATTGATTCGTCAGGGCCCCGTAATTGAATACCTCCACCAAACCACTCGCAATCGGATTCATCGGCTTCGGCGAGGCGGCTTATCACATCGCGAAAGGGCTGCGCGAAGCGGGAATTCCGGCTACCTTCGCATACGACATCCACACCGACACTCCCGGCCGCGGCGGACTGATCCGCCGCCGGGCGGAAGAAGCCGCGACGCCACTGGTTCCCTCAAACGCGGCGCTGGCGGAGCTGGCCGATATCGTCTTCTCCGCCGTTACGGCGAACCAGTCTCTCGCCGCCGCCGAGCAAACGGCTCCGCATCTGAGATCCGGCCAGATTTACGCCGACCTGAATTCGGTTTCTCCAGGTCTCAAACAGGCGATCTCGGAAATTGTCGAGACGCATGGCGGGCGTTTCGTCGAGGTAGCCGTCATGGCCCCAGTGCCTCCTTATGGCCACAAAGTACCGCTGCTGACCGGCGGCGCCGCGGCTGCGGACTTTGCCGACCTCATGCGGCCTTTCGGAATGCGGATCGAAACAGGCGTTCAGCGGATAGGCTCGGCGGCCGCGACCAAGATGTGCCGCAGCATCATGGTCAAGGGCATTGAAGCGCTGATGACCGAGTGCGTGCTCGCCGCGACACACTACGGGGTCGACGATAAAGTGTTGGCATCCCTCGGCGAGACATTCCCCGGGATGGATTGGGCGAAGATGGCGTCATATCTGGTAGGCCGCGTGGTGGTGCACGGAGAGCGCCGCGCCCGCGAGATGGAAGAGGTTGCGGGAACTGTGGAAGAGGCCGGAGTGGAGCCGATCATGGTGAACGCCATTGTTCGGCGCATGGGCTGGAGCGTCGGCCTCGGCCTGAAAGACGCATTCGGCGGTCAGGCGCCGGCTGACTACCGCGAATTTGCCGCCCGAATCGAAGCGCTGCGAAAGACAGTTGCGTAGCGGTGGCTTTCACCTCAACAGCGCCTCGTGGCGCTCTGGCCGATCCGCCGGGAACCCAACGCGGGATCGGGATCACCCGGACCTCGTCGCCCGCCGGATGTTGCTGAAGAAACGGGGGGTACAAAACGCCCCAAAACGCGCTAACATAATGTTGTGGCTGGTCTGATGCCACTGACTGCTTACTTGCCCGCCTTCGCTCTATTTCCGGCCGACGTTAGCTCCCAGGGGATAAACCTGCCTTCCGGCAGAAAGCCTGCCATATGGCAGCACAGGATGATCGATTAACACCATGAAGAATATTTACGTCGGGAACCTCTCGTTCCAGACAACCGAACAGGATCTCGAAGCGGCCTTTGCGGCCTATGGTCAGGTGGAACGCGCCCAGTTGGTGAAGGACCGCGACACCGGAAAGTCACGGGGCTTCGGCTTCGTCGAAATGGCGGACGACGCGGGCGCCGAGCGTGCGATTGAAGCTCTCAACGGTGCACAGCTTGACGGACGCAGTCTTACCGTCAACGAAGCGCGTCCGCGCGAAGCACGTCCCGGTGGCGGCGGCGGTGGTGGAAATCGGTTTGGCGGTGGCGGCGGCAATCGTGGCGGCGGCGGTGGCGGCGACTCGCGGCGTCGCGACAACCCGCGCTGGTAGTCGGAAACCCGGAAAACGCGGAGGCGGGGCCGTTGGTCAGAGCCTGCGGACCCGCTTCCCTCGCTCCGAAACACCTGAGCCATTACAATAGTGGTTCAACTTCCTTCCGGAGCGATTATGAGCAAGAAACGAATCGGCATTCTCACCGGTGGCGGCGACGTCCCGGGGCTGAATTCCGTTATTAAGACAGTTGTGTACAGCGGCCGCGCGATCGGCGCCGAAGTCACCGGGATCCGCCGCGGTTGGGAAGGTTTGACCCACGTCAATTTCGACGATCCGGCCAGCGTCTCCCGCTACGTCATCCCTCTCGACCGGCAGAACACGCGCACCATAGACCGCACCGGCGGCACGTGGCTGCATAGTTCACGGACCAATCCCCTCAAGATGAAGAAGGTGCCCGCGTTTCTGGCAGGCGAGACCTTCGTCGCTTCCGAGAACACGAAAAAGGGCGTTACTTCGACCGTTTACGACATGACGCCGCGCGTGCTGAAAAACATCGAAAAGCTGGGACTCGATTATCTGGTCGCCATCGGCGGCGACGACACGCTCAGCTACGCCGCTCATCTGGACAGACAGGGCGTCAAAGTGATCTGCGTTCCCAAAACGATGGACAACGACGTTCGCAATACGGAATACTGCATCGGATTTTCCACCGCCGTCAATCGGGCGATGGACGCGATCGACCGCCAGCGCGCAACCGTCGGCTCGCACGAGCGCATCGGCATCTTCCGCATCTTCGGGCGTGACGCGGGATATACTGCGCTTTACACCGCATACGTCACGTCGATCCGATGCTGCATCCCCGAGTTCAAGGTGGACCGCGACAAACTGATTGAACTGGTGCTCGAAGACAAGCGAATCAATTCGAGTTCTTATGCGCTGGTGCTGCTTTCCGAAGGCGCCGAGTGGGAAGGCTACCAGGTGCAGGAATACGGCCAGGCGGACGCATTCGGGCATCGCAAAAAGGCTAACATCGCGGAAGTTCTGAACGAGTATATCCAGCAGCGCGGCGAGGAAACCATCGTGAGCGATCTGACGTACGATCTGCGCAGCGGCGCTCCGGATTTTGTCGATCGCATGGTGGCGTCGACATTCGGCGGAATGGCCATTGACACGATCGCCAGCGGCGGCAAGGGCGTCATGATGGCGATAAACGGCGGCAAATACGCCGCGGTGCCGATCCCGGATCCGAAGCTCGGACCGCGCGCGGTCGATGTCGACAGGATGTACGACAAGGAACGCTACCGGCCAAGCTACACGGGTAAACTCGGTCTCCCGGTGTTCCTGACCAACGCCTAGGGGGCTGTGGAAGCGGCGTTTCCGCCCGCTTTTCGTAAGCCGCTGACATGAAATTCACTGGCCTGTTCGGACGCCGTACCGCGGGAGCCCCTCAGCTGGACGAGCGGCTGCGCAGGGAAATTCGCGCCAGTTTCGACGAGGCGGCAACCGACGAAGAGCATTTTCCCTCGACTATCGATCCGCGAATCCAGCATGTGCAGGTACTTCTGCGCTGGTTCGCGGCCGGCGGCCGTCTGCTCGACGTCGGCTGCGGGAAGGGTCGTTACGCCCGGGTGCTGCAGGACGGGATTCCCGGGGCTCGCCTTACCGGTCTGGACATCTCCCAACAAATGCTGCGCTGCGTTCCGGAAGGTGTTGACCGGGTTTCGGCCATCATGACGGAACTGCCGTTTGAAACAGCGTCGTTTGATGGCGTCTACGCTACCGAATCGCTGGAACATGCGGTGGATATCGAACGGGCGGTCGGGGAAATGTGCCGCGTGCTGCGGCCCGGCGGCAGATTGGCGATTATCGATAAAAACGCCGAGCATTGGGGCAAACTGAAGACGCCCGCGTGGGAGCGCTGGTTCAAACGGCGCGAGCTCGAGACGCTGCTTTCGCGGCATTGCGGGTCGGTAAGCAGCGAACCGATTTCCTACTGGGAAGATATCGCGCCGGACGGCTTGTTTTTCGTCTGGTACGCAAGGAAGTGATCGGCGCGAGGGATAATGGCCATTCCGGGGCCCAATGCAGTCAGGTCGCTAAGGTCGCCGATCTCGATTTTCCGTCTTTTCCCAAGTCCGCTCGATGGGAAAGCTTTGGTCGAGCACTACTTGCGACAAACTGAAGCCATCCACCAGAACAATCGGATTCTTGCCTTCCTCGCTGGCCTCCTTGACAGCGGCTTTAGAAAAGTGACCGGTGGTGACGACGGCGCCCCTCGCAAACGGCTGCAAGCTTCCGCGTAACTCCGCCACTTCCTTGCGGCCAACCGAATGCAACCAGCGCCTGGCCTGCACTTGTAACATCGTGTTCTCGAGGACCCAAAGCCGCGTGCCCGTGCGGGCGTTTACGTCGATTCCTCCATCCGAGCTGTATTTGGTGACACGGACGTCCGCGAATCCGCAGTGCACGAGCAAGTCTCTGATGAACAGTTCGAACTGTCTCGGTTCCAGCGCGAGCAACTTACCGCGAATCTGTTCAGTTTGTGCAGCGCTGTAGTGCTGCTGATCGGTCCCGCCGACGATCTCGTCGTCGTCAGAATCGCCGGGTCTGCGACGCCTCGACTCGGCGAGAAGGTCCCTCGAAACGGCTGCGTCGTCGGCAAGAGGCACAAATTGCTGATCGTCATGGATCTTGAATTCGAAGAGCCAGACCTTTCGCACCTTCCCGTCCACGTCGAGTTGAGTNNCTTAGGTCCAACCGTCCTGTCCCGCCGGTTCGCAATCAGGACAAAACCGTGTATCGGAAAAATTCAGGACCTTCTGCTCAATCAATCTTCTATTTGAACCAGACAGCGTCTGCTCCCCCACCTTCCCTGCGGCCGTGTAGGTAAGTGTGCCGCCCTCAAGTCTGTCATGGTAGGGATTCTCGCCGAGGCCGTGCATGCCTTGCGCTGACGTCATTATTGCTGCCCTGGCAGGGGAGTCGCCACGAAGGCACAGCCGTATCCCGCCAGCGTTTGAGACCTGGAGCGACCTGAAGATCTCCTCGTTGAATAGAGCTGCCCGATGGACAGCCTTTCAATAGTCGTGCCATTCATGGTTTAGGCGGCCTGAACGAACGGTTGCTGAAAGGATGTCGCCTGCGGAATTCATCACCAGAGTCTCTCGTCAGTGTCGCACAATGCGGGCATGAGGCCAATTCCCCGTATTCGAGCCTTTCGAGCCTTGACTTGCCGCTAAATGCCCCGCCTTGCGCCACCGGCACTGCAACCCGATTATTTCGCGCTGGCGAGCGCGATCCCGTAGCCCACTTTCGCGTACCCTGGAATCGTAACCGGCAGTTTTCCTGTAACCGGCATTTCACCGAACAACGCCTTCACTACCGCGGTTTCCGACGGCGGAACCGTGCTGTAAGCCGCCAGGTACGCGGCCACATCCGGAAAGTTGCGCAGCAGATAAGGATTGCCCAGTGCCACGAACACCACTGGCTTCTTCGTCGCGATCAGGTCCTGCACGAGCCTCGGCAGCGAACCGCCCAGCGCCGCGCTCCCCCGATTCGGCGCGACCGACGCAAATGCCGCGACAACGTACCTGTCCGCGCCACCGCCGCGTTGAAAAGCCGCGTCGATCGCCGCTTCCGACATCATGGAATCGGCGCGAATCAACGTGGCCTGCGGCAAACTGCGCCGAACTTCCGCGCTGAACGCCATGCCTTCCACCGACGCCGTACCTTCGGTCAAAGTGTAGAAGACAGTCCCCGCGGCGCTCTGGCTCGTCCGCAACGGTAGAATTCCGTTTTCATTGCGGACCAGCGTCACGGAGCGATCGGCGATCCTTTGGGCCGCCTCACTACCCTCCGGGGTATTCACCAGACTTCTCACGCGAGCCGTATCCACCAGCTTGCTCGCCGCAAGGCCAACGCGAGCCTTCGCGATGAGAATTCGCATAACACTCTCGTCGATTCGTTTCTGCGTGATGCGACCGTTCTTCACCGCTGCCTCCACGGCGTCAATCGCCGCTTTGGGATCGGCGGGCATCAGCAGAACGTCCGCCCCAGCCTCTACGGCGCGCACCGCCGCGTCGCCGGCGGCAAAGCCATGTGCGATGCCTCCCATATCGAGCGCGTCGGTCACAATTAATCCGCCAAAACCGAGTTCGTCGCGCAGCACGCCCGTCAGAATCTTCGGCGACAGCGTTGCGGGCAACGCCGGATCGTCCAGCGCAGGCACCGCAATGTGCGCCGTCATGATGGAATCGACGCCGCTCTTGATCGCCGCGCGAAACGGCGCCCATTCGAGCGACTCCAGCCTTGGCCGGTCGGCGGCAATGGTCGCGAGGTTCATGTGGGTGTCGGTCGCGGTGTCGCCATGGCCGGGAAAATGCTTCGCCGTTACGAGTACGCGGTTGTTTGGGTCGGCGTGCGCTCCGGCGATGAAGGCGCTCACGAATCGCGAGACGGTGGCCGGATCTTCGCCGTACGAACGAATGTTGATGATCGGATTATCGGGATTGTTGTTGACGTCGGCGTCGGGAAAGAAGATCCACTGAAACCCCAAAGCCCGCGATTCTCTGGCGGTGATTTCGCCTTCGATGCGCGCTTCGTCCGGATCGCCCGACGCCGCGAAGGCCATCGCGTGGGGAAAGACGGTGGTCGCCTCGACGCGCATGGACAGGCCACGCTCAAAATCCCCTGCGACGATCAGCGGAATTTTCGCGGCTCGCTGCATCCGGTTGATGAAGGTCGCCGTTTCCAGTGGCTCCGCCTTTGCCGCAAGTCGACCGTCCGCCAGATTCACCAGGATCAGCCCTCCGACATGTTCCCGCGACACGAGGTTATTAAACTTCGCCGCATCGCGCGAACGACGGAACTTGTGGCCGTTGAAGGGTATCACGACGAGTTGCGCAATTCTCTCACGCGCGGTCAGCGATACCATCCAACGGGCGGCGGCAGCTTCGGGTGAAACAGGGGCGGAAACAACCGGGGCCTTGGCTGGCTTTGGGGCGGACCTCCTGGAGGCTGCCCCCGAGGAACTGCCAAATAAGAAAGAAATAGCTGCGACAACGGCGAGCTTTCGCACGAAGATCAGAGTTTGGAGGAACCACCCGTTCAGCCGGGTCCGGCGGCGTAACTTGCGCGCGTTCCTCAGAGGTTGCCCGCCGACTTTCGCGCTCCCGGCTTCCGACGAAGGTTCTTCGCTGTAGCTCCGCTTTCCGGCGACGGCGGCCGGCGGCGCGGTGTCTGGTGCGCCAACTTACGGACGGCGCGCAGTAACTCAGGCACCTCCTTGTGGCTCTTGATGATCAGTTCGTCGGCACCTGTGTTTTCCTGATTCAGCCCGAGAACGCCGATGAACCCGGAGAGCAGAATGATCCTGGCCGGTGAGTCCGAAGCCCGGATGAGACGAATCAAATCGCCGCCATTCATCCCCGGGAGCCGATAGTCGGTGACGACGATATCGAAGCACGACTGACGAAAAAGGTCCCAGGCACCTTCCGCAGTGCCGCTGGTCGTAACCGAGAAACCCTGGTCTTCAAGAATCATGCGCCGCGCCGTCAAGCCGTTTGGATTGTCGTCGACGAGGAGAATACTGGCGGAAGAAACTGGGGCGGATTTCATTGAGGGAACGGTTGACGTTAACAGGTTTGTCATCTTGCTGTCAACGGTTTTATATCCAATTGAAAGCAAGGCAAATTCAGTTCTTGACTTCGTAAGCGCAGGGCGTTAGCATCTTCGGGAACACTGGGATACCACTCCGGACTATAACCGGCTTACTCCACCGCCCGAGGTGCCTTGTAACCCTGTTTGGCGACGATGGTGTATTTGATGGGCTTTTGTTTTTCGTCACGCAACACCAGCGCCTGGTTGGTCTCTGGATCGATCAGTTGCACCGCGATCTTGCGGAACTTGCCGTCCTTTTCCTGATTAGACGGCGAATAGGCCAGCGTGTACTGGCTGCGGATGTCGCGGGCNNTAGGCCAGCGTGTACTGGCTGCGCATGGTGTTCTGCAGCGCGCCGAATGCGTCGGGCAGTTCGGCCTGCCATCGCGGAAAGAACGCCTGCCCACCCGTTTCCTTCGCGAAAGTCTTCATTTCGTTATCGGCCTGGAGCTGGTCGATACTCTCCATCGCGCCCGGCCTCATCATCTGCAGAATATTTATCGAATAAATCGGCACGCCGGAATCCTG